>JAGONC010000088.1 GCA_017993235.1 Lentimicrobiaceae bacterium
TCTACCTTTGATCCCATATTTAACACTTTTCCCCATGTACCGGACTCATACCTGCGGCGAGCTCCGCATGAAGCATAAAGGTCTGACGGTCACTCTCAGCGGCTGGGTGCAGCGTTCACGCGACCTGGGAGGAATGACCTTTATTGATATCCGTGACCGTTACGGCATCACCCAATTGGTGTTCAACATGGAAGTTGACCCCTCCCTGTGCCTGGAGGCACGGAAGCTGGGCAGGGAATATGTTATCCGGGCAACCGGACAGGTGACGGAAAGAAGCAACAAGAATCCCAAAATGCCAACCGGTGATGTTGAGATCGCAGTAGGCCACCTGGAAGTGCTTAACGTGTCGAAAACACCTCCCTTCACCATTGAGGACAACACAGACGGCGGGGAGGAGCTGCGGATGAAATACCGCTACCTCGATCTCAGGCGCAAGCCGAACCTGAAGAATCTGGAGCTGCGTCACAGCATGGCCATGGAAACGCGATCCTATCTGAGTTTGCAGGGATTTATCGATATCGAAACCCCGTACATGATCAAGTCCACCCCCGAAGGTGCACGCGATTTTGTGGTGCCCTCGCGGATGAATCCCGGCCAGTTCTACGCACTTCCCCAATCACCCCAGACGTTCAAGCAACTGCTGATGGTAGCAGGCTTTGACCGCTACATGCAGATCGTGAAGTGTTTTCGCGACGAGGATCTGCGCGCCGACCGCCAGCCGGAATTCACGCAGATCGACTGCGAGATGGCGTTTGTGGAACAGGAGGATGTGCTGGAAACCTTCAGCGGCCTGATCCACCATCTGTTCCTATCTATCAGGGATCTTCGGATCGGAAGGATTCCAAAGATGACTTATGCGGATGCCATGAAGCATTATGGCTCTGATAAGCCCGATACCCGGTTCGAAATGAAATTTGTGGAGGTCACCGACCTGGCCAAGGGTAAGGGATTTTCGGTTTTTGAGGAAGCGGAGCTGGTGGTGGGTATTTGCGCAAAGGGATGCGGCGATTATTCCCGCAAACAGCTCGATGAGCTGACCGATTTTGTCAAAAGACCTCAGGTCGGCGCTAGGGGTTTGATCTATGTAAAATATAATTCCGATGGGACCATCAAATCGACGATCGATAAATTCTTTACTGAGGATGAGCTGAGAGAGTGGATGCACCGTTTTGATGCCGAACCCAACGACCTGGTCATGATCCTCTCCGGCGAGGCTCTTCGCACACGCAAAGCGCTCAGCGAACTCCGCCTGGAGATGGGCAACCGGCTTGGACTGCGCGATCCTGAGCGTTATGAGGTGCTATGGGTAGTTGATTTCCCGCTGCTGGAGTGGGATGAGGAAACGAATCGGTTCTACGCCATGCATCATCCATTCACGTCGCCTAAGCCGGAAGACATCCCGCTGCTGGACACCAACCCCGGCGCCGTCAGGGCCAATGCCTACGACCTGGTAATCAATGGTGTGGAGATTGGTGGAGGCTCGATCCGGATCCACAACAAGGAGCTGCAGCGCAGGATGTTCCAGGTGCTGGGCTTCACGGAAGAAAAAGCACAGGAGCAGTTCGGGTTCCTGATGAATGCATTTGAGTATGGTGCCCCGCCGCACGGGGGCATTGCCTTTGGTTTCGACCGGCTGGTGGCAATGTTTGCCGGGGCCGACTCGATACGGGATGTGATTGCTTTCCCGAAGAACAATTCCGGAAGGGATATGATGATCGATTCACCTGCTCCGCTGGACGAGGAGCAGTTAAAAGAGATCCATATCCGGTTGAGAGAGGGGATTTAAACGTACCCCTCCCCCGTCCCCTCCCCTGCGAGCAGGGAAGGGGTGCAGGGGTAGGGTACAATAAACCGTCCTCTTATATTCCCTACTTTGTCACATTCGGGATTCGGAGCACCTGGCCGGGGTAGATCTCGTCAGGATCCTTCAGCATCGGCTTATTGGCCTCGAAGATCTCCATGTACCGATTGGCATTCCCGTAATACTGTCTGGCGATCTTGGAAAGATATTCACCTTTCACAACGGTGTGATATACAGCTTCAGGCTGCGGCACCACCACCTCGATGTTGTTGTCCACTTCCGACACACCCTGTGTATTCCCAACGATCAATTCTGCTTTTTCAGCGGTTTCCTGGGATTCGGTCTTTCCCATCAGGGTCACTTTACCCTGGTTATAAACAACAGCCAGGTTTTCGATGGGCAGAGCCATCTTGGTCAGAAGGTTTTTCAACGCCAGTGTGGCGGCTGCATTTTTCTGCAGGATCTCAGCGGGGCTGAGTTCTTTGGTTTCCGCTTCAACTCCGGCCAGTTTTTTTCCGATGTTTTTAATAAAATTTCTTAATCCCATTTTAAAAAGTGTTAAGTAAATGATTATCTGTTTTTTAGGAACTTACCAAATATCGAGGTGCCAATATCCAGGATATCGTCGGCAATAGATCCGTCATCGTCTTTATCCAGGAGCTTATTGAAAATGGATTCCTGCTTTGCTTCCTGTTGTGGATCGGCAGACTGGCCTTTTCTGAGCACCGACTGAAGAATGTCGATGATTCCTCCTCCCGTTCCGGACGACCTGTTTTGTTTCCCCAGAAATCCCATCAGGATCGGGGCGAGCATTTCCAGCAGATTACCGGCTGAACCCAGGCTGATGCCACTGGATTTGCTCAGGTAGTTTTCCACTTTGCTGCGGTTACCACCCAGTACGTGTTTCAGGATGCCGGCTCCGTTGGCCACTGCCGGGTTGGTGAGAAATCCCGAAAGGTCGTTCAGGATGCTTCCGTCGTGGTCCCTGTCAAGTGCACCCAGAAGGGAATTCGCACCTTCACTGCTTGAAGAGTTTCGTGCCAGCGCATTCATCAGGATAGGGATGGCGTTCTGGATGGCTTTTTGGGTGTTGGCTGGATTTTCATTTACCCGTGCGCTCATTGCGCTCACGGTATCATCTCCAAGCTGTGAAATGATCATTTTAAATAAATCGTTCATTTTAAATAGATTAAGTGATATGGTTTCAATTATCCACTGTAAAGGTAATCATTATAACCATGACATGAATATTTATCGGCGTTGATGGTAGTTACAAGTTTCAGGTTTCAGGTTAAAATCCAAATTCCAGGGCCGGGTATTTATGGGGAAGTGTGATTTAATGATTTACGAACAGAGGAACAAAGAGTTTTGATTTCTGAATTCAAGTCAGAACTCAAAGATCAACAATCCTCTGTTCTTAAATCACCACTTCTCTTGATAAAAATTTTTTAAAAAATTTTTATCAAGAGCGTATTACCTTTTCAATTTTTTCCGATTAAGTCTCAGATTGGGTGAATTACTAACCACTGTTTCTAAATTAAACTGGGTTAATGAAAGAGCGTGTATGGGTGCACGCTCTTTTCATTTGTTGACATCAGCGCACTATTGGGAAGAGTGATTTAATGATTTACGAACAGAGGAACAAAGAGTTTT
>JAGONC010000048.1 GCA_017993235.1 Lentimicrobiaceae bacterium
CCCGGGTTGATCTAATCTCGAATAACCGGTCCCTTTTAATCCTTCAAAAAGTGGTACACTTTGCTCCGGATTTACTGGTACACTTTACTCCGGATTTGGTGGTACATTTTGCTCCGGATTTTACAATATAAGTGCAATTTTACTAATGTGCATATTATTTTCCTGTGAAAAACCTTATCCACCGACAGGTATCACCGAACCATCTTTTCCATTGCCGTCAACTAAAGGTGGGTTGGGAGGACAGATAATTAAAGTAACCAACTTGAATGCAGATGGAGGCGGTTCATTATCGGAAGCATTACAGACAACTGGGCCAAGAATCATCGTTTTTGAAGTCGGAGGTGTAATTGACTTTGATAGAATTACGCTTAATATCACCGAACCATATGTCACCGTGGCAGGACAAACAGCTCCGTCTCCCGGGATTACAATAATTAAAGGAAGTATCCAGATTACCACTCATGATGTTATTGTTCAGCATATTATGGTCAGGCCGGGAGAAGCCAATCAACCCAAGAAATCAGGTTGGGAACCTGATGGTATAAACGTATTCGGGGCAGAAGCCTATAATGTAATTGTTGATCATTGCTCCATTACATGGGCGATTGACGAAAATCTGAGCGCCTCAGGCCCACAGTATGAAGGCCGTTCGGGGACCTCCCATAACATTACTTTCAGCAATAATATCGTTGCCGAAGCCCTTAGTTTTTCATCCCACAGTGAAGGTGAACATTCGAAAGGGTCATTAATATTTGATAATGTGAGTAAAGTTGTGATCATACAAAATCTGTATGCTCATAATGCCGATCGAAATCCCCTTTTTAAAACCGGTTCATATGGGGTTGTAATCAATAATCTTATCTACAATCCATCGACACAGGCTATTGCACTTGACTATGACCTTTCGGAGTACGAGGGCAGCAGTCATGAGCCTGAGCCACCCCGGCTTAGTATAATCGGTAATGTATTGCTAGCAGGTAAAGATACCCCTTTTTATCTTGCTATGATATCTGGTTTCGGAGAGGCATATATTCATGATAACAAAGCCTATAAACGAAATGAGAACAATATGGACATCACGAAAAAGTCCGTGACAGTCGTTTCCGAGATGCCTGTAATCATCGAGGATTACGAAATTTTGCCAGTTGACCTGGTAGAAAATTTTATCATTGAGAATGTAGGGGCAAGACCATGGGACAGGGATGAAATTGATGAAAGAATAGTCAGATCAGTTTCAAATGGTTCCGGCCATATCATTAACAGTCAGAACGACATTGGCGGGTATCCGGATTATGTATCAAACTACAGGGAATTGTCGATGCCGGAAACCGATACTCTTGGGTGGCTTCAATCTTTTATTTTATCTGAATAATCGTATTGGGCAACTTAAATTGCAAAATATAGCTCATGAATAGAATAATTTACATAATGGCATATATGGTTATTTCAATTGCATCTTACTCTCAAGATACTATTTACACCAATGATGGCTATAGACTAAATGTACATATTGTGGATGTATCAAAATCAAAGGTTAAGTTTCAATTACCATGGTGTGATAGTTCTTATCAATTGACCATGTATCTTGTGGATATTGATAAAATCAAATATTCTGATGGGAAAACAGTCCAGGGGAATGCTAAAAATCCACGAAAATTAAATCCATTAGGTCTCAGCATTGGTACAGCCATATTTATTACTGTGAAATCCGGGTTTTTATATTTAAATATGGATTATTTCTTTTTACCACAATTCTCAGTTGAAGGGAATGTGGGAATTACTGACTTTGAAGCACCCTATTATTCGATAGGTTGTAAATATTATTTTAATACACCATATAAATCAAATAGACTTACTCCATATGTTGGTGCTTTAATCGGATCTGAATATTACGATCCTGTGATACAAATTCCAATAGGGTTGAATTATATTTTTAAAAGCGGATTGAATATAAGCTTTGGTTATAGTTATATGATTTACTATAAGGACGATTGGAAAGAATCCCTTCTTGAACTAAAAGTAGGGTGGAGATTTTAAATAACACCCACAAATAAAAACATTAAGAATGTGTCACCTTTAAATAAAAAAGTGCCAGGTACATGACAAAAATTTACAAGTGCCTTAACTGCATTTATTTAAAATACTTATAAACAAGGTTAATGATATTATACATTGATATTCATATAGATAAAAAATTGTCATATGCTAAGAAAAAAATTTTTTGAAACAATAATATAATCTCAGTACTATTGTACAGTAAACCAGGGAATTTTTTTGCCAGAAATGTCCATTTTTTCATACTGCTCAAACCAACTTTTCTGGAACTGAAAGGTTTGGAATCCAGAAGGGATTTTCTTGAACAATCAACCTATCTTGAAAGGAGATTATCATGTTTAAAGATGCAACAGAAAAGGTAATAACTTCAAGGCGTTCGTTTCTCAAATGGGCCGGGGCCCTGGCTTCGACTCCGCTTCTATTGAGCTTCGGAGGGAAATTGTCCTTCGCGGCCTCTCCCGATGCGGGTAAGGGATCTACCAGGACAAAATTCAACACCAAGCTTGTTCTGTTGGGCACAACCGGTGGTATGACATGGTGGCCCGGCTCAAACCGAGCCAGTGCATCGCAAGCATTGGTTATTGGTGATGCCATGTACATCATTGACCTGGGATTTGGTTCCACCCAACGGCTTGCTGAGGCGTTTAACTATGCACGCTTCGTCACGATCAACGGTGAAAAGACGCAACTTGAACTATCCACTTTTCTCAAGAATGTCCGGGCAGTCTTTATCACGCATCTACATATGGACCATTTGGGAGACTATCCGACATTTCTTATGATTGGCGCCAAGGCGGGTTTCGGTGTCCCGAATCGGTTACAGATCATTGGTCCCGGGGACCGGGGAAAACTGAATGATAACCAGACCGGATACTCCGGTTCAATTATCCAGGCGGAATGCGGCGGTACCAAGCCCATCACTCCAACTCCGGGCACAAAACAGATGACAAACCTATTGCTGCAAGCATTTGCCCAGAATTTAAATGATTGCGTGTTGGATGCTGGATACCCCGATCTCTCCAATATCATTGCCGTCAAGGAAATAGGCGATCCCCAGACTATACCCTGGCCAGCGGATTTCATCCCTCCTGATCCATCCAAACGTTGGACGAGGAAAGAAACCTGCCCGGCCATGAATCCCTTCGAAATTTACAGGGATGATCTGGTCCGAGTCTCGGCCATCCTTGTGGATCATTTCCAGGTCTATCCATCTTTTGCCTTTCGATTCGACACCAATGACGGATCGCTGGTCATCTCAGGTGATACAGGTCCGGATACCAACGGAAATCTTCAGAAACTCGCTAAAGGCACAGATGTCCTTGTCCACGAGGTCATAGATAAGTTATGGATTGATACAACCTTTAAGGGAGTAAAGGAGGGTGATCCTGCTTGGCCACTCTACTACCATACCATCACCGCTCACACGACTATCCAGGATGTCGGCAAAGTCGCACAGCAGTGCCAGGCTAAGACGCTTGTTCTCAGCCATATCGGCCCAGGGAATACCCCGCTTTCACGCTTGAAAAAGGCTAAGGAGAATTTTTCCGGGAAGCTCATTATCGGCGAGGATCTAATGGAGATTGGTGTGGGTAAGGCCCACCGTATCCCTTCGGTCTGATGCATATTGTATAACCTGATGCGGGATTCTACTTTTGCGGATTGATTAATCTCAATTCCATGAGTGATACCACTGACCGCCAGAGGCAAATATTTTCTCTTATTGAAGAATGCCATAAGGGCATCCTAACCCGCAAGGAGTTTTGTAAACATCATTCTATATCGTCCAATTGCTTTTATTACTGGCAGAAAAAGTACCGTGGGCAGGACCCATCCAAAGATGTCCCGGCGGGTTTTATCCGGACCTCTTTGACAACCTGAGTGGCTGTCGGTTTGGTGGTCTTTTCTTCCATGGTGTGTGGTTTTTAATGAAACATTTTATTCTAAACCTCACCTTAAATTTATAACTTTAATGGTGAACTTTATGCTGACGATCTACAGAAGTCACCAGACCATTGAGGATGCCAAATGACGAGAGGAGGCCTATAAAAGGGGGGATATCCGCTGTTTGGACTGGTATTTTTGCTTTAAGCAATTGCCGTAACCACAGAGGAGGAAGTTCCCTCGCTTCGCGTCATACTATTGCCCATTACCTCATAATACCCATCGCCATTGATATCAGCCACTTTCAGCTCCAGGAGGTTGTTTCCAAACGAGCCTGACCGCCTGATCATGTCCTGATGAATATCATACACATGCACCTGTCTTGGTGCTATGGAATAACGCGCTGAAATATAAAAAACCAGATCATCATGGCCATCCCCGTCCAGGTCGGAAAAAAAGAAACAGGTACCCGGAAGGGACTCTCTGCTTTTGATCGCTGCCTTATATTTTGTCACAGGAGGCAAAAACAGAATGACCAAAATGGCAAAGGGGATCGCCAGTGCCCAGGGATTCAGCAAAACAGAAATAAATTTCCTCATGTACATCCATATCAGCTCAGGTGTAAAGATACGAAGAGCCTATGAACATTTTCACAGTAGCATAACTTGATTTCAGGTCGAATCTTCACTATCTTTATGCAATCATATAACAACATAGAAAATATGCACAATCATTTGAACCTCTCAGTTATTATTTTAACCGGTATATTATTAACAACCGGATTACCCTTGAGAATCCAGGCACAGGAAGTCAGAACCTACAATGGATTGACATCCATCACTTTTCAAACCCCTGACGGCCAGATACAGTTGCTCCTTACGGAACAACTCGCTCCATCCGAACTGGCAGGGGGCAGTGTGATTTACATCCCTGGATCCAATCAAGAGAAAAAACGGATCAAACAATTGGCCACCCTCCGGACATACACCATTGCCATAGGGGATACAATCATCAAAGAGGAAGGTAAGTTTGAAATAAAACTTCCCCGTACATCCGGGATTTCCGTTAACCTTCTGGATGCAGACTGGAAACCAGTTCAATCCTGTGCTATAAACCTTACATCTGTGATACACTACACTGAATTTCAGATTCCGGGGATCATAAAAAAAGGATTTTACGAGAAGATCACAGGCCCCTTTTCGGGTACTTTCCAGGGCACTCAGGTTCGATTAGGAGGGGAATCAGCAAACTTGCTTGCCGTGAATGAATCTGAATTGTTCTTCAGCTGTCCCGATATTCAGCCAGGCAGAACCGAGGTAGAATTATTCACCCCAGAATGGCAGGAAAGTCAGATGGTAAATATTGTGGATCTGTCGCTGGAAGCCGGACAGACAGACCTTCTTCCTGGCCAGCAAACAGCCATCACAGTCACCATCACCGGTTTGCAGGGTATGCAGCAAATCCCCGACTTCACCCTTGAAAACACCACACAAGACATTATTTCTTTAGATGGAGGCAACAGCCAGATCATTTCCATCTCTCCTGATGAGATCGCTGAAAACGGTACATGGCAGCGTACCTTTATCATCACCGGGCAACGCAGGGGAGATTTTTCGGTCACCTCCGACCTGATCGTTCCCGAACAGCCTCAACAGCCTGAAGTGGATCCAGAACGCATTGTGGACTGTGACCTGAACGGTCACCCTGTCCTGGTACCAGCCTTCGTCTGCGATGAACTGCAGCGGCGAATCAGCAAAAAGCCTGTCCCCCCGGAGGAATTTCCATCGGTGATCCCTCCCGGTTTTATTGAATTTGACGAAATCCCTGAACCCATTGAGATGGGTGATCAGTTATCGGTGAATCTCACCTTTGCCGGATCCTTTAAGCCCCATTTTGTTCTGTTTGAAACCTACCGGTTGTACGACAGCATATTGATTGAGACAGTGGCCGATACAACACCTGAAGATGGATTTGGGTACATCCGCGAGATGGATTCAGGGCCGGGGCTGTATGCCGTCAGAGCCAGCATTCCTTATGGAGTCAACCAGCTGGCACAGGCCCACACCTATTTCACAAACCGTTACACTGACAGCGATCCCCAGATCACCAATTCACCGGAGGTAACCAGGGTTGATGAACAGATCCGAGACGCGCAGCGTCGGGCCTCTGGACTCAGGGTGCGCCACGGCATGCTCGAAAACCATCGCCGTCAGCAGGACTCGATGGCTATCGTGGAAAGGAACCGGGCCATTGAAAATGAAAACCAGGTTCAGTATCTGGAAGCCATTGACCAGATCCTGGATACCATGGAGGGACTCTACAAGAACCGTCTGAGGAGCCTGATCGACTCCCTGGGTCAACTCCCTGCCATACCGGATACCGGAGGCCTGCGGCAGGAGCTGAATCGTCTTGAAGCCGCGCTGGCTGAATGTCTTGCTCAGCTGCAAAGACTTCAGGATGAGGAAAGAGAGCTGCGGGAACGAATACCTGCACTGGAACAGGACCGCCTGAGCGCCTATCATGCGATCTTTACGTATTACAAACAGGCCGGGTACGCATATGCCGGTCACCGGAGTATCAATGCCCAGGGTGACCTTGAGTATGCTTACGGACTCATCCTCCGGAGCGGCAACAAAGTGGATTATTACAGAGGAGCCGTACCGGCAGAGATCGCATCCGATGTCTGGGCCCAGGACAGGGCCATCCAGGCACTGAATCAGCAGTTGCGTGGGATGCGCGCCAGACTGAATGAGCTACCAGGATTGTTGCAAAGTACTCAGGAGGAATGTGACCGGCTCCAGGCACTGGTCAACCAGGCCAGGGAAGCTCTGGCTTCCGGAAATGCAATCGTCGCCCAAAATGCCTCTCTTTCGCTGCAAAGGGATGAGCTGTGCCGACAGATCCGAAACCTAATGGGCCCGCTCATGAGATGGTGCGACCAGCATCCCAGCCTGTGTACCTTTAAAAGTCAGCTGGAACGATTCCTGGAAGAATGTCCCATCAGCAGCGCTCAATTGTCGATGTTCTGGACCCATTTCAATCAAATACTGGAAGCCAAAAGAGGGATTGAGGAGCGACAGCGGCAGCAGGCCCTGCGGCACCGGCAGAATGAGAGAAGTTACCGCGATCAGGCCCGGGAGGATAGCGACGGCATTTCGGAAGCAGAAAATGAACTGTCACGTCTGGCTGGAGAAATCAGCGACCTTGGGGTGCAGCGCCGTGAAGCCGAGCGTCAGGCCCGGCAACGGCTGGAAGAAGAAGCCCGGCAACGTGCACAGAGGGAAAGAGAAGAACAGGACCAATGCGCGAGGTTGTTTGCTCAGTGGGTGGCCGATAATGACGCCTATCTTAAGTCTAAAAACATGGAAGCTTTGGACAATGTGCGCATTGCAGTGGAAGGGATCATTCAAGGCGGAGCCGACTTTGCCGGGCAAACGGCCAGCGGTGCCACCGCCGGTATAGCAGCTCCCTCGGCCCTTGCAGCAGGTCTCATGAATCTGGGAGCTAACATTTTATATAAGATATTTCAAGCGGAAGCTACAAAAACTGTCAAGAAGATCGCAGATCCCTGGGTGGTTCAGCTTGTCGCTGCTAATCTGGCAAACAATAACGACAGATGCGGAATTTACAGGCCAAGCGAGGAATCTGCCACTTCATTTTTCTTCTTGCGTAAGGGAAATAAATTACTTATTTTCAGGATCAGCGCTACATTTGGTTTGGAGTTCCTTGGAGAAACTCCCTGATTGTGATTATGTGAATCCGTCTAACCGAAACTTTTCATTCTTCAGGCACAGCATTGAATAATTCGAGCAGTTCTCTTTGCTTTTTAGTTATTTCCGAGTAGAACACTTTACCATCTTCGGTAACCACTGCTTTGATTTTTTCCAACTGCAACATCATTTTCTCAAAGTTGTAATCCTTGAGCTTATCCGCCTGCTTCAACACATTCATAATGTTCATGCGGATGATCAGCGCCAACAGGCTTACAAACATCAATCCTTTGAGCGTTTCATCCTTGTGAGCATGGGGCGTGGAAAATTCCAGGTCATGCTGATTCCGGTTATACCCCCATTCCAACAGATGGATCAATTCACTGTAGGAAGAAACCGAGGTGATCTTACCATCCTGATCCTTACCCAGATACCGGCTTTTTTGCCGAACCTTTTTGGTTACAGGATCATAGTATGGGGTGATTTCGTACATGTACTGAATTCCGTTGATGATTTTGTTGCGATAAAATGATTTCATATAGTGCCTATTTAAGCAAAAACATACAACCGTTTTACCCTATCTATCAATCTGATCTAAAAACTTTTAAACAATATTCCGTGAATAACTGTGCCTAAGAGGTGAAAAGTTACGGTTTATATGGATTATATCCAGTACCATACATACTATCAATTCCATATATTTGAATTAGACTATCGTAATAATTGTCCCAATAAGCTTTTGTTGAATAAAAGCTAAGATTTTCCTGAGTCAGCGCGAAAGTATAATTGATAATACATATCAATAGAAGTACTATTTTAAGTGATTTTATGGCGGGATGATTTTTATTTTACCAAAAATTTTATCAGATAGTATTCTTTGGTTTGAACTATATATAATTTAATTAAATAGATCCCTGTATTGTAATTACTGGCATTTATAATTATATTACTTATTTCTTTTGAAACGCCACTTTGACAGATACTGCCATTTATATCCATTATTTGGTAATCGCAAATAGTGTTATTTCTGGATTTATAAAACAATTTTGAAATACTTGTAACAGGATTAGGTGCCACAATTATTTCAGGTAATCTGAATTCCTGTATTCCAACATTATTCCCAAAGCATTCTCCAAAATAAGGATTCCCCTCCCATTTATATATTTCTTCTCCCTTGTAATAAAAGCATGTCAAATCGAAAGCGTTCTCAAACGAATGTCCACAAAATATATCTGTCTCAAGGGGCATACTGAGACTTCCAATTCCTTTTAACCAGATAGTGTAACAATCAGCGAATTCTGAAAATGCATACATGAATAGTGAAAAATGTGAAACACCGTTAATTATCATTGATGATGTATCCAGACAAACCATTTTACAGGCTTCTATTCCTCCATTTATTATGGAAATCGTATCACCTGGTACCAGTTTAAAATCATATAATAATGATTCCGTTCCATACATTGGATCCACATAATAGACTCTTTCAGATTCATAATCAATGCGATATGCTCCATCATAGAATCTATATCCACTTCCAACAATACCGTTATATAACTTTGTGTAAAATAATTGATTTATTATTGTATCACCGTCAGTTTCATATTGATATGTATAATACCAAACATATGGAGGGTTAGGCCATGGATATGAGTAAACCGTGTACCATATTGCACTATCATGAGGAAATGGCATGTATTCCTGAGCTTGTAAAATATTTAATATCAGAAGAAATAATAAGCTCAATCTAATTCTTATTACCTGATTTTTCATAAACGATATCTTATCTCTATATAAATGGAATATATTGAGAGTATCTGTTCTGTCTAAGCAGATCACTATGTTCATAAATCTTTTTATAAAATAAATCATTGATGATTGTATTATCCTTTATTAAATAAAATTCTTGAACTAACTAATTGCCTCAATTTCCGTTAGTGTCCCAAAAGCATTTTCTTCTAACGATGGTTGATATTCCAGTACATCCGGGATTTCTGATAGTAATATATTGGCAAATGTCAGGGCGATGTTGATTAATTGCCGTTTCATTACAGGAATATTTAATTATTGATCATCAGTATAAAAATGAATCTTGCTTCGATCAAAAAAATCTTACTGATTAAGATTTATTTCTCTTCGATGAAAGAGCTGTATCAAATGGGTGAGATTATACACAACTGGGTCTTTCAAATATAGTACATAATTTGCTAAAAAACAATAGCTTTCATTAGTCAACTTGCCCTGATAGCATTCTTCGATAACGATTTGGCAGATGGGCAATGAATCCATGTCCCTGTGGATATTACAACCATCCCGACAAAGAATGTGTATGCCAGCCCGGACTGGTCCAGAAATACATCAACCGGATCAGCGGACCGCTGCTCGACCGCATCGATCTGCACGTGGAGGTCATCCCCGTTCCTTTCAAGGAGCTGAACCAGGAACGTGTAGCCGAGGTAAGTGAGACCATCTGCAACAGGGTCATTACTGCCCGTTTGATCCAGGAAAAAAGATTCGAGAACGAAAAGGGAGTTTACTGCAATGCCCATATGTCCACCAAACTCACCCGGAAGATCTGCCGGGTGGGAGAAGCCGGTGAGGAATTGCTCAGGAATGCCATGCAGCGGCTGAGCCTGTCGGCCCGCGCCTACAACCGCATCCTGAAAGTGGCACGCACCATCGCCGATTTCAACTGTTTCAATATTTGAATCCCATTTCATATTAAATTCATCTCCTTATACGTTTACCATTTTAATATTATCTTTGACTACTCATTCAAAATTTTTTTCCTATGCAGGAACAAAAAGAAGTCATTCGGCTGGAAAATATAACACGACATTTCAAGGTCGGAACAGAGATCGTAAAAGCACTCCGATCCATTACACTCACTATTTACCGTAACGAATTTGTGGCGCTGATGGGGCCCTCAGGTTCAGGTAAATCCACCCTGATGAACCTCCTGGGATGCCTTGATACACCCACCAGCGGCCATTATTACCTTAACGGCAATGATGTCAGCAAGTTGAATGACAACGAGCTGGCAGAGATCCGAAACCGGGAAATCGGGTTCATCTTTCAAACCTTCAACCTCCTGCCCCGCTCCACTGCATTGGAAAATGTCATGCTTCCCATGATCTATGCCGGCATCGGTAAATCTAAACGCATGGAAAGAGCTAAAGAGGTCATTGAAAATGTCAAACTTACAGACCGGATGCTGCATAAGCCCAATGAACTTTCCGGAGGTCAGCGGCAGCGTGTTGCCATTGCCCGCGCTCTGGTCAACAATCCCTCCCTCATTCTGGCTGACGAACCTACGGGTAACCTTGATTCTAAAACATCGATCGAAATCATGGGAGTGCTCGAACACATTCATGCGGAAGGAAACACCATCATCGTTGTGACTCATGAGGAATCCATTGCCAGGCATGCCCACCGGATCATCAGACTGATTGATGGACTGGTGGCAAGCGATGAAGTAAACAAAAAGATATTCACGATGGCTGACTACGCAAAAGAGGAAATGGCAGTGAATGGCATGCCATGAGAGGTGTACGTCAACGGCTTTTCGGTTGAAGATGAGCAAAAAGGAATTTGCTAATGGCAGAGGAAATCAAGATCTATACGAAAACGGGTGATCAGGGAGAAACCTCTCTGATCGGAGGACAACGGGTGCCCAAGTTCGATCCGCGGATCGAAGCGTACGGCACTGTGGACGAGCTGAACTCGTACCTGGGGCTTTTACGGGATCTTCATATTGACGCACATACCAGGGATATTCTCCTGGAGATCCAGGACCGGCTTTTCACCGCTGAATCCTTGCTGGCCGCTGAGAATCCAGCGGATTTCTCCCATTTGCCGCTCCTGACCGAAGGTGATGTCACATTGCTGGAAAAGGAAATGGATTCCATGAGCCAAAGTCTCCCGCCTCTGACATCCTTTATCCTTCCCGGTGGTCATGTTGTGGTTTCACATTGCCACATCGCCCGGTGCATCTGCCGCCGGGCTGAACGCCTGGTGATCAGACTGGCAAACGAAAAACCAGTCGATCCGCTGGTCATAAAATACCTGAATCGCCTGTCGGATTACCTGTTCATCCTCAGCCGTAAACTAAGCAAGGAATTCAACGTAGTTGAAACTGCCTGGAAAGCAAGGATTTAAGTGAATTATTTTTCATCATTAAGTTTATTTTGTTTTCAGCATTTTTTAATAAAATAAAATTACTTTTGCAAAAAATTCTGTACCCTTAAATTCTTCGGATTATGTACTGGACCCTTGAGCTTGCTTCAAAACTGGAAGATGCTCCCTGGCCAGCCACCAAGGATGAGTTGATCGACTGGTGCATCCGTTCAGGTGCCCCTCAGGAAGTCACTGAAAACCTCCAGGAACTTGAAGATGAAGGCGAGATTTATGAACGTATCGAGGATTTATGGCCCGATTATCCTACCAAAGAGGATTTCTTCTTTCATGAAGATGAATACTGAAAGATGGATGGCGTAACGGATCTTGATCCCCTTACGCCATCTCTTTTTTGACCCTGCCGTAAATTATACTAAATTTGTACCTTATTTGGCCAATAGTTTCTCTATAAGCTTGATCATATGGTAAGTTTTCTGAATAAGATCCTGGGTAGTAAATCGCAAAGGGACATCAATGCCATCAATCCGATGCTTGCCCAGATCAAACCAGCCTACGAAAAAATCACCCTGCTGTCCAATGATGATCTGCGGGCTAAAACACCCGAATTCAAACAGATGATCAAAAATGCCATCCAGGAAGAGGAAGATAAGATCCTTCATTTGAAGAATTCCATTGAAGAAAATCCGGACATGGATGTGGATGAAAAGGAAAAGGTCTACGAAAAAATTGATCAGCTTGAAAAAATAAGCTACGACAAAACGCAGCAGGTCCTTCGGGAAATCCTTCCTGAAGCGTTTTCCGTCATGAAAGAAACGGCAAAGCGATTCAAGGAAAATGAATATGTGGAAGTCACCGCCACCCAGATGGACCGCGACCTTGCCTCCCGAAAGGACAACATCACCATCCATGGAGATAAGGCCCGGTATCTGAATAAATGGATGGCCGGTGGAAATATGATCACATGGGATATGGTGCATTATGACGTGCAGCTTATGGGAGGGATCGTACTTCACGAAGGCAAGATTACTGAAATGGCGACTGGGGAAGGAAAAACGCTCGTCGCCACCCTGCCGGTATATTTGAATGCGCTTCCCGGAAAAGGCGTGCATATTGTCACCGTGAACGATTACCTGGCCAAACGTGACTCGGAATGGATGGGTTTATTGTACGAATTTCACGGCCTGACCGTGGATTGCATCGACAGGCATGAACCCAACTCTGTGGCGCGCCGCAATGCCTATCAGGCGGATATTACCTTCGGGACAAACAATGAATTCGGATTTGATTACCTCCGCGACAACATGACCGGCAATCCGGACGAGCTGGTCCAGCGTCCGCATAACTATGCCATCGTTGATGAGGTTGACTCGGTCTTGATCGATGATGCCCGTACCCCGCTGATCATCTCCGGACCTACACCCAAGGGAGATAAACAGGAATTCGATGAACTGAAACCGGATATTCTGAAACTCTATACCGCCCAGCGTAACCTGGTCACCAAAATCCTGGCAGATGCCAAACAGCTGCTTCACGCCGAGGCTTCACCCGAAGAAGAGAAAAAGGGAGGCGAGATGATTTTCCGGGCCTTCCGTGGCCTGCCTAAAAATAAGGCGCTGATTAAGTTCCTCAGCGAAGAGGGTATGCGCTCCCTCATGCAAAAGACGGAGAACTTCTACCTTCAGGAACAGCAAAAAAACATGCACATCATTGATGACGAGCTTTATTTTGTCATCGATGAAAAACATAATACCATCGACCTCACCGAGAAAGGAATTGATCTGCTGACGGCCTATTACGATGATCCCGCTTTCTTCATCCTGCCCGACATCGGCGCCGAGATTGCCGAACTGGAACGTTCAGACCTGACCGACGTGGAGAAAATGGAAAAAAAGAACACGCTTCTTCAGGATTTTACCATCAAATCTGAGCGAATCCATACGGTCAATCAACTTTTGCGTGCCTATGCCCTGTTCGAAAAAGACGTGGAATATGTGATCATGGACAACAAGATCAAGATCGTGGACGAACAGACCGGCAGGATCATGGAAGGCAGAAGGTATTCCGACGGACTGCACCAGGCCATTGAAGCAAAGGAGAACGTCAAGGTGGAAGCTGCCACCCAGACCTACGCAACCATCACACTACAGAATTATTTCAGGATGTACAAGAAACTGGCGGGGATGACCGGGACGGCGGAAACCGAAGCAGGAGAGCTCTGGAGCATCTATAAACTGGATGTGGTGGTCATCCCCACCAATAAACCGGTGATCCGCGATGACAGGGAGGACCTGGTGTACAAAACCAAACGGGAAAAGTACAATGCAGTCATTGATGAGATCATTCAGCTTACCCAGCATGGCCGCCCGGTTCTGGTAGGTACAACTTCGGTTGAGACTTCCGAGCTCCTTTCCCGAATGCTCAACATGAAGCGTATTCCCCATAATGTTTTGAATGCCAAACTCCATCAGAAGGAAGCCCAGATCGTCCTGGAAGCCGGTCAGGCCGGTACCGTGACGATTGCCACCAACATGGCGGGACGTGGTACCGACATCAAGCTGGGCCCCGGCGTGAAAGACGCTGGAGGTCTTGCCATTATCGGAACGGAACGCCATGAATCCCGGCGGGTCGACCGGCAGCTCCGCGGACGATCCGGCCGGCAGGGAGACCCGGGTAGCTCCCAGTTCTTCGTCTCCCTCGAAGATGACCTGATGCGGATGTTCGGCTCTGAACGGATTGCCAAAGTGATGGACCGGATCGGGATCAAGGAGGGAGAAGTCATCCAGCACTCCATGATCACAAAATCCATTGAACGCGCCCAGAAAAAAGTTGAAGAAAATAACTTCGGGATCAGAAAACGATTGCTGGAATACGACGACGTGATGAACTCGCAACGGGAGGTGATCTACCGCAAACGCCGTCATGCCCTTTACGGAGAACGCCTTGCAGTGGATATTTCCAACATGATGTATGACCTTTGCGAAAAGATCGTAAGTGATTACCAGGAGCAGCGCGATTTTGACGGCTTTAAGATTGAGCTGCTCAAGACAATGCAGATTGACTCCCCGGTGGATGAAAAAACATTCTACGCACAGGATGGCAAATCCATGACGGAAAAGATCTTTTTACAGGTCTATGACCGCTACAAAACCAAACGGGAATACATATCCCAGCAGGCCTACCCGGTGATCAAAGAGGTATTCGAAACCAACTCCCAGTATGAGAACATTGCCATCCCCATCACCGATGGGAGGAGGTCGATGAACGTGATCGCCAACCTGAAGAAGGCATACGAAAGCCAGGGCAAGGAAGTGGCACTGTCGATCGATAAAGGCGTTACACTGGCTACGATCGACGACGCATGGAAAGAACACCTGCGCGAAATGGACGATCTCAAGCAATCCGTCCAGGCTGCCACCTATGAACAGAAAGATCCTTTGCTGATCTACAAGTTCGAGTCCTTCCAGCTTTTTAAGAATATGTTGGAAAAGATCAACAGAGATAGTATCTCTTTCATTATCACAGCCAACCTTCCGGTTCGGGAATCCAGCCAGGTCAGGGAAGCTCAGATACGGGGAAGAGGGAACCTGAGGAACCTGAAGGAAGAAAGGACCGACCTGCTTTCACAATCCCATGCGGATACACAGCAAAAACAACGGCCGATGCCGGTCAAAGTGGAGAAAAAAGTCGGCAGAAACGATCACTGCCCCTGTGGAAGCTGTAAATAATATACACATAGCGACGGCAGGTAAACAACGATACCTAATCCCTCTACGTTATGATATTTAGACG
>JAGONC010000017.1 GCA_017993235.1 Lentimicrobiaceae bacterium
ACCCTGGAATTATACATCAGGGGAGCTAAAGCCGCAGGCATGATCTCACAGGCCGCACTCAGTATAACGCACTCACCCGTCCATACCGTCGAATACTACATGAATGTTGTGGACCAGGCGGTGGAATTCGGTACCGATGAAATCGCCCTGAAGGATATGTCGGGCGTTGGACGGCCTGTTCTGCTCGGACGGTTGGTCAAAGCAATCAAAGATAAATACCCCCATCTGCTGGTTCAGTATCACGGTCATTCCGGCCCGGGATTTTCGGTGGCCTCCATGCTGGAGGTGGCAAAAGCCGGTGCCGATATCCTGGATGTGGCCATGGAACCTCTTTCCTGGGGTATGGTTCACCCCGATGTGATCACGATCCAGGAAATGCTGAAAGATGCCGGATTTGACGTACCGGAGATCAATATGCACGCCTATATGGAAGCAAGGGCACTGAACCAGAGCTTCATCGATGACTTCCTTGGCTACTTCATCGATCCCAAGAACCGGTATGTAAGCTCGCTCATGATCCAGTCGGGGCTCCCCGGAGGCATGATGGGCAGCCTGATGGCAGACCTCAAGGGTGTGCATGCAGCCATCAACATGGCCCTGCGGGAACACCATAAAAACGAACTCACAGAGGACGAACTGCTGGTGAACCTCTTTGAGGAAACAGCGTTCGTATGGCCGAAACTGGGCTATCCTCCCCTGGTCACTCCTTTCAGTCAATACGTGAAAAACGTGGCCCTGCTGAATATCGTTCAACTGGCAAAAGGGGAAGAACGGTATTCGATGATGGACGAAAACACCTGGAGCATGATCCTGGGTAAAGCAGGCAAACTGCCCGGCCGACTGGCACCTGAAATCGTTGAACTGGCAAAAAAGAAAGGCAAGGAGTTCTACTCGGGAACACCCCAGGATCTCTATCCCGATGCCCTGGAAAAATACCGCTCGGAAATGATCCAACTGGGCTGGGATACAGGGAAAAATGATGAAGAGCTCTTTGAATTTGCCATGCACGAAACGCAGTACCGTGATTATAAGTCAGGACTGGCAAAGAAAAGATTCCTCGAGGAAATTGAAAAAATGAAATCCCAAGGTGAACCCAGAAAAAAGACAACCGCCGTGAAAGAAAAACAAGCCCCCAGCAGAACCGCACACAGTAAAGAACCCGTCGAACTGCCCATTGCCCTGGCAGGCTTCCTGGTCTATACATTGAATCAAAGGTCCATCACCACTGAACCTGCCCGCACCAATGGAAACAGTGTGTGGACATCCATTGGCTACTGGAGAAATCACATGTCGGTGACCCTTATCCATGACCGGAAGGAAATTCCTGTCAGGATCAGAACCCTGGCCAACGGCAACTATGAATTTACGATCAACAACGAAAACTACCGGGTCGGGCTGCTTTATATCGACTTTGGGGAAGTGGATTTCAGCGTGAATGACCGGAGTTTTTTTGCAAGCATCTCCAGGACGGATGGCGATGATTCCCGGGTAATCATCAATCAGCAGGAATTTCTGCTGATGCGCAACGACCTGCTTGCCGATGAATCGCTTGCCCATGCCAGTGCTTCAGCAGCCGGAAGCAATGAAAACCGGATCATGGCACCGATCCCGGGCCGCATCTTCCGGATCAACATCAAAGAGGGCGATCAGATCAGGAAAGGAGATGTAGTGCTGGTGATCGACGCCATGAAAATGGAAAATAATATCCTTTCTAAAAGAGAGGGAACAGTCAAAAAGATCCTGGTGAAACTCGACGACATGGTGGAGGCCGGTACCAGACTGATCGAATTGGAATAATACCTACTGTTATGGACTTTGAACTTTCCGAAGTGCAGCAAATGATCCGCGAAACCGTCCGCGACTTTGCTGAGAGAGAAATCAAGCCTGTTGCCAGGCAACTGGATGAAAATTCCGAATTTTCGCTGGATCTTACCCGGAAAATGGGTGAGCTTGGACTGTTTGGTATGTATCTGCCAGAGAAATACGGCGGCCAGGGGCTGGATTACCTTTCCTACATCATTGCCATTGAGGAACTTGCCCGCGTCGACAGTTCCCAGGCTGCCACGCTCGCAGCCCACAACTCCCTCGGTATTGGCCCATTGTTCCATTATGGCTCGGAAGAGCAGAAAATGAACTACCTCCCCAGGCTGTGCACCGGGGAAGCGCTGTGGGGCTTTGGACTGACAGAGCCCAATGCCGGATCGGATTCCAGGGGAACAAAGACCGTCGCCGAGCTGAAAGATGGGCAGTGGATCATCAATGGATCCAAGATCTTCATTACCAATGCTTCATCCGAAATAACCATTGGCAGCACGGTTCAGACGGTCACCGGGGAAACCGGGGGCAAAAAGGAATTCACCTGCATCATCGTTGACCAGAACACACCCGGCTTCAAAGCGGTGACCATGCACAACAAGCTGCTGTGGAGAGCTTCCAACACAGCCGAACTTTATTTCGACGATTGCCGGGTTCCCGAAAGTAACCTGCTGGGCAAACGGGGAGAAGGATCCCATATCATGCTCAGCACCCTCGACAGCGGAAGGCTGTCCATCGCCGCCATGGGACTCGGACTGGCACAGGGTGCCTTCGAGATGGCCATGCAGTATGCTAAAGAGCGAAAACAATTCGGGCAACCCATCATCCATTTCCAGGTCAATGCCTTCAAACTGGCTGACATGGCCGTGAAGATCGAACATGCCAGGACATTTCTCTATAAAGCCTGCTGGCTGAAGGATAACCATAAACCGTTCGGAAAAGAATCGGCCATGGCCAAGCTCTTTTGTTCAGAGGTTGCCAGGGAAGTGGCCGACGAAGCTGTCCAGCTCCACGGTGGATACGGCCTGATGAAGGATTATGATGTGGAACGATTCTTCCGCGACCAGCGTCTCCTGCAGATCGGGGAAGGAACATCGGAAATACAGCGGATGGTCATCGCAAGATATATCGGCTGCTGAACCGGCCATGGAAAAGATCAACATTACAGAAAGCCCACGGGATGCGATCCAGGGTCTGCCGACATTTATTCCCACCCAGGCCAAGGCAGATTACATCAATATTTTACTGAAGGTCGGGTTTGACATCATCGATATGGGAAGTTTCGTTTCACCGAAAGCCATCCCACAGCTACGCGATACGGATCAGGTCATTAAAAAACTGGATCTCTCAGGATCGCCATCCCGGTTAATGGTGATCATCGGAAACCTGAAAGGGGCCGAGATGGCATGCAGGTTCCCGATGATCACCTGGCTCTCGTTCCCCTTTTCCATGTCTGAAACCTTCCTGAAACTGAACATCCATTCCAGTTTCGACAGAGCCAGGCTTCTGATCGACGACCTACTGGCACTATGTGACAAAAATAACAAATCCCTGATGGTTTACCTGACCATGGCCTTTGGTAATCCATACGGAGATCCCTGGAACCCCGACCTGGTGTGGAGAATGATCGAAAACCTGCAGGCAGCGGGAGTCAGGCATTTTGCGCTCTCTGACATCACCGGCGTGGCCACCAAAGAAAGCATCTCAACGATTTATGCCGTCCTGAAATCGGATTTTGCCGGTCATTCATTTACGCTACATCTCCATACAACCCCGGATACCTGGTTCGACAAGGTTGATGCTGCTTACCGGAACGGATGCACCCATTTTGATACGGTCATCCATGGCTTCGGCGGTTGCCCCATGACAGGCTATGAATTGCTGGGAAACCTGAATACGCTCTCTATATTGAATTATTTCCGGCAAAAGGAGGTGGATCTGAATATCCATCAAGAGGCCCTTGCTGTAGCCATGGAAAAGGCCAACGCTTTTTATGATTCCGGTAAATATAGATAGAAACCTGTATATAAATATTTTTTTAACCATTATTCATATTTTTTTGTATATTTGACATTCTTATTGCCGGAAAATCAAACCATTATATCAATCTAGTTTCTAATATTCTAACTATTTGATAATTAATTTTTTAATTCTAAAACAACAGCAATTATGAAAAAACTATTACAATTATCCATGGCATTCCTTATTCTCTTTGCCATTGCCAGCATGACCTCCTGCAAGGATGACGAGGAAGAAGAGCCCGAAGTTCTGGCCAGTTTCACTTTCGTAGCTGATGGTCTGACAGTGACCTTTACGAATACTTCACAGAATGCTGCGACCTATTTATGGGATTTCGGTGATCTGCAAACCTCCACAGAGGTTAATCCTGTCCATGTGTACACGGACCTTGGGACATTTGAAGTTAAATTAACTGCATATTCTCCCAAAGGAAAGCTTCATACGTATACGAACTCTGTTACCTGCGTCGATCCTGATGCCGAGCTGAGCAAACTGGTGGGAACGTTTGAAGAAGGACAAAAGACATGGAGATTGATCCGTGATGTCAGTACAGGCGTTTACCCACTCGAATGCGGTCCTTCCGATCATTCCACGATCTGGTGGGCCTATGGTCTCCAGGAAGACCTGGCCAACCGTGCCTGCATGCTGAACGACGAATGGACGTTTGTCCGCGATGGCAATAAAATGTTGTTCAGGGCCAACGGTGATTACTGGGCTGAAGGCAACATTTACAAGGATGGTTTCAACAACATCTGCGCAAACACTGCCGACCCAATGCTGGGAAAGAACGATGAAGACCTGTCAGCATGGGGCGACGGAGACCATACGTTTGTGCTGAACATGACAGCCACTCCGCAAACACTTCAGGTTGTCGGCCTCGGAGCGTACATCGGCCTTTGCAAGCAAGCAACAGGGGAAGAGGTGGTTGTTCCTCAGGATCAGGTTACTTATGAGATTATTTCCCTTGTTGATGGAACCACCGACACCCTGATCGTACAGGGTTCCTATAACGATGGCGGCGGATACTGGAGATTCGTGCTGGTTCACTATGACAATCCGAATGATGAGCCTCCCATTCCACAACCCAAACCGGTTCCGGCCTATGATATGGTCGTTGATGGACTGACGGTAACCTTTACCAATACCACGCAGTACGGGCAGACCTATCTGTGGGATTTCGGCGACGGACAGACCTCAACCGAACAAAGCCCGGTTCATGTCTATGCAGCGGGTGGATTTTTCAATGTCACCATGACCGCCACCAATTCCTTCGGCAGTGCCAGCCTTCTGAAACCCTTGTTCCTGGTTGGAAGCACGCCGCCTCTCACTGCAGATCTGCTTCAGGGTGGCCCCTGGAAGATCGTCGTAGCTGAAAAAACCATCTTCGTGGGATCTACCATGGGAAATTCTGACTGGTGGGCGGTGCCAATGAGCTTTTTGACCGGCGGCGGAACCGGTGGCGATGACTGGTCATGCATGGTGGATGACGAATTCACCTTTAGCGCCGGAGGTGTCTACACCTATGACGGAAAAGGCCTGGTACGGAACGACGGATACCTTGTTGCAGGAGGACAGAATGGTTGCGTTGAAGAGTCCGCAGTGACGGGAAATGGAACCTACTTCCTTTCCGGTACCCATTCGTGGGCTTTAACTCCTGCTGCAGGAGAAAACAGAGCACTCATCACGTTGACGAACGGTCCTGACAGAGCAGCCTTCATTGGTTTCTACAAAGGATACTATGGTGGCGAAAATACCAATAGCGATAATCCTCCCAACGGCGGGAATCCGACCAATATTTATGATGTCATGGGCTATGCCCAGGGAGTGACCTATGAGTATCTGTTCGTTTCTGTAGACCTTGACGGGGCTGGACCCGGTACTTCGTCCTGGTCATCGATTCTGTACCGGTAATCCTTAGGATTAGCTTTTAATCTCTGAAAAATCAGGAGTGAGCAGGATCCCGTCTTGGCTTACTCCTGATTTTTTAATATAATCTTCATACCCATGAAATCTCTGTTCACTATCCTGTTAACATCCGCTGCATTCCTGTGCTTTTCACAGGAAACCCTCCTCTGGAGTGATGAATTTGATGGCTCCGGAGTGCCTGATCCTGAAAAATGGTCGTACGACCTTGGAGCCAGCGGATGGGGAAACAATGAGATCCAGAACTATACCGACAGTTATCAGAATGCCAGGATGGAGGGCGGAGTCCTGGCCATCGAAGCTCATAAATACGGTGCCTCCTGGACCTCCGCACGCCTGCAGACCAATAACAAATTTGAATTCAAATACGGACGCATTATCTTCCGTGCCAAATTACCCCGGGGTAGCGGAACCTGGCCCGCGCTGTGGATGCTCGGCGAAAACTTTAGCACCGCAGGCTGGCCTGGCTGCGGCGAAATCGATGTGATGGAACATGTGGGAAAAAATCCAGGCAACGTCCACGTTAGCTTGCACACACCTTCAAGCTATGGCAATACCGTTAATACAACCTGGAAATATGTGCCAGGATTCGATACCGCATTCCATACCTACCAGGCAAACTGGACACCGGAAAAAATCGAGTTCAGCATCGACAGCGTCCTGGTCTATACCTATAATCCCTTTTTCAAAAATGCTTCAACATGGCCCTTCGACAAACCCTTCTTTATCATCATGAACCTCGCTATGGGCGGGAACTGGGGCAGTGATCCGAAGTATGAAACCAATGGACTTAAGAACGGAGTTGATCCGGCCCTGACCATGGCCCGGATGGAAATTGACTACGTGCGGGTGTATCAGGACTCCTCCGGCTCCTCATCACTTGACCAGCCCTTTGAAAATGATTTCGGAAATACGGTCATCTCACCCAATCCCACCCTGGGAATGCTCCAGATCGAACTGCCCATAGGCATCCAGGCCGACGGGGCGCTATACAACGCTGTCGGCGAAAGGATTCATCATTTCGAATCAGCAAGCGAATCTGTCGAGATCGATATGTCGATGCTCGATAAAGGCCTTTATTTTATCACCCTCCAATCGGAAGGAAAATACAGGACTCAAAAAATTGTCTTACAATAATTTAATAAATATTGATACCATGTCAAGATTTTTTACGTCGCTTATATTGGTATTCCTCTCCCTATCCCTTTTCGGACAGGGCAGGAATATTACCGGAAAAGTGACCGGAGCCGATGGGATGGGTTTACCCGGCGTGACCGTCCTGGTGGTAGGCACTACAACCGGGACCGTTACCGACCTGGATGGATTTTACAAACTGACCGTCAGCCCGGGTGAAACACTGCGGTTCAGTTATATCGGATATGCCTCCCAGGAAATCCTGGTCCAGAACCAGAACATGATCGATGTGGTCCTGGTGGAAGATATCTCACTCCTGAATGAGGTGGTGGTCATCGGCTATGGAACCCAGAAGAAAGCTGACCTGACCACAGCAGTGGCGACCGTCGGGGAAGAAGTCCTGAAAGACCGGCCCATCGTTTCTCCGGTTGAAGCACTGCAGGGTAAAGCGGCCGGAGTGCAGGTCGTCCAGCCGTCAGGCAAGCCTGGCGCCGACCTGTCGGTTCGTGTGCGTGGCTCCACATCCGTGCTGGCAGGCAATGAACCCCTGTACGTGGTGGACGGTGTCCCGACAACCGATATCAGCGGATTGAACCCGTCGGACATTGAATCCATGACCGTCCTCAAGGATGCCTCCTCGGCAGCCATCTACGGTGCACGGGCTGCCAACGGCGTGGTGATCGTTACTACCAAAAGGGGAAAGGAAAACAAACCCGTTATCAGTTTCAATACCTACTTCGGTGCCTCAAAGTTCAATTCCAACAGGATGATCGAGGTCCTGAGTACCTTCGATTACCGTGAGCTGATCAACGAGATCATGCCGGGAAGCCTCGATCCATCGGCAACCACCTTTGGCGTCTGGAGTGACTCGGTGTTCGGCATCGGTACAAAGCAATCCTATCAGCTGTCGGTATCCGGTGGCACGGAAAAAACCCGCTATTTTGTCTCCGGCGGATACCTGAGCGACCAGGGAATCATCGAACCTGCCCGCTTCGACCGGACCTCCTTCCGGATCAATCTTGACAATGACCTTACCTCCTGGCTGAAGATCGGGACAAACCTGAACATCGTTCATTCCAGGACCAAGGACACCCCCGACAATGCCAGTTCAGGGAGGGGCGGAGTCATCATGAGCACACTCAACACACCTCCCTTCCTTCATATCTGGAAGGACGACAGCGCCGGCTGGTGGTACGATCCCAATCCGTTCCAGCCTTCCTGGGAAAACCCGGTGGCCTATATGGACGGACCGGACCAGGAATCCATCGACAACTGGCTCTTCGGAAATATTACCGGTGATGTCCGGATCATCGAAGGGCTTAATTTTAAAACGAACTTCGGCATCGATGTTAACCATCACCAGTGGGATTATTACCTGAACGGCATCAATACCAATTACGGACGTGACAACAACGGCATAGGCCGTTCGGATAAATACAACGGCACGACCTGGTTGTGGGAAAATACCCTGAACTACACCAAAATGTTCGGGAAACACAACCTGACAGCTCTTATCGGGGGAAGTACCCAGAAATTCAAGGGCAATGACTCATACATCTCCGGTAATGACTTCCCGGATGACATAAACGTCACCACGCTGAATGCTGCCAACAGCATCTCGGCTTCCACCGATATCCAGGAGTGGGCGCTTGCCTCCATTTTCGGACGCGTGATGTATAACTACAATAGCAAGTATTATGTCACGGTCAGCGTCCGTCACGACGGCTCCTCCAAACTGGCTCACCACTGGGGCACCATGCCCTCCTTCTCGGCGGGCTGGAGGATCTCCGCCGAACCGTTCATGCAAAACGTGGACTTCATCGACGACCTGAAGATTCGCGGGGGCTGGGGAAAGAACGGTAACCAGGAAGGTATCCCCAACTATACGCGCTACGGCCTATACTCGTACTACCGCAGGCCAACCACCAACCCACTGTCGGGCCCTTCAGCGGTACTGGTCACCGTCGGCAATCCTGACCTCAAATGGGAGACGACCGCACAGTCAAATATCGGCTTTGACCTGACCATCCTGCGAAACCGCGTCACCCTTTCAATGGATGCATACTTAAAGAAAACAAGCGATGTGCTGCTGAATGTCAATTTGCCAAGCACTGCAAATGTCGCTTACGTCCAAACCAATGCCGGAGACATCGAAAACAGAGGGATCGAGTTCAATATCAATTCCATCAACATTGATAACGTGTTCAAATGGAGCACCGAGTTCAATATGTCGTTCAACAAAAATGAGGTCACAGCACTCAAATTTCCGGGGCCCTGGTATTTCGGACGCATCTACAGCAACAACCAGGATGTCTCCATTGTGCAGGTAGGCCTGCCGCTGGGTACTTTCTACGGGTATGTCTCCGAAGGTGTCGATCCTGAAACCGGCGACCTCATCTATAAAGATATCAATGAGAATGGCATTTTTGACTCGGGCGACCGCACCGTCATCGGGGATGCCCAGCCAGATTTTACCTTTGGCTTTACCAATGTCTTGACCTACAAACAGTTCGATCTGAATTTCTTCTTTCAGGGCAGCGTGGGCAACGATATCTACAATGCCACCCGCATCGACCTGGAAGGAATGTTCGACAGTAAGAACCAGTCCGTCGCCGTGCTGGACCGCTGGACACCCGAAAACAGGGATACCGACATGCCACGGGCCATTGGTAAGGGGAATGTGTATAATGTGTACAATTCAACCCGCTTTATCGAAAACGGAACCTATGTCAGGCTGAAATCCATTACCCTGAATTACAGAATTATCGAAAACAATCCCAAGATCAAGGCCATCCAGGGTCTTTCGGTCTATCTTACCGGCCAGAACCTTCTGACCTTTACCGGTTACAGCGGATTTGACCCGGAAGTGAACGCTTTCGGAATCAGCGCCACTGAACTGGGTATTGACTACGGAACCTACCCGCAGTCCATGACACTGATCCTCGGACTGAATGTTACATTTTAATACTTCCATCCAATGAAAAAGATATTTTTCCCTGTCATTTTACTCCTTGGGATCATCCTTAGTTCCTGTGAAGATTTTCTTGAACTGGACCCTGTTTCACAGGGCATTGCTGTGGAGAACACCAGTGCTGACTCCATTCTCTACAAGACTGCCAATGAAGTGGAAGCGGCCCTTGCGGGTGCCTATTCCGATTTTAAGAATGAGTATTTCCAGATTGATTATTACGTCAACGGAGACGCCCAGGGTGATGACTGCTATGCAGGCGCCGACAATCCGGCCAACTTCCAGATCGATGACTACAACATTGATGCGATCAACTCCAATGTCAGTCGTGACTGGGGATACCTGTACTCAACCATCGGCAAGGTCAATGCCGTGATCAACAATGTGGAGGCGGTCCCGGATCCCGAACTGACTGCTCAGCGCAAGAAAGAGATCCTCGGAGAAGCCAGCTTTATCAGGGCCTTTATCGATTTTCAACTGGTTCAGCTCTGGGGTGACGTACCTCTGCAGCTGAAAGAGGTCAGAACGATCAGCGCCGAAAACCTGGAAGAGATCTACCCGCTGCTGTACCCGCCCCGGACCCCCAAAGAAGAGGTATATCAACAGATCATTGTCGACCTGGAGGAGGCTCTGGCCAATGTTAAAGCAACTGCGGTTAACAAAGGATATGCTACCAAAGGCGCAGTGAATACTCTTCTGGCGAAGGTCTATGCCACACAGGAACCGCATGATTGGAACAAGGTGAAGCAATACTGCGATGCGGTCATCGCTGGAGGATACACCCTGCTGCCCAACTTTGACGACCTCTGGAACAACTCGCAGGAGAACTCTGCTGAATCCATTTTCGAGATCAACTACAACGGCGGTAGTACCGACGGCAACTGGGGCGCAAAGATGTGGCGCGGCACGGACTGGAAAAAGTTCAACATCCCGTCCAACGACCTGGTAAAAGCATTTGATGAGGAACAGGATATGATCCGCAAGGAAGCCTCCATCATCTGGGAGGATATCACAGGCAAATGGTCGGATGAGCACTGGCCGCAGACCAACTATCCGTTCCTGAACAAATGGCGCAATTTTGTTGAAGGCAGTGATCAGAATTACATCATTTACCGCCTGGCGGATATCCTGTTGCTGAAAGCCGAGGCCCTCAACGAACTGGGAGACGTCTCCGGAGCAGCTTCACTTGTGAACCAGATCAGGACCCGCGTTCAGCTTCCCAACACCACGGCATCCAGCCAGGATGCCATGCGCCTGGCCATCGAGAAAGAACGGCGGCTGGAGCTGGTCTTCGAAGGACACCGCTGGTACGACCTGAAACGCACCGGAAGGGCCATCGAAGTGATCAACAACGTGACCGGCGTCGGAGGTGTCCCTATCGGCTATAACCTTACGCAGGAAAGGCTGATCTGGCCCATTCCCCAGTCGGAACTGGACAAGAACGTTAACCTGGTTCAAAACCCGGGATACTAGACGTTGTTATAATATATGTTTTTAAACCACGGAGAGCACGGAGAAGGAATTGAGAACACGGAGAACTGATACCCAGATTGATAATCCTCTGTGTTCTCTGTGAATCCTCTGTGTTCTCTGTGATTAAATAAAAATCCTTCAATATGAGTTATTTTCACCCAGCCTACGGAATCCAAGCTTTCCTCCTCCCTCTTGGCATTGTGTTCCTGCTCCTGAGCTGCTGCAACAAGGAAAACTCAGGTCCGCCCGATCCCCCCCCCGGCCCCGACACCCTTGGCCTGGTAAAAGTCTGGCAGACCCGGGGTGATAAATCCCGGTTGCTGGACAGGGAGGGCGATCTGCCCATGTTTGGTTACGCTTCCTCGCTCTGGCCAATCGTCACCATCGACACAACGGTCAGGTTGCAGACCATGGAAGGCTTTGGCGCGGCCCTCACAGGCTCTTCCGCCTACCTGCTCGACGAAAAAATGAACGCTTCTCAGCGAACGGAAATATTGCAGGATCTGTTTGATACGGCCGACGGCATCGGCATCTCGTACCTTCGCCTGACCATCGGTGCCTCCGATTTCTCGCTGTCGGACTACTCCTACGATGACATACCTGCTGGTCAGACCGATTTTAACCTGGAGCACTTTACTCTCGGAAAGGACCTGGAAGATGTTATTCCTGTTTTGAAAGAAATCATTCAGATATCACCCAATATAAAAATAATGGGCACTCCCTGGAGCCCTCCTGCGTGGATGAAGACCAACGGAAGCATGAAGGGCGGCAAGCTGAAAACCGAATGCTACAGCGTGTATGCTGACTACTTCGTAAAATATATCCAGGGGATGGCACAGGAAGGGATTCCTATCACCTCCATCACCCCCCAGAATGAACCGCTCTATTTTACGGCAGGCTATCCCTGTATGGAGATGCAACCTGCAGAGCAGGCCGCGTTCATCAAAGGATATCTCGGACCAAAATTCGAATCTGCCGGCTTCTCTACACAGATCATCATCTACGACCATAACTACGATAATGCAACCTATGCCATCACCGTCCTCAACGATCCGGACGCAAAGAAATACATCACCGGTTCTGCCTTTCATGCTTACGGAGGCGATGTTTCCGGGATGAGTACCGTACATTATGCCCACCCTGACAAAGGACTGTATTTCACCGAGATCTCCGGCGGAGGATGGGCAACCGACTTCTCTGTCAATTTGATCTGGTTCACAAAAAATATCTTCATCGGGACCGCAGTGAACTGGTCGAAAAATGCCTTACTGTGGAATCTTGTGCTTGACCAGTCCTATGGTCCCACTAACAACGGATGCCAGGATTGCCGGGGAGTGGTGACCCTGAACACAGCAAACGGGAAGATCACCAAAAATGAGGAATATTATGCTATGGCTCATTTTTCAAAATTTGTAAGACCCGGTGCCGTGAGGATTGCCGCACCGCTGCCAGTGGAACTGACCGGCGTCAGTTCCGTCGCGTTCCAGAATCCGGACGGATCCAAAGCCATGATCCTGTGCAACGAAAGCTCCGCATTCCAGACATTTACCGTGAATTACAACAAGAAATACTTCAGCTATTCCCTTGCTCCCCAGGCGGTTGTTACGCTTGCATGGTAAAAACACTGAAGTGCTGTTTTTTAAGAAATTAATAAATACATGAATACATCCCCTATGAATAAAACGATCCTGAGTATCATGCTCGCTTTATCCTGTTCAATCCTTTATGCACAACCCAGTATGAAGATCGACGTCACCAACCGCGATGTACTGATCTATACGACCGCCGAAAACACGGAGTACAGGCTGACCAGGACGAATGCAATACCTTTTTCCCGGTACGGACAACCCTTTGAGAATCAACCGTGTGTGTTCGCCGATCCATCCGAAATTTTCCAGACTTTCGTTGGCATAGGTGCTGCGTTGACTGACGCAGCAGCAGAAACATTCGCTCAACTTTCTCCTGAAACACAGGAGGCATTCCTGACTGCCTGTTTCGATAAAACAGAAGGGATCGGATATTCTCTTGCCCGGACCAACATGAACAGCTGTGATTTCTCCAGCAGGAGTTACACCTATGTCGAAGACAACGATACGTCGTTGGCATCATTTTCCATTGCACATGATGAACAGTACAAGATTCCTTTGATCAGGCGGTCGATTGTGGCGGCAGGAGGACAACTTCCCCTTTACATCAGCCCATGGAGTCCGCCAGCCTGGATGAAGGATAATCACAACATGCTTCAGGGTGGTAAACTGCTTCCGGCTTTTTATCAGTCATGGGCCGATTATTTTGTAAAATTCATCCAGGATTATGAAAACCTGGGAATCCCGGTATGGGGACTCACCGTACAAAACGAGCCTATGGCCAGGCAAACTTGGGAATCCTGCATGTACACTGCCGCTGAGGAAAGGGACTTCATCAAAAATTACCTGGGGCCGACACTAAGGGCCAACGGACTCGGCGAAAAACACCTCATCGCGTGGGATCACAACCGTGACCTCATCTATCACAGGGCATCGTGCATCTTCAGCGATACAGCAGCTGCAAAGTATGTGTGGGGAATCGGCTTCCACTGGTACGAAAGCTGGACAGGGGCTCCTATTCCCGAGAATGTTCGGCGTGTGGCAGAGGCATGGCCCAGGAAAAACCTGCTGCTCACCGAAGCATGCAACTACCCTTTCAGCTGGCTGACCTTCAACCAATGGCACTGGGGCGAGAACTATGGCAGCGCCATGATCCATGATTTCAACAACGGAGCCTGCGCGTGGACCGACTGGAATATCCTCCTTGACGAGAACGGCGGGCCCAACCATGCCGGTAATTTCTGCTTCGCCCCCATTCATGCAGACACCCGGAAGGACACACTGCATTTCATGAACTCCTACTATTATATCGGTCATTTTTCAAAATTCATCCATCCTGGCGCACGCCGCATCGCCTGCTCATCCAGCAGAGCTCAGCTGCTCACAACCGGTTTCAGGAATCAGGACGGCAGCATCGCCGTCATTGTGATGAATCAGGGAGATACCGAGATCAGGTACCGTTTTTATGTAGATGAAATGGCGATCGAAACAACCATACTGCCGCATTCGATCACAACCCTGGTTTTTTAAGCCAGTCCAGTGATACACGTGTGAAATAAAGTTGAAACTCCTCATATTCTCCATTTTCGTAAAAGCATCCGATGGTCCCGTCGCTCAGGACTGTAAGGCAGGAGTAACCGCTCAATCCCGGATTAATGACCTTAGATACGGGCCATGTGGCTCCTTCATCGTAACTGAGAAAAAGGGTAAGGTTTTTCCGGGTGGTTGGGTGAGCGGCAATGGAGAAAAGCAGCCGGCTCCTGTCATAGCCATCCAGAACCGATGTATAACGGATGAAATCGCCATTGACAGCCGGATCGATCAACTCAACCTGGTAATACGGTTCGCCCCAGGAATCCCCTCCATCCTCGCTGATGACGATCTTGCGGCAGTCGGGTGTCCGGTTCCGGATGTTCATCATCAGGTTTCCGTTATCCAGTTCCACGATCTTGGCTTCATCGCCCACAGCTGATGCCATAGCGGGTTTATAATTCCATGACTGTCCTCCGTCATCGCTGCAGATCATAAAATTGGAGATGACATTGCCTGAATCCTGGCGGACTCCGATGGCTCCGACGATCGTGCCGTTCCGCATCTGGTGGACGCTTCCCGAAGCGAGCCATGCAGCATACCAGCCAGGGGCATAGATCTGGCTGGTGTGTTCCGTAGGTGCACTCCACGTCATGCCGTTATCCCCGCTACGGCAGACCTGAAAACGAATGGGATGGAGGGGAGTGGACTGAAACAGTCCCTGGTGTGAGGCAAACATGCACAGTAGATTTCCTGTATTCCGGTCCTTTACCAGTGAAGGATCGCTGGCTCCAAAAGCGCCGAAATCAGCGATCGTGGCTGCCTCCGACCAGCTGTCGCCCATATCCGTGCTGCGCCGCACCATGATGTCAATGTTGTTCGGCAGGTCGCCGGGCACATCCCGTCGTGCATCCACCGCCACGACAATGGATCCGTCACCCGCCGTTATCACGGCAGGGATGCGGAAATTCACGGATCCATAATCACCGCCGGAGAACAGCAGTTTATGCTCCAGCACGATCAGCCTCGCGTCGCTGGTTACTCGGGGAGTAACCGGGTAAACCTGGCCCCCGACAGTAACTGACATGATCTCACCCTTCAGGAAATTTCCTTCAACAGCATCGGGCGACAGGTCCGCCGTAACCCAGAAATGGTTGAATCCTTCTTTCAGCAGTTGGTTGCCGATAACCATTATGGTTCCTTCCTGTGGAGCCGCTGTCCCAAACAGATGATCCGTTGTTAACCTCGGATTTCCGGCAGTATAATAAACCTTTAAACCGTTCAGATCTGATAGACTTGTGGTACCAGTCAATGCGAATTCAATAGCTGTCAATTCCACAGGATTGTCACTATCCACAGTCTCAACATTTACAGCAATGATCCGCTCATCCACTTCGCCCCTGCCTACCGGGATACTGGTTGTGATGACCGTACTTTCCTTGTAAACCATCGCTGTGTCGATTCCATCGCAATTTCCAGTAGAAAGTGTCATGTAACCCTGAGGGAAAGCCATTGAAGCACCTATTCCAATGACCAGAATCAGTACAAGGAGATATTTATTCTTCATCGGGATTGAGCATTATCATTTTACGCTGTCAGAAGAATATCACCTTCTTTCAGGCGAACCGTATTCGAACTACGAACAAATTTACGTAATTATGTTATCGTGAGGTTCCTTGGTAAACTTTGCGAATGACTCAACCCTTCCTATTATGGTGTGTATCATAATTACTTAACCACAGAGGCGCGCGGAGGTTTTATGGAGGCGCGCAAAGGGTCAATGAAAGTAAACTATGTTCCCGTGCGCCTCAGTGCTTCCTCTGAGCGCTTCAGTGGTAAAAACAAAAAACTGCCTTATAGTAAACCCTGTATTCTTTCGGTCTGAATCTTCCCTTGTTTTTAATGATTTAATCTTTATGTTTACCCCCTCTGATATTCCATCCGGATCATAATTCTTTCATTCATGAAAGAACGCCGCCAACTCGCCGCCATCATGTTTACCGACGTTTCCAGCTAATCTGCGATGATCATAACAGAAGGTTGACAATTTTTCATTATTTTCACAGCCTCGGATAAATTTATCTTCAACATCATCATTCAACAAGTGCCGTAAGCACGAAAGTTAGGTACCATCATGAACTATCAACTTCTTTGGCAATCCGATCCCGACTTGGCAAAGCAGTCGCGGATGTACGACTTCATGCAGCATGTGAACAAAAAATTCGGAAGTTCCTTCAATGATTACCGTCAGCTTCACCAGTGGAGCATCAACAATCCGGCTGACTTCTGGGGTACCTTCTGGCATTACAGCGGGATCATCTTTTCAAAGGACTACGATACGGTAGTGGATGATCCGAAAAAGATGCCCGGGGCAAAATGGTTCCAGGGCGCACGGCTCAACTTTGCGGAAAACCTGCTCAAATACCGGGATGACCGGACGGCGATCATTTTCAGGGGAGAGGCCCCTCCCCAACCCCTCCCCAATTGGGGAGGGGCCAAGGGTGGGGTATTGAGCAGTCAGCAGCTATTCCATGGAGAGCGGAGAATTACAAATCGTGAATTGAATGATCAGGTACACAGGATTGCTGAAGGGCTGAGACGTCTTGGAGTACAAAAAGGCGACCGGGTAGCGGGATTCATGCCCAACATACCGGAAACCGTCATTGCCATGCTGGCCACCTCTTCCATCGGAGCCATCTGGTCATCCTCATCGCCCGATTTCGGGATCAAGGGCGTGCTCGACCGCTTCAGCCAGATCGAACCCAGCGTGATCTTTGCCGTGGATGGCTATTCCTATAACGGAAAACGCTTTGACTCCCAGGAAAAGCTACGTGGCATCCTGAGCCAGCTTCCCACCATCAAGAAGGTAGTCATGGTCAATTTCACAGGGAACCTTGATACCTCATCGACCCAAAACGCCATTTCCTGGGAGGAACTAGCGCAGCCAGTCACCGGCGAGATGACCTTCGAGCAGCTTCCCTTTGACCATCCGTTATACATCATGTACTCTTCCGGTACGACCGGACTTCCTAAAAGCATCGTCCATTCCCAGGGCGGCACGCTGATCCAGCACATGAAGGAACTGATGCTGCACTGTGACGTGCGAAAAGATGACATGGTCTTTTATTTCACCACCTGTGGCTGGATGATGTGGAACTGGTTCGTAAGCGCCCTTTCGCTGGGTGCCACCATCGTTTGCTATGACGGCAATCCTTTCTATCCGGAACCTGCCTCCCTGATCAAAATGGCCGATGAGCTGAATTTCACCCTGTTCGGCACCAGCGCCAAATACATTGCCTCCCTTGAGGCGGCAGGTGTGAAACCACGGGAAATATCGGACTTTCCAAAAATGAGGATCATCACTTCCACCGGATCACCCCTGTCGGAAGAAAGCTTCGAATATGTCTATCGTGACTGGAAGAAGGATGTGCAACTGGCTTCGATCTCAGGTGGGACGGATATCATCTCCTGTTTCGTACTGGGAAGCCCGATCCTGCCTGTGTACCGTGGTGAGATCCAGTGCAGCGGTCTGGGGATGGACGTGGACAGCCTCGATGAGAACGGACGGTCCATAAGGGAAGAAAAAGGCGAACTCGTCTGCAAGACCGCCTTCCCCTCCATGCCCATCTATTTCTGGAATGACCCCACAGGAGAGAAATACCGTAATGCCTATTTCACGGATTATGAAGGTATCTGGCGGCATGGTGATTACATCCGCATCAGCGGCCACGGCGGTATAACGATGTTTGGCCGCTCCGACGCGACATTGAATCCTGGTGGTGTCCGAATCGGTACATCAGAGATTTACCGTGTCCTCGAAAGTATGGTAGAAATCGCCGACGCTGTCGTGATCGGCCAGCAGTTCCAGGGCGACGAACGGGTGATCCTTTTCGTGCAAATGCGACAAAATTACGAGCTGACCGATGAGGTCATCAAAAAGATCAGGGCCAGCATCCGTACCAGTTGCAGCCCGCGGCATGTGCCGGCCATCATCATGGAAACGCCCGGCGTGCCCTATACCCTCAATGGCAAAAAGGTGGAGATCGCCGTGAAGAAACTCATCCACGGGGAGGATGTGCTCAACCGCGACGCACTGGCCAATCCGCAGGTGCTGGATTACTTCCGGGATCTGAAGATACCGGAATAATTATTTGTGTATAATCCGATGAAAGTGTGCCACTCAAATCTGATTTCCCACTCAGGCTGAAATTATCTCCAGTTTATCTTTCCATCTTTTCCAGTCAGGCATCATCTTTTCCTGGAGTTGATAAAATTCTTTCCTATGATTAAGGTGAACAAGATGGCAGAGTTCATGGATGATTACATAATCGATACACCTGACCGGTGCTTTTATCAGTTCCGGATTGATTATCAGTTTTTTGCCGGGAGTAAGGCTTCCCCATCTTCTTTTCATCCTTTTAACTTCCAGATCAGGTAATTTTAAGCCAAAGCTCTCAAAGGCTTTAAAATTTTCCATCAACCGTTTTGCAAAGAGTTTTTCTGAGTGGGATTTGTACCAGCGGGCTAACAACTGACGGGCAGTGATATGAATAGTATTCTCTTTTGTTAAAACGATCAGTTCATTGCCTTTCAATTTTACTTCATTTTTATTACCTGCCCTGATCTTCAAAATATATCTTCTTCCAAGGAAAAGATGGGTCTCACCCGATATATATTCACGCCTGGGTGTCCTTGGCAGAAATGATTCAAAATATAGCCATTGCTTGAGAATCCACGATCCACGTTTAATTAACTTTTCTTCAATACTATCCATACTGGCATTGAGCGGAGCAACCACTTTAACTGTTAGATCAGGATATACTTCAATGGATAATGTCTTCCTGTTCGATCTTGTAAGGGTATAGCTGATTTTTGTCTTGCCGTATTGAACCGAATACTCCATCAATAATTATTTAAAGCCACCTTCATGCATTTGGGGAGGATCTGATCAATATCATCAAAAGTCATTTCGAATCCGAAATAGTCGCGATGACCATACAAGTAATCCTCAATAGCATTTTCCATCTGTTTTTGTACGTCTGTATTCCTTTTCCAGTCCCGAATTACCATCTTTTCAATGATGGAAGCGATGTCAATGCCTGCCTGAGCTATTTTTTCAGAGTACTCCTTAACTTTATCCTTCCCCAGTTTATCTTCGATAATAGATCGTACTGCTCCAAAAAATGCCCTTACCTTTGGATCATCCTTGACACTTTCCGGAATACCTTCCTGATGTCCAGATGAATAATCCCTTTGAATTCCCATAATATGTTCCAGGTATTCCTTTTCATCCATCCTTCCCTCATTGAACAGGCGTATGGTTTCTTCGATCATGTCCGAAAACTTTCTATAATATGCTTCGTCCTTATCCATACTTTCGGTAATGGTCCTTTTCATTTCATGTGCAATCTGATCGGCAACCGAAGCGTGAGTCTTTCCTGTTTTTAACAGCTCTTCATAGCGAAGTTCTTTATCGAACACATTAACGGTTTTGGTAACCTTCTCAACCCCATCAGCCTGGATGTATGTGTCGAGCAATTTCCTTACCCGTGACTCGTATTCTTTATAACTGATCACCTCCGCATAACGCTGTTGCACACTGGTCCGCAATGATTGAAAAAACTTCAATTCCTGCTTGAAGAACTCAATTTTACTTTCACTGAACATCAAATAGAAATCATCGGCAGCAAGCACTGTCTGAAGTGTTCTTGCATAAATAGAAAGTACTTCGTAGAATTTATCCCTGACATCCTTGTTAGCCAGATGTCTTTCCAGGGCTTCAATGTCTTTACGGTTTACATCATCAAATACGGCCCACACTTCCGAATGCCGTATGGGCACTTTCTTGATCTCATCCTTGATATCAATTACCGTGAGGGTTAGGTCTTCGTCATCATATCCCTCCAGGGCGCTGTAATGACTCAACGCTTCGTCCAGTCGGCCCAGGATACCCACATAGTCGATAATATAGCCAAATTCTTTCCCCTCAAATATACGGTTGACCCGGGCAATGGCTTGTAACAGCCCATGTTCCTTCAAAGGTTTAGCAAGGTATAAAACGGTATTCCTTGGTGCATCGAATCCAACAAGTAACTTGCTTACCACAATGATGATCTCTACTTCATCATCTTCATCCTTAAACTTTGAAATGATATAATCTTCGTATTCATCCTGGGAATGAAATTTTTCAAGGATCATTTTCCAGTATTTCATACCCTCACCCTGCGGATCATCCCAAACATCATCATGGTCCTGCCTTGAATCGGGCGGTGTGAATACAACAGCAGTATTGATTTTTAATCCGGGATTAGGCTGTTTCTCGAAATATTTCTGGTAGCGTACTGCGGTTTCTATTTTAGGAACCGCAAGCTGGGCTTTGAAACCGGTGCCCTGCCAGTTTTTCGTGAAATGGTTTGAAATATCGTATGCAATTTCCTCAACTACTTGCTGGGACTCATAAATCTGGCTTATGGTGGAAAATTTTTTCTTTAAATCACTGGTTGCATATTCCGATAATGGTTCTGACAGCCGGTCAAATCCCTTATCGATCTGGTATTTATTGATATCCAGTTTCGCGGCTCTTCCTTCATATAATAGCGGAACGACTGCTTTATCTGCCACGGCCTGGTCAATGGTATATGTATGAATGAATCCGCCAAACTTCCGTGCCGTGCTTTTTTCATTCTTCATCAGGGGCGTGCCGGTAAAACCGATATAGCAGGCATTTGGCAACATCCTTTTCATTTTTGCATGGGCCACCCCGAACTGGCTGCGATGACTTTCATCCACCAGGACAAATATATTGGGGGAGCCATCCACAAAATCCATCCGGTTCAGGGCTGTTTCAAACTTATCGATGACCGTGGTAATGATCTCATTGCCTTTGTCTTCGAGCAGCCTGATCAAATGGCTTCCTGTTCGGGCCTTGCGTACATTCTTACCGCAATTATTGAAGGTCTTGAAAATTTGCTTATCCAGGTTGATCCGGTCGGTTACGATGACCACCCTTGGATTTTGAATGGCCCTATCCAATGCCAACGCCTTTGAAAGCATGACCATGGTGAGGGACTTTCCACTTCCTTGTGTATGCCAGATCACCCCTCCCCGTCTCTTGCCATCCTGAGAAAACTGCCTGACCCTTGTCAGGGTATCCTGCACGGCAAAATATTGCTGGTACCGTGCAATCTTTTCCACCGGTCCATCATACACCAAGAATTTATAGACCAGTTCCATCAATCGCTCAGGACGGCACAAAGAATATAAGGCACAATCCTGCGCGGTGGGAAGCCGGTCTTCAGCTGCAATATCATTAATCTCATTTTTAATGATTTTCTCAACTTCTGACGCCACCCTTTCTTTCCAAATAAACCAGAACTTAGCTCCTGTACCTGTTACCGCATATTTTACTTCGTTGGGCTGTACCGAAAGCAAAAGCTGGGCATAATGATACAGACGGGGGATGCCTTCGCTTTTGGTTTGATTACGTATGTGTTGCGAAATGCCTTCATCAAGTGACAGATTTTTATCCCTTCGTTTGTTCTCAATGACTACGAAAGGGATTCCATTCACAAACAGGACAATATCCGGTCGCCTGGTTTCCTTTGGCCCTTCAACCACAAACTCTTCCGTAATGTGAAAAACATTCTTTGCAAGGTTATCCCAATCGATGTATTTGATAGTGAAGCTTTTCTGATCTCCATAAATGTTTTCTGTAAAGCTTTTTCCCAGGGTGAGGAGGTCGTATATCTTTTCATTGGTTTTCACCAGCCCTTCATCAGGGACATTTTTGATGGCATTTACTGCAGCACGGATGTTGCCTTCTGAGAATCTGAAGGATTCACCTTTGAACTCGAACGAGTTTATTGCCTTGAGTTGATTAAACAGGATATCTTCCAGGATGACATTGGAGAGGATATTTTCTCTTTCGCTTTTATTTTTATCCCCATTTAACCATCGGTAGTTAAACTTTCGAAGGAGGTTCAGAGCCGGAAGTTGGGAATCGGTCCATTCTGAATAGTGTATGCTTTCTTTCATTTATATTATTGCATTGATTTGATTTTAAAATATTTAAAGCCATATACTATCAATCCAGATCATAGACCATCGAAGAGACATGATACTCGAACCATTCCTTGAACATGTCCAGGTTAATGGTTTCAGGCCAGTAATTTGTGTCGGTACACACATCCTGCAACTCATTTTCAAAGATCTCTATATAGTTTTCAGCAAGCATCTGTTCGATGTCTTCCTTATCAACAATATCATACTCTTCCGAGGAGAGCAGGTAGGTATTTCCATCATAAAAATCATCCAGTGTCCAGGGCTTTCGTGGATTGACCTCGTTGATCCAGTTTATGAAAGGCTGTTTCGGCCTGACGAAAATGGCTACTTTATCGAGAAAAGGCAGATCAATCGGAGATGTGTCATGTGTTTTGGTATCTTCAAAAAGCAAAAATCCTTCCTCGGATAGCCTGAGTTGATTCAAAGGATTGCTTTCCTGGGAATATTTTGTTGAGAATTCCATATCGAATGGCCCCAGTTTCAGCATCTTTCTGATCTGGCCTGCTTTGGCACCCACGGTGTTTTTATTGCACCCGTAATAATCGCATAGATCATCCAGGGATAAATAGGGCAGAAAGGATTTGTCGCTCAGAAAATTGATCTGTCCGATGGCATGGATTACGGCGGTGGCCCATATTTCGCTTATCCCGCTTATAAAAGGAACGTTGCGTTTACGTCCCAGTTTCAGGATCATTTTTTCGGCTAGTGTAGCGTACTCTTCGTTGATTTTTTCGAGGCATAGTTTCTTTGCCATATCAACGATCTCTTGTTCTTTTTGTTTGATTTCTTCTTTTTGTGTCATAGGTCGTTTTGTTTTGGGCTAAAGCCCGTGTTTTTGAAATAATTGATTTTATGATAAGGTCTAGTCTTGATCCTTCCCTGTAATCAGCCGGGGCCATGAAATCTGCACGTTGGTCTAGAATCAGCTTCTCACAAATCTGTTTTGGGGAAGGTTTATCCTTCTTTCTTCTCTTTGCCGGATCATATACTGCGATAGAAGTTCCTCCCTGGTATTTGATCATTTTCATGGCCGGAACATCGGTTTCGCCGTCACCGATATAGATCATGTTGGGAAACGGCACAGGTCTTTTGTCATATTCCACGAACTTGTTAATCTGTGAATTGTCGTAGGAATTGAGAATACCCTTGTTGATCCGGAAAAGGTATTGCGTCTTGGTAGTGTAATTTATAGCCAGGGCGGGCCAGGTGGCAATGCCGTTCGCATCGAATATATAACCTGAAGCGAAAATATACCTGAAATGCCGGGAGATAGAGGTTCCGTTGATGATTTCGCGTACACCGGAGGATATGATGTAATGATCGGTTTGAACTCCTGCAGCATGGGCAAATGCGTTGATCCTGTCGAAATAGGCTTCTACCCCTTCAAAGAATGTTATTTTCCGGCCGTGCTCGATGAAGGCCTGACGGGTGACCGGTATCTTTTTCTCCCTGGCCTTGCTGATCATTAGCTGCATGTAGGTAAGTATTTCATCCGCGTCATGCTCCCTGGCAATTTGATTCGCTTCTTCCCAGAAGGCTGTACTGTTGATGCCCAGTTTTGGTATGAATGAGTGTTCCTGCATATTACCCGGTGCCAGCGTGCCGTCGAAGTCGTAGGCGATAGCGATATTTATTGGTTTTATAGACATACTCCTATATCATTTTATATTATCTTTACACTTGCTTTGCCCAAAGGGTAGTAGTGCTGGCTACGCAGGCCGTATATGCGCTCCGCACCGACAGGGTGCGGTTTTATTTTATGATCTATTCGTAGTTTCATTCTTACCGGCACAAATTATTTTATTAATTTTGTTTCATTCTTTACCCTCGGTAAGGAACCTACCAAGGTTTCAAACGCTGAACCCGTAATCAGCGTTTTTTTATTGAAATAAGCGGTTTCTTGAACTTAAATAATTTAACATCCAAGAAAAATTTTAAATATCACAAAATAAACATGTTAACTTAAAAGTGTTTATAAAAAGTCGAAAAATTTTATTATGTGCTAATTTTTTCACTATCTTCGTATCAAGTCGACCGGGTTTTTCCGAATGGAATTATCGGGCCGCAACAACTAAAAAGTATTTTGGCCCCGGTTTGTAACCGGGGTTTTTTACTTTCTAACAATCCCAAGAGAATCATTCTTACTTGCTTCTTTTAATAAAATGGGTTCAAGATCATCAAATAAAAGATCAATGTTATACTTTTTTAAACTTGTTTTAGGGAATTCTTTTCTGTATAGAATATGAGCAATAGAATCGACCGTCTGCAGGAAATAAGACGATGTGGATTTTCTGGAAAATAGATCTTCAACAATATTTTCGGTTGGTACAAAATAATAATCAGTGAAATGAGATGGAATGGGATTATAAATTCTCATTTGCCGCATTATATGATTTATTAATGGATGATTCGTCTCATCACTAATAATTATACCTTTTGCGTGTCCAGATTTTTTCAAAAAGGTATCATATCTTTGAATCATCCTTCTCCAGGCAAGGCTCTGAAAATCAGTTATGTCTAAAAATTCAGATTTACGAAGACAAATATTTATGATGCGACCGTTAGAAAATATCCTTGGGATCTCATGAATATAATCTTTAAGAAGCTCTATTCTTGATAATTTTTTGATTTTTGAATATTCTTTTAGTTTATTTATCCTTATTAATTCAGAAGCGTGAATCTCAGTCTTTAAAAGCAGTCCGTACTTTAATTTAAATGACTGACGTAGAGTTTTTAATTTTTGTAAATTTTCTAACCAGTTCTCAACTGATATAATTAATCCGCTTAAGATATAATGTTCAGAGCCATATTTGCTGAGAATACCCGGATCACCACTTTCATCAACATACATTAAATACATATCTTTCTTGTTAATTGGTTTTAACTCGTACCTCTCCTGTCAGCAACTTTTGCATAAGCCCGATCTTTTGCATCTTTAAATGAGTAAATTGCTTATTTGATAAGTCTATTTCTTGATCAATGCTTGAAATTGATTTTCTGATTTTAATTTGCTCATCTATATTTTGGGGCATAGTAAGTTTTATTTTTTCAAAATCTCTTTTGGAAACTTCCATGAAAGTACTTCCAGCTCCTAATTTTTTGAGTCGGGATTTATTCACAATCATCAAATAGTATAAAAACTCCGGATCTACATTTTTGGGAATAATGCTTTTAAAGCCCTGATTTGTAGTCATTGGAACAGTATTAAGTGCACAATCGCCAATCGTCGCTCTCGTGCAAATTATTATTGAAAATATAGGTAAAAGTGTGGCAGAGCTATTTTTATAACCTGATTCTGAGATTTTTGTCCTGATCTCTCCAAGATATTTTCTCCCGTTAAGAGCAGTAATATCGGTTGGAGTGCACCAATTAATGTTCCCATTCCAATAATCTTCATTCGTAGTATCTGGAGTACCACCACTAATGACGTGACCTATCTCTTTTATACTTCTTTCTACCCATCCCTCCCCCTCAACCTCCTTTTCACACACCGAAGCTTTAGCGAAGGCGGGAAACCTACTCTTCCCCGTCAACAACTGCTGCATCAGGCCTTTTTTGAGTCTGGTTTTGGCCTGGATGAGCTGCTCGGTGGTTTCGATGGCCTTGTCCCAGGTGGATAGGATGCGGGCGATTTTTTGTTGCTCTTTAATTGGAGGTAAAGCTAAATTATACGTAGCAAGTTGAACACCAGTAAGCTGAGGAATACCGCTACTTTCAACAAAAAATCTTACTTTATAATTTGTATAATAGGTGAGAAAGCGAGAATCACACCCATCTTTAGGAAATAATACTAATAATCTCCCGATTGCTCCAAAACCTCCAGACTTATGAAAAGCTGTTCCTAATCCAACACCTCTACCAACTATAGTTACTGCATCTCCTGAATACTCTTGTAAATTATAATATCCGTATATTCCATTATTATCAACTGTGTTGGAATAAACTGGATAACAATATTCTTCTTTTTTTTCTTCCGAAAAGTATTCTTTCATCAAATCTCTTCCAACACGAATAATAGTAATTTCATCATATCTAACCACCTCCCACTCCTCCGGTATCCAGCCCAGTTTGGTGAGTTTATAGCCGGGTTTGATATTTTCGCTTTTATTTTCCATTTACAGGTTAAATGTTGTCTTCAATTGTTTAAATATTCTTTCCGGATTGATTTCCGCTAATTCAATGTTTTTAGCTAATACTTTATAATCAGGAGGATCGGTTTTTACATGTTCAATGAAGTTGATAAGATCACTTTTCATGGGCTCTGTGAGGTCAATTCGATCATCCGGATTCAGTATCAACGCAATCCGGAAAATATCGTTTCTGTGCTTTTTAACATCATAGAGTAATCTGCTTCTTTCATCTTCATGTCCCCAATCATTTGCAATGATCCTTTGGTGTATATCCAGGAACGCTTTTACTTTTAAACAAAGTAAGGCAGGTGAAGTGGCCAGATGTAAACCATCAATAATATCTGAATTATTTCTTGTAAAATCATAATAATCCTGATCCATCAGAATAGCCGAAAGGCTACTTAAATCCTCACCTACCGGAATGGGAGTTAAATGGGCTTCTTTGAAATCACCTTCAATATCCAGTAAACGCGAAAAGATTTCGATTTGAAATGGAAATTCATTGTCTTCCGGTTTATTAAAACGGTAAACAATAGGTTTGCCATTGCTTTTCTCTCTTATTTTATATTTTCCTTCTTCGATGAATTCCCAGAAATGTTTTATAAAATCTTTTGTTAATGCTTCTATGAGCAGGATAATGTCAAGATCTTTGGTTACCCTGAAAGGGAGGCCGGTTTCTTCCATCCAGATATCTGTGGCAGCCCCGCCGATTAAAATGTAGGAATCCTTATAAGTGCTGAAATAATCAGTAAATAAAGCCAATCCTTTTACCATAGGATTTCCTCCATCATTTGATCAAGTACAATCTGAATCCGTTCATTCTGATCTTCCCTGAAAATAAGGTATAGGGATAACCGGTCAACATAGTTGTTATTTGATAACTTCCCGGGATCATATTTCCAAATCTCAAGACACACTTCTCCATCAAGGTTCCCATAATCTTTTATTAAACCTGTGTTTATGAATTGTTTAAACGATTTATCAGTAATGGCATAATAATCCTTATTCTCATCAGCTATTAAAGTATAGTAAGAAAGCGCATTAATATTTGACCTGTATACTTCATTCAATGATGGCTTACCGGAAACATAAACAGTTTTTTTAACAGGGTTGAACATATGTGGTTCCACTTCTTTCCAGAGAGCCTGTCTGGTTTTATCAAAAAGCAGGTACTTCTCCTTTGTTCCTTCAATCTTGCAAATGTTTTCAGTTTTCAGGTAATTGGCCACCCTTGTAATAGTCATGGCTCCATATCCAAGTTTTCTTGCAATGCTTTTCATATTCATTCCTTCCAGCTGCTCTACCTGCAAATGATATAATAAGAGGAGCTGAGCCGCAGGAGTCATAGTTTCAGGTTTTTGCTTCCTTACTACAGCAAAATCTTTCAAATCAATCAATAAATCAGGCATGTACATTTGTTTACCCGGCACGACAAATGGCACCTTCTTATTTATTAATCGTTTTCTATTGTAGCCTTCCAGGGATTCAATGACGTACACGGATGTTTTTTTTAATGCCTTACTGGCGATGTCAAGATGCTTTCTAAGTTTAACGGCAGTTATTTCAACACCCTTTTTGGGTTTTATAAAAAGTATCTCATGACCTGAAATATCACCTTTCATAAAATCGTATTCATGTTTCATAAATAAAGGTAGCCTTTCAAGTTCATTATCAGGTATTGGGACAACATTACAATGAATCCCCAGAACATCGGAAATATAATGGACTAATTCATTCATAACTTTACATATTATAAATCACTATGTAACTGTTTTAAAATATAATATTATAATATTTGCTTGATAACATATTAAAAGATATCGTGCAAATGTAATGATATTATTGTTTGGATCACCCTGTCTTTCCATTATTTTATTAAGTTCAATTCCCTTAGATAGTCCGTCATCTCTTTCCTGACCTGTTCCAATTCTTTTTCCAGTCCTTCTATCTCCTTTTGTACAGCCAAAATATCCACCTCTTCCTCCTCTTCAAACGTATCCACATACCTCGGGATATTCAGGTTATAGTCGTTTCCCCTAATTTCATCAAGCGTTGCACAGTAAGCGAATTTTTCCTCATTTTCAAATTTCCGGTAGGCATCCACAAGATGCTGAATATCTTTTTGCCGGAGCTTGTTCTGCTTTTTCCCCTCCTCATAATCCCTGCTGGCATCGATGAAAAGCACATCCGTGTTCTCCCCTTTGCCTTTATTAAAGACAAGGATAGCTGCAGGAATGCCAACACCATAAAATAGATTCGTAGGCAGACCGATAACCGCTTCGAGAAGGTTTTCCTCGATCAGCTTCTTGCGGATTGCCCCTTCGGAACTTCCACGGAATAAAACCCCATGCGGGACGATCACGCCCACTTTCCCGGCAGTTGGTTCTGCCGTTTCAATCATGTGGAGGATGAATGCATAATCTCCCTTCGTTCGCGGAGGCACACCGCGAAGGAACCGTTTAAAGCGGTCAGCATCTGCATTTTCATGTCCCCACTTGTCCAGTGAGAAAGGTGGATTGGCGACCACTACATCAAATTTCATCAGGTGATCTCCTTCCAGCAACCGGGGATTGTTGATCGTATCGCCCCATTCAATTTGTGCGGCATTGATGGAGTGGAGGAACATGTTCATCTTGCTCAAAGCCCAGGTTTCACCATTGCTTTCCTGTCCGTAAAGTGCGTAATTATGGGAGAGCGTACCATCCTCTTCTTTCACTTCTTCAGAAACCGTGATCAGCAAAGAGCCTGAGCCGCAGGCCGGATCACAAATACGGCTTCCCGGTTTGGGGCTCATCAGTTTGGCCAGCACGACCGAAACCTCATGCGGGGTATAAAATTCGCCTCCCTTTTTACCGGCCCCGGAAGCAAACCGCTCGATAAGGTACATGTATGCATTCCCTATGATATCTTCCTTGTTGCCCAGTACAGAAGGCCGGAAATCCAGCACGGGTTTTGCAAAATCGTTGATCAGATTTAGTAACCTGCGGTTACGGTCTCTTGTCTGGCCCAGCTTTTCGGAATTGAAACTGATATTCCGGAATACGCCTTCCAGTTTTGCTATGTTTTCATCCTCGATCCTAGCCAGGATTTTATCGATCTTTTCGCCAATATCCGGATCGTTCCGGTGCTCATGGATATAATCGAAGTTGCAGTTCTCAGGAAGAACAAACCGTTCCCGTTTCATCTTGCGCCGGATCAATTCCTCATCCTGGCCGTATTTCTTTTTATAATCCTCATATGTATCCTTCCACACATCGCTCAGGTATTTTATGAACATGAATACCAGGATATAATTTTTATACTCAGAGGAATCGAATGCACCGCGAAAGGTGTCGCAGGCTTCCCAAAGGGTCTTGTTGATCTGTTCCTGTGTCGGGCGTTTGGTGTTATTTTCCATCTTGAAACTGTATTTTTCCTGTTAAAATATTATTAGTTTGTTCGTTCAGAATCAGTTTGCGCTTAGACGCAATTTTCTGAAGAAGCTCTGTTTCTTTTTGAAACAGGCTTAAAAACTTAACAATCTTTTGTTGTATTGCCAGGGGAGGTACCGGTATTTTCATTTCTATCAGAACACTTTTATTTATATTTGGGATATAGGTTCCGGTCAGATTGGAATGTAAATACGTTTGTCCAATCGGTGAGTTGATCACATGATACAGGTATTCGGGAAATATTTTCTTCTTGTCGGATCTGATGATAAAAAAAGCCGATGCTGCAACTGCCGGTGAATATTCCATATCATAATAAACAGCATAATTATTTGATCCTTTAGCGGCAAACAAAATGTCTCCCCTGCCAAGCAGATGTTTATGGTCCAATTTATCAATGAACACTTTATGTGGGATTTGACATATGGTTGTTCTGTCATCGGAAATATCACGCATTTGAATTGCAAATACATTACCCTCAGGATTATTCACTATCTTTTCACGAAATGAATAACCTGAACTGATTTTAGCAAGATCCTTCAGTTTAATTTTGCGAAAATCCATTTCTGTTACATAAAAGATTTGCTGCAAAAATAATTCAAAATAATCAAAAAACAATCATAAATTTTTACATAACAGGTACGATGTACTATTTAATTTGATTTATTACCCTGATATACAACAAGATGTTCTGTTGATAAGTATTTTGAAATTCTGTATATTTAGTACCATTTTATTTATTCCCTGGGGTCCATATAATGGAATTTAACAGCACATAGGATTCACCATGCTTGAATCAGCAATAATCCACATCTTATCTGCGTCATCAGCGTTCCATTTATGGAAAATTTTTCCCTGATCTCCCTCCCCTCATTCCGTATCCGTCTTTTTTACTATCTTTAAACCCTCAAGCAGGAACAATTACAAATCTTTATTTTTTAATCCCTAACAACGTATCCCATGATGAATTACCCCAAAAAAGTAACCATCGGCGACATAACCGTACGCGACGGTTTTCAGCATGAAGAAAAGTTCATCCCGACCGAAGCCAAGCTTTGGATCCTGGAACAGCTGATATTGGCCGGATTCAAATACATCGAGGTAACCAACCTCGGCAATCCCAGGGGGATGCCCCAGTTCAGGGACGCCGATGCCTTGTTCAAGGGGATCCGGAACAGCAAAAAAGTAAAAGATAAGCTGCAGGATGTGGTGCTGACGGCCATCACCATCCGCGAAAAAGCCATCGAACGAGCGATCCAGGCCCGACAGGAAGGCTTTGGCCCCGACCGTATCCTGCTTATGGTCTCCACCAGCGAGTCGCATCACGTCCGCAACTCCGGGCTGAGTCTGGCCGATTACTGGAAGATGTCGGAAGAATGGATCCCAAAAGCGCATGATGCGGGCATCCTGGTCAACGGCACCGTCAGTACCATCTGGGGCTGCCCCATCGAAGGCCCCACGGAGATGTCGAAAGCCATCGAATTCACCAAACGCTGGTTCGATATCGGCGCCGACGACGTGGAACATGCTGACCATGACGGCTCCGCATCCCCCGACCGGGTCTACAAATACTATTCGATGCTGCTGGATGCTATTCCTACACCGGAAAAGCATATTGTCCACTTCCACACTACCCGCGGATGGGGACTGGCCAACGTGCTGGCAGCCCTGCAGACCGGCATGACCAACTTCGAAAGTACCATGGGCGGTATCGGTGGCCAGCCAGCCAACTTCTTCGACGGTTACCCCGTTGCCGGAACAGGAAAATATTACTATGACGATCCAAACATCGTAGGTCTTGTCACCACCGAAGATATGGTGGTAATGATGGACGAAATGGGCATTGATACGCAGGTGAACGTGGATAAGGTGCTGGATATCGGCCGGATGGTCGAAAAGATCGTCGGGCGCCGCCTCCGCTCCGAAGCCATCCGCAATGGACGCATCCCCAAAGAACTGACAGGGAGATGATGATATCTGATTAACGATTAACCGATATTTGATTTTTGATTAAAATCGCAAATCAAATCAGATATCAGATATCTGTTAATCACTTAATCAGATATATTCAAGCACCTCCGCTTCCCCATTCATGATGTTGATCCCCGACATCATCAGCGCCTCGAAGTTATTGACGCTGGGATACAGCATCACATCGGCGATCTTGCTGACACGGCTGGTTACATTTTTAATGAACCGCTGACTGTTGAAAATATTTCCGGATAACAGGATCGCATCCACATTCCCTTCCAGTACCGTGGCCATGGCACCGATTTCCTTGGCCACCTGGTAAGCCAGGGCATAGGAATAGAAGGTTGCCGTGTCGTCGCCCGACATGATCCGTTTGTCAATCTCATTAATGTTGCTTGTGCCAAGATACGCCGCGTATCCACCACCTTCCGTGATCATACGGATCATTTCCTCTTCGGTATACTTACCGCTAAAGCACATCCTGACCAGGTCCCCCACGGGAAGGCTGCCAGTACGGGAAATGGAGAACGGTCCATCTCCGTCAAAGGTATTGTTCACATCGATCACCCTGCCCTGCTTGTGTGCACCTACAGAGATCCCTTCACTGCCGATGTGAACCACCACCAGGTTGAGCTCTTCGTACTTGCGGTGGATCGAACGGGCATATTTTTTTGCAACAAACTTGTGGCTGAGCGCATGGAAAATGGATTTCCGCTGGAACAGGGGATGCCCCGAAACACGGGCCACATCGTCCAGCTCATCCACCACGATCGGATCCATGATATAAGCCTTTTTCCCCAGTGACTCTGCCATTTCAGCTGCAATCAATCCTCCAAGATTCACTGCATGCTTACCCATCAGTCCGATACGAAGATCCTCCTTCATCCGGTCATTGATCTCATAGATCCCCGATTTCAACGGCTTGATCAATCCGCTCATGCCCATGACCATTTCGATGAGATCCGTATTGATATCATTTTCTTTAAGTTCTTTCCAGATCAGATCCTTGCGCCAGTTTTTCTGATCAATGATATCTTTAAAACGGGCAAGTTCCTGAGATGAATGCTTGAGGGTCTTCAGAAAGATGAGCTCGGTTCCCAGGTACACAGCCACCCGTGTTTCCTGTGGCTCAGGATAAACGATAAGAATTTTTCTATCAGCCATAATGGTAATAATTTACATATTTCTTCGGTACTGGCCACCGACTTCGAACAGGGAACCGGTGATCTGCCCAACGGAACAATATTTTGAGCATTCCATGAGCTGCTCGAACACATTCCGGTTATTCAGGGCAGCATGCTGAAGATCCTGCAATGCCTTGCCTGCTTTCTCCGCCTGTGTTTTATGGAGCTCCTTCAGCATGGAGATCTGGTATTTCTTTTCTTTCACGGTTGCGCGGATCACTTCGCCCGGCGTTACCGTGGGCGACCCTTTCGACGAAAGGAAGGTATTCACTCCCATGATCGGAAGTTTCCCGCTGTGTTTCATGTGTTCATAATACAGCGACTCTTCCTGGATCTTGCCCCGCTGATACATGGTTTCCATGGCGCCCAGCACGCCGCCGCGCTCGGCGATACGGTCGAACTCGGATAATACGGCTTCTTCGACAAGGTCGGTCAGCTCCTCGATGATGAACGATCCCTGCAGCGGATTCTGGTTCCTGGCCAGCCCCAGCTCATGGTTGATAATCAGCTGGATGGCCATGGCCCGGCGCACCGATTCCTCGGTCGGAGTCGTGATGGCCTCGTCATAGGCATTCGTGTGCAGCGAGTTGCAATTGTCATAAATGGCATAAAGTGCCTGCAGCGTGGTACGGATGTCGTTGAAGTCGATCTCCTGGGAATGGAGTGAACGACCCGATGTCTGGATGTGGTATTTCAGCTTCTGGGAACGATCGTTAGCGCCGTATTTCAGCTTCATCGCCTTGGCCCAGATCAGCCGTGCCACGCGCCCGAGCACCGAATATTCCGGATCGATGCCATTGGAGAAAAAGAACGACAGGTTAGGCGCAAAATCGTCAACTTTCATTCCCCGTGAGAGATAATACTCCACGTACGTAAATCCGTTGGACAGCGTGAAGGCCAGCTGGGAGATCGGATTTGCACCTGCTTCCGCGATATGATATCCCGAAATGGAAACAGAATAGAAATTGCGGACGTTATGTTTGATAAAATACTCCTGGATGTCACCCATGAGCTTCAGGGAGAAATCCGTCGAATAGATGCACGTGTTCTGCGCCTGGTCCTCCTTGAGGATATCCGCCTGCACCGTGCCCCTGACCGTCCGCAGCGTATGCGCCTTGATCCTTTCATATACATCCGGAGGAAGGACCTGGTCCCCGGTGATTCCCAGCAGCAGCAGACCCAGCCCGTCGTTCCCCCTGGGAAGGTCTCCCTGGTACTGGGGTCGGCGGGTTCCTTTTTTTTGATAGATCGCTTCAATCTTCCGGGTAACTTCCTCCACCAGTCCGTGTTCATGGATGTACAGCTCACACTGCTGGTCGATGGCCGCATTCATGAAATATCCCACCATGGTGGGTGCAGGACCGTTGATGGTCATCGAAACGGAGGTCTTCGGATTACACAGGTTAAAACCGGAATACAGCTTTTTCGCATCATCCAGGCAGGAGATGGATACGCCGGAATTACCTATCTTACCGTAAATATCCGGCCGGATGTGTGGATCGTTGCCGTAGAGGGTGACCGAATCGAAAGCTGTGGAAAGCCTCACGGCGGGCATGCCGTACGAAACATAATGGAACCGCTTATTGGTGCGTTCCGGGCCGCCCTCCCCCGCAAACATGCGGGTGGGATCTTCCTCCTCGCGCTTAAAAGGGAACACCCCGGCAGCATACGGAAACTCACCCGGTACGTTCTCACGAAGGTTCCATTTCAGGATATCCCCCCATGCTTTGTATCCCGGCAATACGATCTTCGGGATCTTCAGATGGGAAAGCGACTCCGAATGGGTCTCCACCTTGATCTCCTTTTCCCTGACCTTATAGATAAAATGCGGATCCCGATAACACTTTTTCTTCTCCTCCCATGTTTCCAGCACCTTTTTACTGGCACCGTCGAGCTTCAGCTCATGATCATGATACAGTTTTGCCAGCCGGTCCCTGACCGGTTTATCCTGAATGGTATCGCTGAGAGAATCAATAGATGTCTTCAGGCTGTAAAGTTTTTGTGCAATGTCGGCCTGGTCTTCCGACCAGCAGTTATAGTTGCGGACCGTATCGGCAATCTCGGCCAGGTAACGGATCCGGTTGGGAGGGATGATGAAGATCTTTTCGGAAAGTTCGGGGATGATCCTTGCCGTGGTGGTAAAGCTGATCCCTGTTTTATTCTCGATGAGATGAATAAGATTCTTATAGAAGTTATTCACACCCGGATCGTTGAACTGGGAGGCGACCGTACCGTAGACAGGGATGGTATCGGGATCGGCGTTCCAGAGCAGGTGGTTGCGGATGTATTGCTTTTTCACATCGCGCAGGGCATCCATCGAACCGCGCTTGTCGAACTTGTTCAGTGCGATGATATCGGCAAAGTCCAGCATGTCGATCTTTTCCAGCTGGGTGGCGGCTCCGTATTCGGGGGTCATCACGTACATGGAGACGTCGCTGTGGTCGATGATCTCCGTATCCGACTGGCCGATGCCCGATGTTTCGAGGAGGATCAGGTCGAAGCCGGCTGCCTGTACGATGCACAGGGCGTCCTTCACGTACCTGGATAGTGCGAGGTTTGACTGACGCGTTGCCAGGGAGCGCATGTACACGCGGGGGTGGTGGATGGAGTTCATCCGGATGCGGTCACCCAGTAGGGCGCCGCCGGATTTACGCTTGGAGGGATCCACCGAGATGATGGCGATCCTTTTCTCCGGGAAATCGATCAAAAAGCGCCTGACGATCTCATCGATCAGTGAGGATTTTCCGGATCCTCCCGTGCCGGTGATGCCCAGCACAGGCGATTGTTTGCATTTTTTTACTTCCTGAAGGGTTCCGATGATCTCCCCGACCGACTCGGGGAAATTTTCCGCTGCTGAGATCAGATGCGCGATGGAGCGGTAATCCCTGGCAATAATTTTTTGTATATCAATATGGTCATCGGATCCGGTCGGGAAATCGCATTTTTCCATTACATCGTTGATCATTCCCTGCAGTCCCATTTTCCGTCCATCGTCGGGAGAGTAGATCCCGGCGATGCCATAGGCATGCAGCTCATCAATCTCATGAGGCAGGATGGTCCCGCCTCCACCACCGAAAATTTTGATCTGTCCGCTCTCATTTTCCTGCAGCAGGTCGTACATATATTTAAAGAATTCAATGTGCCCTCCCTGGTAGCAGGTAACGGCAATGGCCTGCACATCTTCCTGAATGGCGCACTGGACGATCTCTGCCACGGAGCGGTTATGTCCCAGGTGGATCACTTCGGCGCCGGTGGATTGGAGGATACGCCGCATCACGTTGATGGCCGCGTCATGTCCGTCGAAAAGCGACGCGGCGGTGACGATCCGGATGTGGTTTTGAGGTTTGTACGGTTTGGGATCGGTCATGGGAAAATGAACTGTTCAGACAAAGATAGGGTAAATCCCAAATTCCATGATCCAAATTCCAAATAAATCCCAGGATTCAAATTCCAAAACATTGTTACGAAAGGGCTGTAGAGCCTGAGAATGGATCTTGATCCACGATTACCGCGTAGCGGTTCAAGCTTTGTAACGCAATGACATCCACCCCACCCCTTGCCCCTCCCCGGGTGGGGAGGGGTTGGGGAGGGGCTGACTGCTGACCGCTGACCAGTGAACATTTACCACCATTGAGCATTATATACCCGCATTATGCCTAATTTTGAACCCATGAATTTCAGGATACTGATGATAACAATGGGCCTCCTGACGGGAGTGTCACCGCTCAGGCTCTTCGCCCAGGTGGATACTGTGACAGGGCTGCTGGCCACGGATTGCGGAAATAAAGGCAATGCGGGAGATATTTGCGTTTCTTTTCAAATTACGGCGGGTGAAGATACGATCCCGGAATACAGGATCATGGTCACCCCGGAGGAGATGGTCGGTACCTTCAATCTGGAAGCAGCAAACCTTATTGAGCATTATACGGCTATAACTCCTTCTGATTCAATTGTATCCATCCAACTGGAGGAGTCCTCCACCGATGTCAATGGCAATCCTATCCCCGAAGAGGAAAAATATCATGTCTTTGTACTGTGTGTGGCAGCGGATACATTAACAGGGCAGAATACCCTCTCTGAACCTTCCAACCTTTTAATTTTGTCAACCCCAAATTACCTGTTTGCCGGGCAAACGGATATTCCCCCTGTTCATTTTGTGGATCCGGAACCTGATATAACGGTTGTGGCAGAATGGGACAGCAGCGATGAGCATTACCTGGATCTGAACGGGGATGGAACGGAGGATTACCGGTTCTATTGCTATTTCAGCGGCGCAATGGCTTCCTACACCCGGAGCGCTTCCATCAGCGGTACCACTGCCGCCAACCGGATCATCTCATCCCAGCCGGTCTCCAATTTTCTGGTCAACAGATTCAACTATGGCGATCCCCTTGCTTTTTACGACTCACTGGTATCCCAGCAAAGCTATCTGAGTCATTATGTGTATCACGATGAACCGCCGGATTTTGAAGAAGGCTACTGGACAGGAGCTGAAGACAGGTATGCCGGACTGATTATGTTTGATGGATCGGATACCCTTATCGGTTGGATCAAAATGAGCGTGCCTTCTTATTCAGACATTGTCATTAAGGAATATGCCTGGGTTGTTTACAGTCATCACAACACTGCTGCCTTTACCTATGAAATAAAGGATGTCTATGAGGTGCAGTTCACCAGCCTTTCTTCAGGCGAAAGTGCGGTTTACTGGAATTTTGGAGACGGTACGACCTCCGATGAGCCAAATCCGTCACACGTTTATTCTATTGAAAAGGATTACCAGGTTGTACTGAAAGCATACGGGCTTTCCGGAACCGATGCAGCCTCAGACATCATCCATATCTGTGAGATTCCCACAGCCTCATTTACGTATGATCTGTCCCCGTGGGGACACCTGATGCTGTTCGACCAGTCTGAAAAAGCAAAGTTCTGGCGATGGGACTTCGGGGATGGTAATTCCTCCACGGAGACCTCACCCGAACATTACTACCAGGAGGATGGGATCTATCCGGTTACGTTGATCGCTCGCAGGGGGGCATGCACCGATACAACCACAACGATGGTGGAGGTCTGCATCTTCCCGAAAGCGGCATTCTATTATGAGATCCATGGTATAGAAATTTATTTTTACAACACCAGCCTCAAGGCGGATTCCCTGTCGTGGGATTTCATGGATGGCTCCGGATCCGATCTTCCCGATCCGGTCCACTCTTTTAATAAAACAGGCGAATACAACGTGGTGTTGCACGTATATAACGATTGCGGACAGGATTCCGTGACCCACATGGTGTATGTGGGAACGGAAGAATTGGAACAGGATGCTCCGGTTACCCTTTATCCTGTACCCGCTTCAGACAAACTGTATATCGTACCTGACGTCACCTGCCGTGAATTAGAAGCAATCCTGTATGATCCTCCCGGTAATATCATTCGGATGCTGAATAAAAAAACCAGCGTAGAACCCATGATGATCCTTGATCTTAAAAGTGTGGCGGAAGGGATCTATTTCCTGAAACTTTTTCTGGACGATCATGTCTGCATCCGGAAAATCATCATCATTAAATAGTTACAGGTCGAGCGCAGCGAGATCCCGCGAAGCGGAATTGCAGGTCGGGTCAGACAGTTTTGGGATTTGGTCTTTGGAATTTGTTTGGATTTTGGATCCTGGGATTTGGAATTTATACCGCGTCAACGCCCCTTATACATCTTATCGTAGTATAGCAGATAACTCCCCGAAGTCACTTCATCAAGCCATTTCTGGTTGGCCAGGTACCAGTCGACGGTCTGTTCGAACCCCTCATCAAACTTTACCTCAGGCTTCCAGCCCAGTTCGCTCTGTAATTTGGTGGAATCAATGGCATACCGGAAATCATGACCTGCCCGGTCGGTCACGAAAGTGATCAGCTTTTCGCTCTCTCCTTCTTTTCTGCCCAGCTTCTGGTCCATAATCCGGCAAAGTGTTCTTACAATGTCAATGTTCTGTCTTTCGTTGTTGCCCCCAATGTTGTATGTCTGACCATTTTTCCCCTTCTGATAGATCAGGTCGATGGCTTTTGCATGATCCTCCACGTACAGCCAGTCGCGCACATTGAGCCCTTTCCCATAGACCGGTAAAGGCCTGTTGTGTCTTATATTGTTGATTATCAATGGAATAAGTTTTTCCGGAAACTGGTTGGGACCGTAATTATTGGAGCAATTGGAAATCACGACCGGTAATCCGTAGGTATGGTAATAGGCCCTGACCAGGTGGTCGCTGCTGGCCTTGGATGCCGAATAAGGGCTCCGGGGATCATAGGGGGTGGTTTCCAGGAATTTTCCTTCATCACCCAGCGAACCATATACCTCATCCGTGGAAACATGGTAAAACCTTTTTCCCTCATAGTGCCCATTCCAGGAATGCCTGGCAGCATTCAGCAGGTTGACCGTGCCGACAATATTGGTCATGATGAACTCCTTCGGACTGACAATGGAACGGTCGACATGCGATTCTGCGGCAAGGTGGATAACGCCGTCAAAATGGAATGTCTCAAATGTGGAAAAAACACATTCCTCATCCACAATATCCCCTTTGACGAAACGATAATTGGGCATGTGTTCAATATCGGTAAGGTTAGCCAGGTTCCCGGCATAGGTAAGTTTGTCAAAATTGACAATAAAGATCTCCGGATATTTATGGACCAGTAATCTGACGAGATGGGAACCGATGAAGCCGGCTCCGCCGGTGAGTAAAATGGATGACATAGGGTAATGGATTATGGAATAAGGTTATTTGTGGTTATTCATGGTTATTCATGGTCATTCATAGTCATTTATTGTTATTTACGCTGACTGGAGACTGTTGACTGTTGACTGCTGACTGCTGACTGCTGACTATCATTCATGGTCATTAATTACCGGCGGGCAAGGGCTTTTTCCCAGTTCCAGGCGGAAAGCATCATCTCGTCCAGGGTTCTTTTGGCTTTCCATCCCAGTTCTTCGTTGGCCAGGTGCGTATCTGCCCATACTTTTTCCACATCCCCAGAGCGGCGGGATACGATTTTGTAATTCAGCTTTACGCCGCTTACCCTTTCAAACGACCGGATCACCTCCATGACCGTATAACCTTCTCCCGTACCCAGATTGAAGACTTCCATGTCCGCTTTGCACTTTCCGTTGATCATTCGTTCGACCGCAATCAGATGAGCCTGCGCAAGATCCACCACATGGATATAATCACGGATTGCCGTGCCATCCGGGGTATCATAATCATTCCCGTAAACAGGCAGGCACTCCCGTTTACCGATCGCCGTCTGGGTGATGAACGGAACGAGGTTGTTCGGCACACCCAGCGGTAGTTCACCTATCAGGGCAGACTCATGGGCACCGATCGGATTGAAATAACGCAAGGAAATGGTACGGACAGACAACAGCAGGGAAGAGAACCGCAGGATATCCTCGCAGATCTGTTTTGTATTGCCATAAGGCGACCAGGCTGGCTTGAGAGGGGCACCTTCCGTGACCGGCAGCTGATCGGGCTGACCGTATACCGTACACGAGGAGCTGAATACGATATCACGAATTCCATTGTCGCGCATGCCCTCCAGGATATTGACCAGCGACACCACATTGTTCCGGTAATACTCGAGCGGTTTTGACATGGATTCGCCAGCTGCCTTAAAAGCGGCAAAATGGATCACACCCGAAAGATCATGATGACGTTTGAAAAAATCAGTCGTCCGTGCCCGGTCTACCAGGTCAAATTGCTCAAAAGCAGGCCTGATCCCTGTTATACTTGCAATATTGTCAAGCACACTGGCGGAGGAGTTGGAAAGGTTATCAACAACAACAACCTCATAGCCAATTTGTTGCAACTCGACCACCGTATGAGAACCAATAAAGCCTGTGCCTCCCGTCACCAGTATTTTTTTCATCGATGACCTTTATTGTTCTTGCCGGTTGTGACCAGAAAAAGAATTAATGCAATCCATCGGGTAAAATTACGTTATATTTGTCTTCTTATTATCAACAATTTCCCCGGAGAATGAAAATTACAATCGTTGGAAGCGGTTATGTCGGCCTGGTCACAGGGGCATGTTTTGCCGAAGTTGGCATTGACGTCGTTTGTGTTGATGTTAACCAGAAAAAAATTGAAGACCTGAAAATGGGGATCATTCCCATTTTTGAACCGGGGCTCGAAGAGATGGTGCTTCGGAATATGAACAAGGATCGGTTACGGTTTACGACCAGCACAGAAGAGGCCCTGAAGGAGTGTGACGTCGTCTTTATCGCGGTGGGGACTCCTCCCGGGGAGGACGGCAGCGCTGACCTCCGCTATGTGCTGGAAGTTGCCCGTGAGTGCGGAAAATACATGAACAACTACCTGCTGGTGGTCACCAAAAGTACGGTCCCGGTCGGAACAGCCACCAAGGTCAGAACTGCCATCCGGGGTGAACTCGAAAAACGAAAGGTTGCCATCCCGTTCGACGTGGCATCCAATCCTGAATTTTTAAAGGAAGGTGCAGCCATTGAAGACTTCCTAAAACCTGACCGCATTGTCATCGGACTGGATTCACCAAGGGCGGAAGATCTGATGAAAAGGTTATATAAACCCTTCACCCTGAATGGGCATCCAATCATTTTCATGGACATTATCTCCGCTGAAATGACCAAGTACGCGGCCAATGCCATGCTGGCCACCAAGATCAGCTTCATGAACGATATGGCCAACCTCTGCGAAATCGTGGGCGCCAATATCAACATGGTGCGAAAAGGGATTGGTTCCGATACGCGCATTGGTCCGAAATTCATCTACCCAGGGATCGGTTATGGCGGATCCTGCTTTCCAAAAGATGTTAAAGCACTCATCAGTACCGCCGAGGAGAATAAATATGAGCTCCGGGTACTGAAAGCCGTTGAGGCCGTAAACAAGGATCAGAAATCTGTCCTTTTCAACAAGATTATGAAATATTTTGCCGGTGACATCACCGGCAAGGCCTTTGCCATCTGGGGATTGTCGTTCAAACCCCAGACCGATGATATGCGGGAAGCACCCTCACTGGTCATCATCGAAAAATTACTCACTGCCGGCGCCCGGGTCAGGGCCTATGATCCGGTTGCCATGAAGGAAGCCAAACGATACCTGGGCGAAAGCATCACCTACTGTAAAGATCCCTATGAAGCCCTTGAGGATGCCGATGGCCTGGTGATGGTCACCGAATGGCCCGAATTCCGGGTCCCAAATTTTATGACCGTCAAAGAACGGATGCGGACACCTGCCATTTTCGACGGACGGAATATTTATGACAGGGTTGAGATGAAACGCAATGGCTTTGACTATTTCTGTATTGGTATAAATACATTAAAATAATTTATTGTTGTCAATATTAATTTAATGATCAGAAAAAAGGTTTTAGTCACCGGCGGTGCCGGGTTTGTAGGGTCCCACCTGTGCGAGCGGCTACTGAATGATGGTCATGAAGTGATTTGCCTTGACAATTATTTCACCGGGCAGAAACAGAATGTGGTGCATCTGCTGGCCAATCCCTATTTTGAACTGATCCGCCATGATGTGACCACGCCCTTTTACATCGAAGTGGACGAGATCTACAACCTGGCCTGCCCGGCGTCACCCATCCATTACCAGTACAATCCAATCAAAACCGTCAAGACTTCCGTCATGGGAGCCATCCATATGCTCGGCCTCGCAAAGCGGATCAAGGCAAAGATCCTGCAGGCATCCACCAGTGAAGTCTATGGTGATCCCCAGATCCATCCCCAGGTGGAAACTTACTGGGGACATGTGAATCCCATTGGTGAACGGGCCTGTTATGATGAAGGTAAGCGCGCGGCAGAAACCCTATTTGTCAATTATCACAGACAAAACAGCGTTAAAGTCAAGATCGTACGCATCTTCAACACGTACGGCCCACGCATGCATCCGCATGATGGAAGGGTAATATCCAACTTCATCGTTCAGGCCCTGAAAAACGATGACATCACCATTTACGGTGACGGCATGCAGACACGCAGCTTCCAGTATGTCGACGACCTGGTTGAGGGCATGGTCCGAATGATGGCCTCGCGGGATGAGTTCTCCGGCCCGGTGAATATAGGCAATCCCAATGAATTTACGATTCTTGAGCTGGCCAGTAAAATCATCAGTCAGACCGGCTCCAGGTCTAAAATCGTCCACAAACCGTTACCCCCGGATGATCCCATGCAACGGCAGCCCGATATTTCCCTGGCAAAAAAGGAACTGAATTGGTCGCCAAAGGTACCGCTGGAAGAAGGATTGAAAAGGACGATTGACTACTTCCGTACAATCAGTTGAGGTCATGGTTATTTGTGGTCATTTGCGAGGCGCCTTCGGCGCCTCGCGTCATTCATAGTTATTCATGGTTATTTTAGCGACAAGCTTTAAGTTTGGAATTTGGAATTTGGATTTTGTTTGGAATTTGGAATTTGTGATTTGGAATTTTTTCCCTATCCTTGTGTGACTTTCCAAACCAACGTCGCTATGCTGAAACAAATCCTCTTCGCCGTTGCCCTCGCCATCACCCTGGGCAGTTTTGTCTATACCATCACTCCCATTGTACGATATTTCCGACTGACAAAGTCCTTTCCTGTCGGAAACTGGGGAAAACGCATTTCACTGATGCTGAAGGTGGCATTCGGGCAAACCAAAATATTGCGCAAACCTGTGATCGGCTTCATGCATGCGCTGGTCTGGTGGGGCTTCCTGGTAATCCTGATCGGGAGCATCGAGATGGTGATCGACGGGCTGTTCGGCACGGAAAGGGCACTTTCCTTTCTGGGACCGGTCTACGATGCGATCACCGCGCTGGCCGATCTTTTCGCACTGATCATCGGGATCGTGATCCTGGCATTCCTTGTAAGACGTATCTTCCTGCATATCAAACGCTTTACCGGGATCGAAATGAAGCATACCTCCCACGCAGACGCCAACATCGCCCTGACCCTGATCCTCCTGCTCATGGTCTCCCTGGTGGGAATGAACACTTTTTACCTGGTCAGTTCCCATCTTCTCTTTCATGAGATCAAAGGTGTATTCCCCGTCAGTTCATGGATCGCCGGTTTTCCGGCATTCGCGCATTTATCTGTAAAATCAGCCCACACCTGGCACGAGATCTTCTGGTGGTCGCATATCCTGCTGATCTTCATCTTTGCCAATGTGCTACCCTACTCAAAACATTTCCACGTGTTCATGTCGGTACCGAATGTGTTTTTAAGCCGGCTGGAACCCCTCGGCTATCTTCCGAATATGGAGAATGTAACGAAGGAGGTAAAGCTGATGATGGATCCGGCCACCGCGTATGCCCCGGCGCCGGAAGGGCAGGCCGAAGCGCCCGCGCGATTCGGTGTGCTGGATGTGGAAGATATTACCTGGAAAAATTACCTTGACTCGCTCACCTGCACGGAATGCGGGCGGTGTACGGCCTCGTGTCCGGCCAACATCACCGGCAAGCGCCTGTCTCCCCGAAAGATCATCATGGACGTGAGGGCACGGATGAAAGAAAAAGGACCCGGGCTGATCAGGGACAGAGCCTACTCCGATAAAAAATCCCTGATCGGAGATTACATCTCTGCCGAGGAGCTCTGGGCGTGCACCACCTGCAATGCCTGTGCACGGGAGTGCCCGGTGAACATCAATCACCCCTCGCTCATCGTCGACATGCGGCGCTACCTGGTCATGGAGCAGGCCGCCGGCCCGGGCGAACTCAATGCCGTGTTCACCAACATCGAGAACAACGGCGCTCCCTGGCAGTTCTCTCCCGAAGACCGCCTGCTGTGGGCCAATGAGCTTAACGACAGTCAAAATGCCCCGATCGAAGTCCCTGTCATGGCCGATGTGTTCGCAAAGGGGAAGAAACCTGAATACCTGTTCTGGGTGGGCAGCGCCGGCGCGTTCGACGACCGCTACAAGAAGGTTACCCGCGAATTCGTGAAGATCCTGCATCACCTCGGGACCGATTATGCGGTGCTGGGAGTGGAGGAGATGGATTCGGGCGATGTGGCCCGCCGTGCCGGCAATGAAATGCTCTTCCAGATGCAGGCCCTTATGATCATCCAGATCCTGCAGGGATATGAGGTGAAAAAGATCATCACCTGCGACCCGCACGATTACAATACGTTCAAAAACGAATACCCCGACCTGGGGGGAAAATTCGAGGTGATCCACCATACGCAGTTCCTGCGGGATATGATCCGTTCCGGTAAACTGCAGTTAAACAGCAATGGCTTGCATAACAAAAAGATTACCTATCACGATCCCTGTTACCTGGGCCGGGCCAATGGCGAGTACGCCGCCCCGCGTGAGGTCCTGTCCGCTCTGTCGGCCGCGAACGTGGAGATGGCGCGTTGCAAAAGCTTTGCCCTGTGCTGCGGTGCCGGCGGCGGGCAGATGTTCAAGGAGGCCGAGAAGGGCGATAAGGAGGTGTTCATCGAGCGCATCGAGGATGCCATGGCCACCGGAGCCGATATTGTGGCCACCGCCTGCCCGTTCTGCATGACGATGATGACCGACGGGATCAAGTACAAGAACCGCGAAGAAACAATGAAGAATTACGATATTGCCGAGCTGGTGGCGATGGCGATGAAGTGATTTGGAAAACATCTGCGGAAAGCCAGCGAGTTATAAAAACTATGCGGGCACCTGATCCATACATTTCTACATTACTCTGCCCTCCTCCGTGCGCCTCCGTGTATCCTCCTGCGCCTCTGTGGTTAAACATTGTTTTCCCCCATTAAATGTATTATCTTTACATACTTATTATACCTGATTTCCATTCAATCCTGCCATGAAAAAATTCAGAGTTATCTTTTTATTCGGCCTGATGGCCCCCTTTCTGCTGAGAGCAAATCCATTTGCACCCCCTCCCTACCTCGGCGAAATTTATTTTGAAGGAGATGAATGGTTCATTGAGCTGATCTTATCGGGGGATTTTCATAGTGATCTTGACAATTTCCGGATTGTTTGTTCATCAGACACAGCCCAGTTTAAACCGGGGATTGATCTCTATGGATTAGAATGGATCCTCATCACCCAGGACAGTATGCTTTCATCGTTATCGATCAATAAATTTGGCGATTTTATTGAAATTGAACAAGGGGATGACGGATACTGGTGGCCTTTGGGCATGCCAATCTATTTTGGGGATATAGAGTATTCATATGTCAACTATCCATTGCCGGGACAATCAATTGTCAACACTTTAGTCTATGAAGGATACGATGATTATTATTGGACAGTAAAAGATAATTCCCCGACGCTGGGAAGTTCTTTTTTCCAGACTACCACCGCCGGCGTTTTTTCCGGACGCGTGCTGGATCAAAACCTCGAACCGGTAAGTGATATTCAAATTAAGTATTGTAACGATTATTTACTTGGACAGATATTGCATCCCATTTTTACGGATGATGGGGGATTTTTTGCCCAAATAATGTTTGGCCGGAATTATGAGATTTCATTCATTCACAGTAACTCTTCTCTGCTGGATACAACTGTCACCATTGAGCCCGACTCCATGACCTGGTGTAATTATTACCTGGATACAGTGTTGCTGCCTGAAGCCGTTGACAATATGAAGACTCTTGCACTTTCATTTAAAAATTTTCCGAATCCGTTTTCGGACAACACCACATTCGTCATACAACTTCCCGAAGATACCCACTACCAGGAAGGACGGATCATCGTGTACGATATGACAGGCCGGGAAGTATATGACCGGATAATCGGACAGGAAATAACGGACACCGCGCCGGTATTCCACCATTGGGATCTGGCCGGCAATCCGGCTGTGGTATCCCCTGGCGAATACATCAGCTGCCTTGTGCTGGACGGGATCGTGGTAGCGAAAAATAAGTCCATCTGCATCCGATAATCTTCAATCTGTGCCGAATGTAGAAATATAAAAATTATTTTTCCCCTCCAGGATTATTTTACATTTTTATCCCTATCTTTATGTCTAGATTGTGAGTTTAGATCTCACAAATCAGACATATATGAATAAAAATATTTCATTCCAATCATCCCGGTTACTCATGTCTCTCTTAGAGCAGGAAAAATCTTTCTTCACGCTTGAGGATGCGATGAATATTCTTGAGTCAAATGATAATATTACCGTCCGGAAGTTGGTCAGTGATATGGTAGAAAGAGGACTGATTTTAAGGATCAAAAACGGATTATACCATCCAATCCCATTCGAACAAAAACCGGAAAAGTATTTCCCAAACTGGCACCTGACGGCAGAGGCATTGGCCCAAAAAAAAGAATACTATATTGGATTTTACAGTGCTTTGGATATCCATGGATTGATCACACAGCCTTCTATAGTCGAGCAGATTGTTACCTTAGAGCATATAAAACCCAAAATTCAGCAGGTCAGAAATGTTCGTTTTGAGTTTATTACGTTTAGCAATGACCGATTCTTTGGCTATAAAAAGCACTGGATTGATGATTTTTCCCAGGTATATTGCAGCGATCTGGAAAAAACATTTCTTGATTGTCTGCATATCCCAAAATATGCAGGAGGAATCATAGAAATTACCAAGGCTTTGTATAAGGGCAGGAATAGAATTAATTCCGATAAATTGCTGGAATATCTGGATAAGTACGATACACAATCCGTTTATAAACGCCTGGGCTTTATCGTTGATCAACTGGAACTTTCTCCTGAGATATTGAACTTCATTGCAAAAAAAATAACTTCTTCCTTTGTATCATTGGATCCAACTTTACTCAAAAAAGGAAAGTACTATTCGAAGTGGAAGATCGTCGATAATATTGATTTTAAGGACGCTATTAATGCTATAAGAACCTGAAAATGTGATTAAGCCAGGCGAAATACAATCCATGGCCGCAAGGGCTGGTGTCAGGGATACACAAATCGAAAAGGATTATGTCATCTCATGGATTTGTTATGGCATTGCCAATAATCCATTTCTGAGAGAGAATTTGATTTTTAAAGGCGGAACAGTTTTAAGGAAGGTTTATTTCCCAAATTATCGGTTTTCTGAAGATCTCGACTTCACTTTTATTGGAAAAATCTTTGATCTGATAGCAATCCGGTCCGCTTTTATGGAACTAATTGACTGGGTGCGTGAGGAATCCCGGATAACAATAGCTATGAAAGAAGAAACACAACATGAAACGGGAAATTTTACTTTTTATTTGTCCTATACCGGTCCACTAGGGGGGGCAGGCGCAAATAAAGATATAAAGGTTGATCTCAGTTATGATGAAATCATTTGTCATATTCCTGATAGACAAGTGATTATCCACCAATACTCAGATAGGAAAAACAGCGATAACGGTATTCTTTGTTACGATCTTAAGGAAGTTATTGCTGAAAAAATGCGATCCATAATGCAGCGTACTGCACCCAGAGACTTATATGACCTTTGGTATTTATTAGTAGAAGAAGGTTTGGATATTAAGGATGCAGTTTATTGCTTTCATGATAAAGCAAAGCATAAAGGGTATGAACCGAAAGATTTAATAACTGTACTTGAAAAGAAAAAACAGATCTTCACCCGGCATTGGAATGAACACCTATCAGATCAATTGACTGAAATTCCTGATTTTGAAGAGGTATGGCGGGAATTGGGGAAACACTGGCGGAAATTTCAAAAATTCATCAATTGACAGACTCTGCCTATCAAGCGGATGTAGTAAAAGAATATTTCATTTTTCCCCCTCCGTGCGCCTCCATGTATCCCTCTGCGCCTCTGTGGTCAAAAGTTGTTTTCCCCCATTAAATGTATTATCTTTACATACTTATTATACCTGAGTTCCATTCAATCGTGCCATGAAAAAATTCATAGCTATCTTTTTATTCGGCCTGATGGCCCCCTTTCTGCTGAGAGCAAATCCATTTCCGCCCCCTCCCTACCTCGGCGAAATTTATTTTGAAGGAAATGAATGGTTCATTGAGTTGATCTTATCGGAGGATTTTTATAGTGATCTTGACGATTTCCGGATTGTTTGTTCATCAGACACAGCCCAGTTTAAACCGGGAATTGATCTCAATGGATTAGAATGGATCCTCATCACCCAGGACAGTATGCTTTCATTGTTATCGATCAATAAATTTGGCGATTTCATTGAAATTGAACAAGGGGATGACGGATACTGGTGGTCTATGGGCTGGCCAATCTATTTTGGAGATATAGAGAATTCAGATGTCAACTATCCATTCCCGGGACAATCATTTGTCACCACTTTAGTCTATGATGGATACGATGATTATTATTGGACAGTAAAAGATAATTCCCCGACGCTGGGAAGTTCTTTTTTCCAGGCTACCACCGCCGGCGTTTTTGCCGGACGGGTGCTGGATCAAAACCTCGAACCGGTAAGTGATATTCAAATTAAGTATTGTAACAATTATTTACTTGGACAGATATTGCATCCCATTTATACGGATGATGGGGGATTTTTTGCCCAGATTATGTTTGGCCGGAATTATGAGATTTCATTCATTCACAGTAACTCTTCTCTGCTGGATACAACTGTCACCATTGAGCCCGACTCCATGACCTGGTGCAATTATTACCTGGATACAGTGTTGCTGCCTGAAGCCGTTGACAATATGAAGACTCTTGCACTTTCATTTAAAAATTTCCCGAATCCGTTTTCGGACAACACCACATTCGTCATACAACTTCCTGAAGATACCCACTACCAGGAAGTACGGATCATCGTGTACGATATGACAGGCCGGGAAGTATATGACCGGATGATCGGACAGGAAATAACGGGCACCGCGACGGTATTCCACCATTGGGACCTGGCCGGCAACCCGGCTGTGGTATCCCCTGGCGAATACATCAGCTGCCTTGTGCTGGACGGGATCGTGGTAGCGAAAAATAAGTCCACCTGCGTCCGATAATCTTTAATCTATACCGAATGAGTGCAAAATTCCGGATCATCCTGGTTTCATCCACATTGCTGGCTATTTTGATCCTGAGCCACTTCCGGTTGCACTCCCAATCCCTCGAATTCTTTGAGGAGTCGCTTCTTTTTGAAATAAACGATGGGATCTTCACCGTTGATGGCCAGTATTATTTCCGGAACACAGGTCAAAAAGAACTCACCCAGGTCCTGTTTTATCCCTTTCCGGCCGGTGAAGGAGCTGAACCGGCCGATAGCGTCTCTGTCACCGAAATCCCCGTTTCCACGGAACAACGGCTGATCCATCAGTCGGAAAAAGGATTTTCGTTCCTTATTCATTTAAAAGCTGGTGAGGAAAAGGCGTACCATATCCATTACCGACAGAAAGTCCGCAACCATGCCACGTACATTCTCACCTCAACCCAGCACTGGGGTAAGCCACTTGAGAAAGCGTTCTATCAGCTGACCGTACCGGCGGGAATTCAAATCACCGGTTTCAGCTACCCTCCGGATTACCAGGAAAATAAAACCAACGAAAGGATCTATTACTGGTTCAGGCAGGATTTCATGCCCGACAGGGATTTCGAAATTGAATTCTGAATACTGGCTAACACTTAACCCATGGTCGGCTTCAGTTTAGTTTAACCACAGAGGCGCACCGAGGATTCACGGAGGCGCGTGGAGGAATGATGATGAAAGTTAATTGTCAATTGTCAATTGTCAATGTTCCATTTATATTGCAAATTTAAAATCGACAATTGACAATCGACAATAAACCACTACTCCCCTTTCATCTCCTTCACCGCTGCGATCAGTTCCGGCAGCACCTTCATGGCATCGCCCACGATACCGTAGTCCGCCGCCTCAAAGATGGGTGCGTCGGGGTCCTTATTGATCGCCACGATGAACTTGGATGAGCTTACCCCGGCCAGGTGCTGGATGGCGCCTGAAATCCCGAACGCCATGTAAAGGTTTGGGGCAATGATCTTGCCGGTTTGTCCGGTATGCTCTTCATGCGGCCGCCAGCCTTCGTCGGAGACAGGCCGCGAGCAGGCGGTAGCAGCCCCCAGCACCCGGGCCAGCTCTTCAAGCGGAGCCCAGTTTTCCGGACCTCTCATGCCGCGTCCACCCGAAACGACCACCTCCGCATCGGTCAGCAGGATCTTGCCCGTGACCTTGTTCACCTCTTCCACGCTGGTCATGAAATCATGTTCCGTCAGATCGGGAAGGAATTCCTCCACAGCGGCAACGCCTCCGGTTTCCTTTACGCCGAAGGAATTCTGCAAAAGGGTAAGGATGCGGACAGGCGATTTGATCACGATCGTGGCAAAGGCTTTTCCGTTAAATGCCTTTTTATGGATAGTGAAAGGTTCAACGGTAACAGGAAGTCCCGCTACTCCGGCACCCACGCCTGCTTTCAGTTTGACGGACAGTCTTGGCGCCACAGCCTTTCCGGTGAAATTATTGGCCATCACCACCACCTGTGCGTTCTCCCTGACGGCTGCCTGATACAGCACCGATGCATAGGCCTGGTTCACCAGCTGGTTCAGCCGTGTATCGTTGACGGACAGCACCCTGCTGGCACCATATTTCCCGAGTGTGGCGAGCTCCGTCTCGTTCACGTCACCTATGGAAACTGCGACAGTTTCCGTATCCAGCATCGCGGCTACTGCATGCGCGTACGACACCAGTTCATAGGACAGCTTCTTGAACTTCCCGTCCCAGTGCTCCAGATAAACTAATACCGACATAATGTATCTTTTTTATTACAATGGTTAAACACCTACGGTGTAATCGAATAATAATATCAAAAATATTTCTCCTCTCTCCTCTCTCCTTTCTCCTCTCTCCTCTCATATAACTTTCGCTTCCGTGTGCAGCAACTGCACCAGCTCCCGCACGTTGTCTTCCGCAACCATCCTGCATTTTGCCTTGGCAGGTGGAAGCTCGTAACGGATGTGCTCCACCAGCACCTCGGATAAAACCGGTTCAACCACCTTCAGCGGCTTGGTGCGTGCCATCATGATCCCCCGCATGGAAGGAATGCGTGGCTCAAAGGCGATCCCTTTCTGAACGATGGCCACGAAAGGAGCCGTAACGGAAAGCGTCTCCTTTCCGCCGTCAATCTCCCGTTTTATTTTAAAATGGCCATTTTCGACCGTAATGGAAGAAACGGAAGAAACAGAAGGAATATCCAGAAACTCAGAGACCATGCCTCCCACCATCGAGTTATTATAATCGGATGATTCGATCCCGCACAGGATCAGATCATAGCCCTCATTGCGGACCGCTTCAGCGATCTGGCGGGCCACATCATGGGCATCCGTTGCCTGGCTGTTGACCCGGATGGCATCATCGGCGCCAATGGCCAGTGCTTTACGAATCGTCGGTTCGGCATCCGCCAGCCCGACCGTGATCACGGTCACCTTTTCAATGCCGCTGCCGGGTTCTTCTTTCAGCTGCAATGCCCTCGTCAGGGCCAGTTCATCCCACGGATTGATGATCCACTGGACGCCGGTTGTATCAAATGCCGTATTTCCGTCTTTGAACCTGACTTTTGTCGTGGTGTCAGGTACGTTGCTCATGCAAATCAGTATCTTCATGGTTCTATTCTCAAATTGTTATATTGTCATATTGTTAAATTGTAAGTTTTTCGTTGGTAAATTTGATCAAGTGATTGATTTCTTTTTCTAATTGGAGCAGTTCAGCCAGAATTTTATCATACTCGTCATGGCCGATCAATCCTCTTGTTTTCGATTTCTCATTCCAATCGAGGGTTTCTTTAATGGATCCCTGACTGATCCTAAAAAATTTAATCTTATCCTTTTTTGAATACCTTCCAAATCCCTCCGCAATATTGGCTGATATCGAATCCGCTGCTCTAACTAATTGTTTACCAACAGTATCTTTCTCAAAATAATTCCATTTGATAACAACCTGCCAGATATAATTACTAAGATTATAAGCTAGTTTATATGAACTTAAATCATTAAGTTTTAAAAATTTCCTCCCCTCTACCATACCCCCAATAAATTAACAATTTAACAGTTTAACAATTTAACAGTTTAACAATTTAACAGTTTAACAGTTTATCATCCTTTGACCAACGCTCTTGCTATCACGATCTTCTGTATCTCCGACGTCCCCTCGTAGATCTGTGTGACCTTCGCGTCGCGCATCAGGCGTTCCACGTGATATTCCTTCACATAGCCGTAGCCACCGTGGATCTGCACCGCCTCTGTGGTGACTTCCATGGCAATGTCGGCCGCATACTGCTTGGCCATAGAGCTGGCCATGCCGAATGGCTGGCCCTGGTCTTTCAGCCATGCCGCCTTATGGACCAGGTTGCGGGCATTTTCCACCTTCACGGACATGTCGGCCAGCTTGAAGGCGATGGCCTGGTGTTCGATGAGCAGCTTGCCAAACGCCTTCCGTTCCTGCGCATATTTCAGGGAGCGTTCCAGTGCGCCGGCCGCGATGCCCGTCGCCTGTGCAGCGATCCCAATACGACCTATTTCGAGCATCTTCATGGCGAACTTGAATCCGAAGCCATCTTCGCCGATGCGGTTTTCTTTGGGCACCTTTACGTCGGTGAACATCACCGAGTGGGTGTCGGAGCTGCGCATGCCCATCTTATCCTCGTGGGGACCGAGAGAGATGCCGGGTGAGTCCTTGTCGATAATAAAGGCATTGATTCCCTTGTGCCCCAGTTCAGGATACGTCTGGGCAACGGTGATGTACACCGAGCCGCTGTCGGCACTGGAGATCCAGTTCTTGGTGCCGTTCAGCAGGTAATGATCGCCTTTATCTTCAGCAAGCGTCTTTTGTCGCGAAGCATCCGATCCCGCTTCCGGCTCGGACAGCAGGAACGCCCCGATCTTTTCACCCGATGCCAGCCAGGGCAGGTATTTCCCCTTCTGGAAATCATTGCCGAATTTTTCGATCCCTCCGCACGCCAGCGAATTGTGGACGGCCAGCAGCACACCTACCGAGGCATCGATCTTAGAAAATTCCTCGATGGCCATACAGTAGCCCACCGTGTCCATCCCAATCCCTCCATAGGCCGGGCTGACCATCATCCCGAAAAAGCCAAGCTCCCTCAGGTTTTTCACATGTTCGTAAGGAAACTCTGCCCGGGTATCACGTTCGATCACATCCTTGATCAGTTCCCGCTCAGCATAATCCCGCGCAGCCTGTTGTATCATGCGCTGCTCTTCCGTAAAGGCAAAGTCCATGAGGAATAATTGGTTGAAAGAAGCAAATGTACGAAAAAGGTTAAATCCCAAACACCAGGATCCAAATTCCAAACAAATCCCAATACTCAAATTCCATACTTGCTGTCCACTGACTGTTGACTGCTGACTGCTGACTGGCTACCGGCTACTTAACAACCCCCCGATAAACTCTACCATCCTCCCCAGCACAAACTCCTCCGCCTGCTGATGGGGGATATGTCCGCAATCGGGAATGATCTCCGCTTCTATGGGTGCTTTGATATGTTTACTGATCGACCAGAGCTGTTCCTCCGTTCCGTATTCATCCTGTCTTCCCTGGATAAACAGAAGAGGTGCTGTGATATGAGGCAGGTAAGATTCGATGTTCCATTCTCCGGCCCGTTCATCGGTCCAGACATTGGCCCATCCCCAGAAAGCCGAATCGGTATTCGGACCGTGGTATTTATGGAGCCGTTCTTTCAGGTCACCATACTGGTATGCCCAGATGGCAGCTTTGAGGCCCTGGGCTGATACGTCTTCGATTTTAACGTGGGGAGCTTCAAGGATCAGTGCCTGCACGCGTTCCGGAAATTTTGAAGCAAATAAAAGGGCAATGGAACCACCGTCGCTGTGCCCGACCAGGATCAGAGGTTTATGGATGTTCAGCTTTTCCAGCAGCTCCGGCAGTACCTCAAAGGCTTCATGAAACAGGAAATCCGGCTGACGCGGTTCCAGAAGTTCATCGGACGTGCCGTACCCGTAACGGTCATAGACAATTCCCGTAAGCCCTGTCGCCCTGCAAAGCTGATCAGGAAAGTCTTTCCATTTACCGATACAACCAAGGCCTTCATGCAGGAAGACCAAGACAGGTGACCAGACAGATTTCTTGATGATCCTATAACCCAGTGTATGACCCTGAACCTGTATCTTACGAACCATCACTCCTTCGTGCCCTCCTTTATTCCTCCGTGGTCTAAGTAGTTAAATGTAATGTATGAATCCCAAGGTATCCCGATTGATAGCCGGACTGGACCTTTATTCCGGTGCAATGACCGGGGAATCTACCTAATACCCCTCCTCCGTCCCCTCCCCTGCCAGCAGGGGAGGGGTGCAGGGGTTGGGTACATTGAACGTATCCTTTACTCCTAAAACTTTTCCTCTGCCAGTTCCCTCTTTGCCTGATGAAATTCCCGCATGATCTCCTCCACGATCTCCCTCGCCGGCTTGATCGTATCGATCTGCGCCGACACCTGCCCGATCTCCAGTTCCCCTTCTTCCGTATTACCTTCAAACATCCCCAGCCTGGCCCGGCCCCGTCCTAAAAGTTCCATCATTTCCTCCCTTGTTGCACCTCTCGCTTCTAGTTCCTCGACCTTCCGGAGGAACTCATTTTTGATCAGCCTGACCGGGATGACGCTTTTCAGTGTCAGTTTGGTATCCCCGTCGCGGGCATCCACGATCTTTTGTTTGAAAGCCGGGTGCGCGGATGACTCTTCCGAGGCGGCAAAACGACTGCCGATCTGTACGCCTTCCGCTCCCAGGGCAAAGGCGGCCAGCATAGCACGGCCGGATGCAATCCCCCCGGCAGCGATAAGCGGTAACGAAACGGATTTCCGGATCAGCGGGATCAACGCCATGGTAGTGATCTCTTCGATGCCATTATGACCTCCCGCCTCAAAGCCTTCGGCGACAATGGCATCCACACCGGCTTCCTCACATTTGATAGCAAACCTCTGGTTGGCAATGACATGCGCCACTACCATACCCTGCTGCTTAAACAATGAGGTGTATTTTTGGGGATTGCCGGCCGACGTAAATACGATCCTGACTCCCTCTTCGATCACGATGTTAACCATTTCATCCACCGGTGGGTAGATCAGGGGAAGGTTGACTCCAAACGGCTTCTGTGTGGCCGCTTTTGCCTTCCGGATATGCTGCCGGAAAATATCGGGGTACATCGAACCTCCGCCAATGAGACCCAGTCCCCCGGCGTTGCTCACGGCTGAGGCGAGTTCCCATCCGCTGCACCAGATCATCCCGCCCTGGATGATGGGATACCGGATCCCGAACAACTCAGTTACCCGGTTGCTCATCTTTTTTTGCCTCAGGTTCCTCTTCCGACTTGTATACCTCAATGGTATAATCAGCTGCCAGCGCAGCTACTGCTCCAACTGCGGCCAGGATGGGTGCGAAAACGGCACCGATCACCCCAAAAGTAAGGGGCAGTTCCATGATGGTTTTGCCTTCGTCATTTTTAATGATGATCCTCCGGATATTCCCTTCATGAATGATATCTTTTACCTTGTCAAGAAGCTCCTGGCCTTTTACTTTAAATTCCTCTTTGAATTCGGGCATAGAATAATGGTTATTCGTGGTTATTTGCTCGGCCTTTCAGGCCTCGCGTTATTCGTTGTTAAATTGTCAAACTGTTAAATTGTTAAACTGTTAAATTGTTAAACTGTTAAATTGCTATTAATATACTGTTGACTGTTGACCGTTGACTGTCGACTGTCTACCCCCCCTTTTTATACACGATCACCACCACTGTCACGTCATCCCCGCCCATGTTGATCGTCATGCCGTAGGGCCGTTCTTTCGGGATCTCGATCTGTGCGGCGCCGGCATTACCGGTAAGCTGCTCCCAGATGGTGACCGCCTGGTGTACGCCTGTTCCCCCGGTGGGATGACCCCATCCGATCAGGCCCCCTGTTGTATTGATGGGAATCTTTCCGTCTCGAGCCGTATGTCCGGCAGCAATGAAATCAGCACCTTCACCGGGTTTGGCAAATCCAAGGGCTTCCACCGACAGGACGCCGGCAATGCTGAAACAGTCGTGCAATTCGATCGTAGCCAGCTCATGGATGGTGATGCCGGCAGACTCCAGTGCCTGGGCGACAGCTTTTTTAATGGTGGTCAGTTCCGTCAGATCAGGAGGATCATTGGTGATGTTCCTTTCGGCCTGCGCCCAGCCCACCACCTCCACTGCCTTATCTTTCTGGATACCGCATCGCTGCAGGCCCTCTTCCGAAAGGATGGCAATGGCAGAGGCACCGTCCGTTACCTTGGAACAATCCAGTACATTCAGGTTGTCAACGAATGTTGCGCCGTTAAGTCTCATCTTGTGATAGAAAGCCTCCAAATCCTCCACTTTGTTTTCATATTCCTGGGCTGTGGGACAGAGCCGTGCATTTTCCACCGCATTGCGGAACCACCTTCCCATGCCTTTACGGGCCCGCTCCTGTCCGCATTTTGCATAATAGGCTCCGGCCCGGTCGCTGAATTGTCCCGGGAAAAAATAGGCATGCCCGTTCTTCCGTTTCTGATACCAGCCTGCACCGGCAAGGATATCAGCTCCGTAAATAGCCTTGACCGTATTCTGGACCTCCACACCTACCGTAAGGACCACTTCTGCTGTTTCAGCCAGTACCGACCGCATTCCCGCCATCAGTGCCAGTGCGCCCGATGCACAGGCTCCTTCTGTACGTGTGCAGGGTTTGAATTGAAGCCCTTCATCGATCATCGGTATGAAGCCCGCAAGGTGTCCCTGTTTGTTGAAGCGTGATGCCATGAAATTGCCTATTGCTCCTTCATCCACATGTTGAGCGCCTCCTATCTGCCGCAGCGTCCCCTGTCCGGCTTCACGGATATAATGTTCAATGCCGGGGCGGGGTTTCCTGGGATTGAATTCGCTGCGTCCGGTGCCCATGGCAACGGTATTGTAGCCCGCAGCCATGTATACTTTACGTCTTAGCTTCTGCATAATACACGTTATTTTTGTCATTTGCTCAGCACCTTGCGGCGCTTCGCGTTATTTATGGTTATTCGTAGTCATTTGCTCAGCACCTTGCGGCACTTCGCGCTATTCATGGTCATTCGTGGTCATTTGCTCAGCACCTTGCGGCGCTTCGCGTTATTCATGGTCATTCGTGGTCATTTGCTCAGCGCCTTGCGGCGCTTGGCGTTATTTATGGTTATTCGTGGTTATTATGGCTGTTATTTGAAGAGAGTTTATAGATAGATTGAATGAAATTATTCAACTTAATACCCAATATCATTAACTCCGAGTCAATTATTTTATAGTCATCACTACTGATCAACTTTCGTTGCTTGGCTTTTGCTAGCCATGTATGAGTTTCATACAACGATCCTCTTGAAAAATATAGGAATCGAATCCTATCGTTGTAGTGATACCGTCCAAATCCCTCGCTGATATTGGCAGCAACGGAATCCATTGATCGGACTATCTGTTTACCAACTGTCTCTTTTGCAAACCAATCCCATCCTGATATCAGGTTGTAAATTCTTTCTCCCAAAGCCAAAGAACGCTGGTAAATATCCAGATCTTCAAATCCTTTCCCCATAACCCACACTAATAACAATTAATCACTATAAATAACTATCTACAGATTAATACTGCATATAGTGATTTTGTTACCCTATGAACTGAAATATTCATTTATAGGCCCGTAGGCATGAAAAAAACCCGTCAACAAAACCGTATTGACATCTGCTTCGCTGAAGGCAACCTTGTCAGTCACCAGTTTTCGGCCAATTTCGTTCGATTTCCGGCCGTAGTTCATCGCCAGTTTTGCTCCCAGCGCATCCGATTTTTTCAGCTCATTGAAAAAGGCAGCCAGCTTTTCTTCCTTATTTCTCAGCTTTACGGCAGTTTTCCAGTTAATCGCTGATGGTGGCACCGCACCCAGTTTTTCATCGCATTTACTGCTGAATTCAGCCAGCATGATATATTCTTTTCTATCCGGATCAAAGATGCCTGCAGGTTTCCCCTTTTCATATCTTAAAAAGCCATTTTTCTGGGATCCATCAGCAAACTGTCCTCCCCTGACACCCATCTCCATCATCTTATCCAGCAGGTCGCTGTGAAGATCTTCGTCAGGCAGGAATGGATTCATGACCTTCATGATGAACTGCGTGACATCAATGCCCACATAATCGATCAGCTGGAAGATCCCCATCGGTCGTACCAGGTAATCCTGTGTGACCCTGTTGACCATATAAAGAGCTTCATGGAAAGGCATTTCTTTCGACAATCGTTCTGCCTCATGGATGCCATACAACGCATCCCGCATGAAATGACCGTTCCCGATGAATCCGGCAAAATCATTCGAGGGAACCACCACCTTTTTAAGGTTTTTGGCATAATCCAGTGCGAAAGCTTTTGCCTCAGGTAATGTGCTGTCCGTAACAATCAGTTCGACAAGCTTTTGCACGGCCGGGGGATTGTAAAAATGAAATCCCAGCACACGTCCTCCCAGATTGGCCCCTTCATCCAGCAGGTGGATCGGGACGGAGGAGGTGTTGGTAAAGAACCAGGGCTTGTGAGGGTTGTTCTGGTCGATCTGACTGAAAAGTTTGATCTTCAGGTCCTTGTTCTCGTTCACCGCTTCAAAGATCAGGTGCGAATCGTAAGCAGCCTCTATCCGTGTGACCCGCCTGACAATGCTCAGGGTATCCCTCACATACTGATCGATGATCTCGCTGTTCTCGATCAAGTCGGGCCGGTCGGCATACGCTTTGCGAAGCCCTACCACTTTTTTCTCGGCGATCTTCAATACCTGGGGCCCCAGGTAATCCTTCAGGCCTGCCAGCGCTTCCTGGGAGATATCGATGGCATTCAGCGCAAAAGGTTTCCCTTTATTCTCCGGTTTAAGGCTGAGGTCCATCATTTCAACGACGGTCAGCAACAGGATGCCGCTGCCCATTTTCCCGGCAGCGCCCAGTACGGATACATTTCGTAATCGTTCGTCGTAGGTCATAGGAGAGGGTTATTTGTGGTTATTTGTTGTTATGCATTGTCATTCGTTGTCATTCGTTGTCATTTGCGCGGCACGGAGTTTATCCCGACGAAAGTCGGTAGCCCCTCACGTCATTAATGGTCAATCATCTACAACTCAATGACTATTGAATGACTATCGAATGACTATTGAATGACTATCGAATGACTATTGAATGACCATTGAATGACTCTTTCTTACCAATTCGCCTTCCTCTTCTCCAAAAACGCCTTCATTCCCTCCTCCCCCTCGGCTTTGAACTGGGAGCTGAAATATTCCGATTCAAGTTCGCAGCCTTCCATAAAATCTGCCTGGATACCATTGCGGGTCACGTATTTGACTTTCCGTATCGCCTCGGGTCCCTTCGACAGGATCGTACGTGCAATCTTCAGGGTTTCTTCCATCAGTTGTTCATGTTCCACAACCTTCTGTACCAGCCCCATCCGGAGCGCTTCTTCGGCACCGATCACCTCGGCCGTCATTAAAAGATAAAGTGCGTTGCCCAGTCCGATCAGTCTCGGTAAGCGCTGCGTGCCGCCATAACCGGGGATCATGCCAAGATTGACCTCTGGCTGACCGAACTTCGCTTTGTTACTGGCGATACGAATATCGCAACCCAGCGTCAGCTCCAGGCCTCCGCCCAGCGCATATCCGTTGATGGCTGCGATCACAGGGATCTTCATGGTAAAGAACCTGCGGAAGGTTGCCTGTCCCATCCTCGAAAAAGCCTTGCCCTGTTCCGGGGTCATATCCGCCATCTCTGCGATATCAGCACCCGCCACAAACGCCTTCCCTTCGCCGGTGAGGATCATGATCCTGACCGAATCATCATCCGATATCCGCGCAATCAGGTCATCCATTTCATGGAAAAAGTTGGAATTCAGCGCATTCAGCGCTTCCGGACGACAGACCGTCACGATGGCAATGCCTTCCTGAACCTGAACCTTTAAATTTTTGTACTCCATAGAATTTCAGTCTTTAAGCTCCTTACAAATATAAAGAATCGTCCGGATTGACAAAAATTCTAACGTCAAATGCTGACTTTGCAGATGGAATGCTACGAAATTAACTATTTTGGTCAAAATTTTCTCTCCCGCAATGAAGTGCGTGTCCATCAATACCGGATTTCTGAATATTCCTCTGGCCGACATGTTCGTAACCAGCCCGGAGGTCACTTCCGGTAGACGGTTGCCGAAGACCGATCCTGTGGCATGCTCCATCCGGACACTACTTATCACGGCAGGAAAACGTAAAATACTGATCGATACCGGGGTGGGAACGCTCATCGGTCGGGAAATTCTGGACTATTATGATTACCGTTCAGAAGGTGACTGGGAATTCTTGCTTAAGCTGTATGATCTTTCTCCTTCCGATATCACCGATGTGATCCTGACCCACCTTCATTTTGATCATTGCGGTGGTGCGGTTCAATTACCACCCGACTCTCCGGATCCAGAAAGGATAGTACTGACATTTCCGGCCGCTACCCACTGGGTCAGCCGGGCTCAATGGGATTGGGCACAACAAATTGAGCAAAGAGAACCGGATTCTTTTTTTGAACACACTTTCCTCCCCATTCAGAAAGCCGGCCGGTTACAACTTGTTGAAAACGACACGGAGATCCTTCCGGGAATTCAGGTACGCATATTCTCTGGTCACACCAGGGGACTCATGGTTCCCATCATTTCCACAGAAAATGAAACGATTGCGTTTGCCGGCGATCTGATCCCGACCCCCGCTCATCTTGATTCGAATATTGGGATGTCGTACGATCGTGATCCGGAACTTGTCCGGGAGGAAAAGAAGGGATTCCTTGCGGAAATTAAGTCACACGACTGGAAACTCTTATTTCAACATGATCCTGTTTCTGAGAGGAGAGAGGAGAAAG
>JAGONC010000018.1 GCA_017993235.1 Lentimicrobiaceae bacterium
CTCATCCTGACAGGTGATGGATCAGCACAGCTCCTGGCAAAACACCAGCCGGTAAAATTTGCGGCCATGGAGAATCTGTACGAAGGACGTACCCATGCTCCCCTCGTGGCTGTCGGGATCCTTTCAGGGGATAAGAATGGACATAAGCAAAAGGATTTCCTCATGAAGATTGAGATCCCCAACCTGTTGTCGCTGATGGCTTTCCGGGATGCCAAAGCGTACGTTCCCGGTATCAGGGATCTGATTCATGGCAACCCTGATCAGCATATCCTTTCGGTTGAGGAAAAGATGGTCAGAGGAAAGATTGCCATTGCAGCCCTTAAGGATTTCAAGGATGCCCAACAGGAGGGAAACCTGGCAAGAGCCGATTCAGCCAGGGCTGTCCTCGATGAGCATTTTGCCTATTTCGGATACGGTCACCTTACCGATATCCATCAAGCCATTCCTCCCATCCCGACCACCTTTTATTCCTTCCGCATCATGGTAGTGCTGGGAATGTGGTTTGTACTGCTTTTCATTTTATCGCTCATTTTTGTTTTACGGCGAAAACCCGTCCGGTGGCGAGGATTCCTTTACGCGGCCGTTTTGAGTATTCCGCTGGCTTACCTGGCATCGGAAATGGGGTGGCTGGTCGCCGAGTTCGGACGCCAGCCATGGGTGATACAGGATCTGATGCCCACCTCAGTGGCCGTATCTAAGATCACGGCCGGAAGCGTAAAGTTGACCTTTGTACTCTTTGCCATCACCTTCACCCTGCTCCTGATCGCCGATTTTAAAATATTGACCCATCAGATAAAACTTGGACCTAAAGATGGAGGAGCAAACTAATGTTTGAAAATATGTCGCATTTCGCTTTGCAGCAGTACTGGTGGATCATCGTATCCCTGCTGGCCTCGTTCCTGGTTTTCCTGCTTTTTGTTCAGGGAGGGCAAACCCTTATCTACCGACTCGGAAAAAATGAAACCGAACGTTCGCTGATCATCAATGTGCTGGGACGTAAATGGGAATTCACTTTTACGACACTGGTCACCTTTGGGGGAGCCTTTTTCGCATCCTTCCCCTTGTTCTATAGCACCAGCTTCGGAGGGGCCTACTGGGTATGGATGCTCATCTTGTTTGCCTTCGTTATCCAGGCAGTTTCCTACGAATACCGGAAAAAACCGAATAATTTCCTGGGGCACCGTACCTATGAAACTTTCCTTTTCATTAATGGCGCTGTGGGAACCATTTTGCTGGGCACAGCCGTTTCCACCTTCTTCACCGGGTCACAGTTTTCCGTGAATGAAAATAACTTCTCTCAATGGGAAACACCTTTTCATGGCCTTGAAGCTGCCCTGAATGTCCAGAATTTATCGCTGGGACTGGCCGTCTTCTTCCTTTCACGGGTACTGGCCATCCTGTATTTCTTCAGGAATGTAGATCATACGGAAATAATTGGCAGGGCAAGGAAACAACTGCTTTACGATGCAATCCCCTTTGTTGTTTTCTTTCTGGTCTTTACCACCATGCTACTGCTGAAAAAAGGTTTTGCCGTTGAACCGGTTTCCGGAGTGGTTTCTATGGAGCCCTATAAATATTTCCATAACCTGATTCAGATGCCCCTTGTCCTGATCCTGTTCCTTGTGGGCGTGGTGCTGGTGCTGCTCGGCATCATCCGTCCGGCTATTTATTTCTCAAAATGCAGGGATAAAGGCATCTGGGCAGCAGGGATCGGAACGGTGCTGACGGTGTTCGCCCTTTTCCTGACTGCTGGATTCAATCATACAGCATATTACCCTTCGACATTTGATCTTCAGAGCTCCCTGACCATCCGGAACAGCTCATCGAGCCATTATACGCTTACTGCGATGAGCTATGTTTCATTGCTGGTCCCGTTCGTACTGGCATATATCGTTTATACCTGGCGGGCCATCAACAGGAAGAAGATGGATGCAAAAGAGCTGGAGAATGAAAGCCATACTTATTAATAAATTGATAATAAATTCATTATGATAACACAGATCCTCTGGTTCTTCAGTCTCCCGGTGATCATTTTTATTACATACAGGCTGGTGCTGATCGCCATGAAAAGGTTTGAGAAAACAAGGTAAAGGTTTTCCCGCTTTTTAATTCCTAGTTTTGTGATCATATTCCTGTTTACATGGATGAGCTGACGTTGTCATATGAGCAGTCAACCACCCTTCGGTTGAAAAATATGACCAGCCATTGCTGTATCCGTATTGTCAGGGAAGAGCTGGAAAAGCTTGGGGTGAAAGTAAACTCTGTCAGCCTCGGCGAGGTCGATATCACCTACAACGTTACCGATCCCGGATTTGATTTGATTCAAAAGGTTCTTGCGGAAAATGGATTTGAACTCATCCAGAACAGGGAGGAAGCGATCGTTGAACAGATCAAGATTGCGGTGATCGAACTGATCCATCTTTCGAACAACAGCAATTCCATCATCCGGAACTCGGACTACCTGGTGGATAAGATCCAGTTATCCTATCAATATCTTTCCAACCTGTTTTCCCAGCATGAAAAGATAACACTGGAAAAGTTCATCATACTGCATAAGATTGAAAAAGTGAAGGAGCTGATCTCGTATGACGAGCTGACGCTGAGTGAGATTGCTTTTCAGATGGGTTACAGCAGCGTACAATACCTGTCAACACAATTTAAGAACGTAACCGGGATGTCGGTGACAGAATATAAAAAGGACCCGGTCAGAAACCGGGTCCCGCTTGATGATCTGCTGAAAAAGGAGTAAGCCGGACGATGGATTCTTACAGCGTTGTCATCCCCTGGCAGCCACCAAAACCCGGTTCATGCCCGGAACCGATGATCTCATCGAAATATTCCTGGCTGATATACTGAGGAGTATAATCTGCACCCCGGAAAACAAGATTCCGGTAAAAGGCACGCATGTGATTTCGTGATCCCCGCTCGAGATTCCCAAATACAAAGGCAATGTCCTGGTTGTCCACTACATTCTCCAACAGGTTCTTCAGATCAAAAATGTCGAGGTCCTCGAAGGTTGCCCCTGCAGTGAGTGCTTCGATCAGGGAGTTATCTGCAAGATCTGTCAGTTCGTTGTAAAGTTCCTGTAACTCCGGATTAACGAATACCCCGGCCTGATGACCTTCGCCCGGATCGTCAAGTTCATACTTTTCAATGAGAAGCTTGACCATACCGGTGTGCTGCGTTTCGCTTTTTGAAATATTGTTAAAAACGGGAATGGGATACAATCCATACGCGAATGTATAAACATCCTTTGCCAGGAGTTCTTCCTCGCGCATGTGCATCAATGCTTGTACCTCTTCCTCGCTCAGGTCTTCAACCGGGAAATTATCAATGCAGTTGTTGGCCGATCCCATAGGGACAGGTTCAAAAAATCCCGTCAGGAGAATGGTTTCTTTCAACTCCGCTGTTGTCAGGTCAGGAGTGCTCTCATCAACCGCTTTACTGCAACCCAGAAATGCCAGGCTGATCATTATGATCGCCGGTAGTAATAAAATGAAAAAATTTCTTTTCGTTTTCATGGCATTTTTTATTTATGTGAATAATTCAATATGAACGATGTAAAATTGGCACATGAATTTTACCTGGCTGTTACAGAATTGATGGAAAATTTAATGACATTCTGTCCAGGAAGCCTTGTCATAAGTGACAGAATACCATAATATTAAAATACCATAACATAAATATAGAATTGTATACACCGAATCCCGGTAAATCGCGTTATTTTGTGAAAAATCCGTTTTAAATGAAAATCAAGGAAAATATCGCCATCAGTGAGTCGGGATATTTGTTTAATCCTTCCACCGGTGAGTCGTTTATCGTCAATCCCCTGGGTATGGAGCTCCTCCAGCTGATCAAAAAAGGAAACTCGTTTGAGGAAATATTAAAAGAGATCCTGGCCCGTTTCAGTGTTGATTCAGCGACCTTTGAGAAAGACTACCATGATTTCCTCCATCAGCTCAGGCAATTTTTATTAATTGGCAGCGATGAATAAGAGAAGGGTAACGGTAGGTATCTCAGGGCTGAATGCCATCGATAGCCCGGGTCCCGGTATGGCGGTGGCGCTGGGTCTTCGCGAAGCCCGCTCCCTGGATGTGCGGATCATCGGACTGGCCTATGAATCGCTGGAGCCAATGATTTACATGCATGACCTGATCGACAAAACTTATCAGCTTCCCTATCCTTCATCCGGTAGCGACGTCATACTTTCAAGGCTGGAATATGTCCAGGAAACCGAACACCTGGATGTGATCATTCCCAATTTTGATGCGGAACTTTATTCGTTCATGAAAATTGAACCCCAGCTGAAAAGAATGGGGATCAGGATGTTCCTCCCGACCCTGGAGCAGTATGAAGAACGGCATAAGGTCAACCTGTCGAAATTCGGTGAGAAATATGATATTCTCGTGCCCCACGGTAAAGCGATCTTCGAACCGAAAGAGGTTTTCGATATCAAGTCGGAATTTACCTTTCCATTGCTGGTAAAGGGAAAGTGGTATGATGCCTATATCGCCTATAACATTGAACAGGTACTGACCTGCTTCAATAAGATCAGTGCCAAATGGGGCGTGCCGGTGATCCTGCAGAAATTTGTTCACGGTTCCGAATATAATGTGACAGGACTGGGCGACGGCAAGGGCACGACCATTGCCGCAGTGGCCATGCGCAAACAATACATTACGGATAAAGGTAAGGCCTGGGCCGGCATCTCTGTTGATGACACCTACCTTCTGGAACTCACCCGTAAGTTTGTCACTGCAACTCAATGGCGCGGAGGCTTTGAACTGGAAATGATCAAAACCCAGGATAATAAATATTACCTGCTGGAGATCAATCCGCGCATTCCGGCCTGGACCTATCTTGCCGTGAGGGTCGGGCAAAATATTCCGGAAGCCCTGGTAAGGCTCGCCCTGGATCTGAAAGTACAGCCCTATGAACGCTATGATGTGGGAAAACTCTTTATCCGGTACTCCAAAGATATGATCGTCAACAGGGAAGAGTTTGAAAAACTGTCCATGACCGGCGAACTATGATCCCTGAATCTACATTTATCTTCAAAGAAAACAACTGCATTCGTCACTGATAACATCTGTAACATGGAAAAGCAACGATATGAACGGCCGATCCTCAAGAAACTGGAAACGGGGATGCCCGGTAAATTCGGCATTGCAGTCAATCTGCCTCCCACGACGCATATTGACGGGATCAGCGTGGATTCACTGGTGGAAACCTATGGTTCACCCGTTTTCATTCTTTCGGAAAAAACCATCCGGTCGGTCTTCCGCAAAGCAAAGCGTGCATTTACCACCCGGTATCCCAAAGTGCAGTTTGCCTGGTCCTACAAGACCAATTATTTAAATGCCGTGTGCAGGATCTATCATCAGGAAGGTTCCTGGGCAGAGGTCGTTTCGGGATTTGAATATGATAAAGCCATCGCCAACGGGGTACAGGGACAGCACATTATTTTCAATGGTCCGGATAAATCGGCTGTGTATCTTGAAAAAGCCATCCGAAACGATTCCATCATCCATATTGATCACCTGGATGAATTGTATACGATCATCGAGCTGACTGAAAAATGTACCAGGAAACCCAAAGTGGCCATCCGTGTGAACATGGATACAGGCATACAGCCCATGTGGGACCGGTTTGGTTTTAATTATGAGAACGGTCAGGCCTGGGATGCCCTCAACAAGATCATGCATTCGGGGAAAATGGAACTGGTGGGCCTTCACACCCATATCGGGACCTTCATCATGAGCCCCCAGGCATATGGCGTCGCTGCTCAGAAACTCGCAGATCTGGCCATTGGCATCCGGCAGAAATACAGCCATACAATAAAATACATCGATCTGGGAGGGGGCTTTGCTTCGGCAAATACCCTGAAGGGATTCTACTATCCCGGCAGCGACACCAATCCATCCTTCGACGATTATGCAGAAGCAATCACGTCTGCTTTGCTGAATGCCCAGTTTACACCCGAAAACCTTCCACTGATCATTCTTGAGACCGGAAGAGCCCTGATCGACGAAGCAGGGTACCTGCTGGGAACGGTCATTGCCAATAAGCGCCTTTCAACAGGAAAGCGGACGACCATTGTCGATGTGGGTATCAATTTACTTTTCACCTCATTCTGGTACGAGCATAAACTAACCCCTGCACGTCATTATTCCCAGTACACCGAAGCCACCACCGTTTATGGCCCGCTGTGCATGAACATTGATGTTATCAGGGAAAACGTCAGCCTTCCGCTGATGAACAAAGGAGACCACTTCGTCGTACACCATGTGGGGGCCTATAACATGACCCAGTGGATGCAGTTCATCACCCTGCGTCCCAACATCATTTTAATCGACCAGGATGGAAATGCCCAGGTGATCCGTGATAACGAAACCCTTGACAATGTGATGGATATGGAGCATGTCCCCCCCCACCTGAAATAACCCGAACCATGAACCGTATCAAAGCCCATTTCCCCAGCTTTATACGAAGCATCCTGAACAGCTATGCGCAGATCTTTTTTTCGGATCACCGGATTTTTGCCGTGATACTGATCGTGGTTTCCTTTTTTGACCTCTATGCCGGGATCAGCGGACTGCTATCGGTCGTTATTTCCAATACTGCCGCTTACCTGATCGGATTCAATACCATATTCATCAAGAGGGGATACTATGGATTCAACAGCCTGCTGGTCGGTCTGGGACTGGGAATTTACTATCAGCCTTCGGTCGAGTTTTATCTGCTGATATTCTTTACCAGTCTGCTGACCCTGATGCTGGCCGTCATGATGGAGGGAGTCATCGGTAAATATTACCTGCCCTACCTGAGTGTTCCGTTCCTGTTCGGAATTTGGATGGTGCTGCTGGCCTCCCGGCAATTTGATGTCCTGGATATCAGTGAACGCGGCATATACATGTTCAATGAACTATACGCGCTGGGTGGGCTGAACCTGGTCAGGGTATATGACTGGTTCGTCCGGCTCGCCCTGCCCGACTCCCTTGAGGTTTATTTCCGCTCCCTGGGTGCGATCTTTTTCCAGTATCATCTTTTTGCGGGAATACTGATTGCAGCCGGATTGATCATCTATTCCCGCATTGCTTTCGTATTGTCGCTGGCAGGATATTACCTGGCTTACCTGTTCTTTCACATTTTCGGTGGGGATTTTACGACACTGACCTACTCCTACATCGGTTTTAACTTTATTCTTACCTCCATCGCCGTGGGAGGATATTTCATCATTCCATCCCGGTTCTCTTATCTGTGGGTGGCAATCCTGATCCCCCTGACCATCATTGTGATCATCAGCACAGGAACGCTGTTCAGCATCTTTCAGCTTTCCATTTATTCATTGCCCTTCAACATCATTGTCCTGTTGTTCCTTTATATTCTGAAATTCCGGCAACGATACCAGAAATCACCACAGCTTGTAATGCTTCAACAATTTTCGCCGGAAAAAAATCTTTATTCCCACCTGAATTATTTCAGCCGGTTCAATCCTTCGCTGACTGTGAGCCTGTCGCTGCCTGTCTTTGGAGAATGGAAGGTGACACAGGGGCATAACGGAGAACATACGCATCAGCACGCCTGGCAGCATGCCTGGGATTTTGAAATTGAAGATGATGAAGGTCGTACTTTCAACCGGTCAGGAAAAAGCCGGGAGGATTATTATGCGTACGGTAAGCCGGTGATCGCTCCTGCCGATGGATGGGTGGAGGAAATTCAGGATGGGATTGACGATAACCCTGTCGGAGAAATCGATACCGTTCATAACTGGGGAAATACCCTTGTTCTTCGACACACGGATGCTATATATACAAAGATCAGTCACCTGAAAAAAGATTCGTTTAAGGTAAAAACCGGCGACAAGGTTAAAAACGGCACCCTGCTCGCCCTGTGCGGGAATTCAGGACGGTCGCCATTCCCCCATGTTCATTTTCAGGTGCAGAATGAACCCTACATCGGGGCCCCCACCCTGGATTACCCCCTGAGCAATATCGTTCACACGGATGGCAACCGCGCCTGGCTGGTCTCCTGGGATGTTCCTGAAAAAGGCGACCGTGTCTCCAATATCGCAAGGCATAAGGTGCTGGAAAAGGCCTTCCGCTTTGTGCCCGGGCAGACACTGCTGTTCAGTGTCACCGAACAGGGATCTGCGGCCCGTCAGGAAATACTGACCGTTAAAGTCGATTCATTGAATAATCAGTATATCCTGTGTGAAAGGACGGGGGCAAGAGCATTTTTTGAGAACCAGGAATCGGTTTTTTATTTTACGGATTACCAGGGATCAAAACGCTCGGTCCTTTATTATTTCTTTCTGGCTCATTTTAAGGTGGTAAAAGGATTCTACCAGAACATGACCATCGGCGATACGTTACCGGTTAACCTTTTCCATAATCGTTTCCTCTTATTCCTTCAGGATCTGATCGCTCCGTTCCATGTTTTCATCCGGTCATCCTACAGGCTGACATACTCCGGTATCGAAAATCAGTTATCCAGCCCGGTCATTACCCTGAATGCTTCCTGTGAAACCCGGATATTCCGTTTCACCTCAGGGAAAATCAGGTTTGAGATCCAAGTCGGGGAAGAAGGTATCAGAGCATTCCGTGTGTTCAGGGAAAATCATATCATGGAGGTGAAATGCATCTGAGAGCTTCGATCATTTCAGGCCTTGTGCTATGGGCCTCCTGTGCATTTGCAGAAACGATACCCGGTTTTTTTGAGGTGGATACGACTACATTGGGTTTATATAACCGAAAGCAATGGGATGAACTGATCGATGCCGGCAATCAATACATCGATGATGGATATGATTATTATTACCTCCGTATGCGGATGGGAATTGCACATTATGAGCTGAAAAACTACATCAGGGCGATTGATCATTTTACCCGTGCCCTGCATCATAATGCAGACGATCCTGAAGCGCTCTCCTATATTTATTATTCCAATATCCAGTTGAACAGGAGGGATGCAGCTGACCGGGCCCTTGGTAAGCTGCGGGAAGAGGATGTCCATAAATTCCGTTCCGGGAAAATGAATTTCCTCGATATGATCTATCTGGAGACTGGCCCTCTGATCAGTTCCGGCAAGGAAACCAACCGCCATCTGAACCTTGACGGTGTTGATGACCTTTACGGTGAGATCGATCACCTGATCCGTGACTCCTGGTACAATGGGATCGGTCTGGTGGCAAGAGTCGCTCCCTCACTGCGCCTGCAGGTAAGCTATATGAATCTGTTCCAGGGAAGGACAGCCCAGGTGATGGCCGGTGATTCTCTCCTCTTTGACCGGGATCATTCTTTACAGCAACACCAGTTCTATTTAAGCCCTTCAATGTCACTGGGAAAGGGATTCACCGTGGTTCCGGCTTTCCATTTCCTTTCTATTACCTATGACCAGCTCCATGTACAATACCTGCAGGAAACAAAAAATTATGCTTTTACTATGGATACCGTGCACCAGAAGGATTATCTGGTGTCCCTATGCCTGAACAAAGACCTCTCGCTGGTAAGCTTTACCCTCACCGGAACGTATGCACATCTTAACCTGCTTGACCATTATCAGGCAGAAGCTGCCCTGACCTACTATCCCAAAGGGAACCTGGATTTCTATTCCCAGACGGTAGGACGGTATATTCACGGCAGGGAGGACCATTTTCTTTTTGCTGAAACTGCCGGATTGAAATTAGTAAAAGGATTATGGGTGGAAGCATCCGCCACGTTTGGTGAAGCAGCAGAGTTTTTTGAAAAAAATGGATACATTGTATACAATTTACCGGAAAACCTATTGTTTAAATGGGGTATGCAGACCTGGTACCAGATCACTGACCAGGTGATGATCAGCCTTAAATATGAAAATCTTTACCGGGAAAGCTATTTTTTTCAATATTTTTACGAAGAAAATTCAGGCATGTATCTTATTGATTATAAGCCGTTTACTTATCATCAACATTTTATTATCGGGAGTTTAAAATGGTTCTTATGAAAACAATTCGTTTATCGCTACCGGCGACTGTGCTGGTAATCCTGATATCATCCGTGATACGGGCACAGGACTACCCCGCCATGCAACAGGCTTTCGGCGTAAGCTACAGCTACGAAAGCAAGGGTGAGTACACCAAAGCCATTGATGAACTTAAAAGGGTCTACGGGGAGGATTCCTATGAGATCAATGTACGCTTGGGATGGTTATCCTATTTATCAGGTGCATTCACTGAATCAACAGCATATTATGAAAGAGCCATCACCCTGATGCCTATGTCCATTGAAGCCCGTATGGGCTTTGCACTGCCGTCATCGGCAATGGGGAACTGGAACCTGGTCATCAAACGGTATGAAGAGATTCTTGCAATCGACCCCAATCATTCGGTGACGAATTATCGTTTGGCTTCGATCCATTATAATCGCAAGGAATACCAGAAAGCGTATTCCTATCTCGAGAAGATTGCGAATCATTATCCATTTGATTACGATATAGCAATCCTTTATGCATGGACTAACTTTCAGCTTGGAAAATTGCGGGAAGCTAAAGTTCTTTTTAATAAAGCTTTATTGATCAGACCGCTGGATGGTTCGGCGCAGGAGGGATTAAAATCAATACAATGATCTGCTTGCAAGCTTATCTCTGGAATGCTTTTTGCTATACATACCGCAAGGTTTTAATGGTTGATTTAGTTTAGGTAGTACGAAAAGATGAGGCTGTCTCCGGATCGGGGGCAGCCTCAATGTTTTGAGAGGAGAGAGGAGAAAGGAGAAAGGAGAGAGGAGAAAGGATGGATGTTTTGAGTAATTTTACGTCGGTGTTGGCTAACGCATCGTAATCACTTTTCAGTGAATAAAGATCTTGATAAACCTGATAACCTGAAGTCATTCCCTATCCGGTTCCGTACACGTGAGGTAACGGTTGGCAGCGTCCCCATGGGCGGAAATCATCCCGTACGGATCCAGTCCATGACGTCCGTCCCGACAATGGATACGCAGCTCACGGTGGAACAGGTTATGCGTATGATCACAGCAGGCTGCGAATATGTCAGGATCACCACACGGAATGTAAGAGAAGCTGAGAACCTTCTTTCCATTAAAAGGGAACTGAAAAACAATGGATGCGATGTACCCCTCATCGCCGATGTTCATTTCAATCCTTCCGTCGCGGAAATGGCTGCAAGGATCGTTGAAAAAGTAAGAATTAACCCGGGTAATTATCTGCCGGAAGAAACAGGACTACTGCACGCATCAGAGGCAGAGATAAAGGATTGCATACGGAACAGGCTCCTTCCCCTGATCAGGATATGCAAAGAGAATGGAACCGCACTTCGCATCGGCAGCAATCATGGATCACTTTCCGGGCGGATCGTGGCCAGATACGGCGACACTCCCCTGGGAATGGTGGAATCGGCACTCGAATTCGCCAGGATCTGCCGTGAGGAAAATTTCAACGAACTTGTCATTTCCATGAAATCAAGCAATACAAGGGTGATGATCTATTCAAACCGGTTGCTGGTTCAGCGTATGAAGGAAGAAGGGATGAATTACCCCATTCATCTCGGAGTGACCGAAGCAGGGGATGGGGAAGATGGCCGTATCAAATCGGCTGTTGGCATTGGGACCCTGCTGAGAGAAGGGATCGGAGATACGATACGGGTGTCGCTGACCGAAGAGCCGGAGCTGGAGATCCCGGTGGCAAGGATGATACTGCAGGTCAGTTGTCAAGAGCTTTGTCCCGCGAAGCGAAGCGAAGCAGGATCCGCAGTCCCGCCAAGGCGGGATCTCCGCTTCGCTCCGATCAGCAGTCTTATTGAATACAGTAGGCGGAAAACCCTGCAGGTTGGTGAAGTCGGAGGAACCCGGGTTCCTATCGTAGCTACCGCTGAACCCATACCCGGAAATATCTTCACGGCCAGACCGGGTAAGCTGACAGAAGAGTTGATTTCCAAATTGAAAAATGACCCTTCAGCAGTTCTGGTTGCCGAGAGTGATGTTGATAGCGGTCATTCAGCCCACAGGGCGCTGTTCAAACAATTGAATGAAATCCAATGCCTGACACCGGTTATCATCAAGGTTCACTATCCCCGGATGGATTCCCAGGAGTTGCTGATCAGGAGTTCCATTGATTTCGGTTCGTACCTGATCGACGGGCTGGGTGATGGAATTTGGATCGACGCAGAAGGACAATCCCGTGATTTTATCAATCCATTATCCTATGGCATTCTGCAGGGGAGCCGGTGCCGGTTTTCCAAAACAGAATTCATTGCCTGCCCTTCCTGCGGGAGAACCCTTTTCAATATCCAGGATACACTTCACCGGATAAAGGAACGGATGGGGCACTTGCAGAACCTGAAAATAGCGGTCATGGGCTGTATCGTCAATGGGCCGGGAGAGATGGCCGACGCCGATTACGGCTATGTGGGTGCGGGCTTCGGTAAAGTGACGCTTTACAAAGGCAATACCATTGTCCGGAAAAATGTGGACGAGAAGGATGCCCTTGGTGCACTCGAAGACCTGATCAGGTCAAATGGAGATTGGCAGGGATAAATATCCCAGGGGATATCTGATTAACCGATTAACTGATATTGGATATCTGATTTATTTCCGATTTAAATCAAAAATCTAATATCGGTCAATCGGTTAATCGGATATCTTCATCACCATCCCCTTCAAATACATCCCCTCTGGAAAATGAAGCGTAACCGGATGATCCGGGGCCTGGGTCAGCCACTGTAGGATGCAGGCATCCCTGCCAGCATCCAATGCAGCGTCGGCCACGATCTTGCCAAACAATTCCCGCGTTACCAGTCCGGAGCAGGAGAAGGTAATGAGAATCCCTCCTGGTTTTAATAACTTGAATGCCAATAAGTTAATGTCTTTATATCCGCGACTTGCCTTTTCCAGCTGGTTACGTGATTCAGCGAATTTGGGCGGATCCAGGATGATCAGGTCAAACGACCGCCCTTCATCGCGGAATCTCCTGAGCCCTGAAAACACATCATCTTCAATGAATGTTGCTTTCGAGGGATCAAGCTGGTTGATCTCCAGCGTCAGTAAGGCCATTCGCAGCGCTTCCGCTGAGGTATCCATGCTGGTAACCGAAGCAGCGCCTCCCTTGAGCGCAGCCGCCGTGAAGCTCCCGGTATAGCAAAAGCAGTTCAACACCTCCCTGTTCCGGCTCCAGGAGGCAACCACAGAGCGATTGACCGACTGATCCAGGTAGAATCCGGTCTTATGACCTTTCTTCACATCGATGGGGTATGTAAGATGATCAAGTTGGATGTGCAGCTGATCAGGCGGTTCCAGGCCTGTCAGCACACCTGTCCTCAGCTCCATCCCCTCCTTTGACCTCACCCCCGCGTCGGAACGTTCATAGATACCCTGGCAGGTAATCAGGCTGCCAAGGATCCGGACAATTGTATCTTTCCAGTATTCAGCTCCTGCCGACAGAAACTGGCACACCAGAAAATCCGCGTATTTATCGATGATCACTCCGGGAAGACCATCGCTTTCGGCATAGACCAGCCGGCAGGCATCCGGTAAAACTTCACCATAAAGACCATTACGAAGGCGAATAGCTTTTTCAATGCGGGAGTAGAAGAAAGCTTCATCCACCGGCTCGTTCTGGTCAAACGTCCATACCCTGGCCACAATCTGTGACGACGGGGAGAGGGCTCCACGGGCCAGCCACTGACCAGAAGCGGAGATGATCTCAATGGTCACCCCCGGTTCAGTCACCCCATCGATCTTCCGGACTGCACCGGAAAAGATCCACGGGTGGCGGCGCTGCAACGATTTTTCACGGGAGGGTTTTAAATAAAGGGACATGCTATTCATCCTGAGGCAATGATAAAATTGTCAATTTTCAATTGTCAATTGCCGATTTTTAAGTTTCAGCTGTCGGAAGACCAATTCGTAAATGTAATCAAAATGTGGACTTATTCTCATTATTCTTCATTCTTCATGCTTCATTCTTCATGCTTCATAATTCATTTTAATACCGTAATTTCGTCATTCATTTATCAACATGCAGGAACGCCACACAAACCGCTGGCAGTACTTTCAGGAGCAGGTCTATACCACTTCGAGATACGTGATTCCTTTTATCCGGGAAGTATTTCCTCTCAGCGAGAATACAACTGTCCTGGAGATCGGATGCGGGGAAGGAGGCAACCTGAAGCCTTTCCTCGATCTGCATTGCCGGGTGACAGGGATCGATATCTCACCAGGCAAGATCGAACTGGCCCGTTCATTACTCCATCAGCCGGATTATCAGGACAAGCTTCTGCTTCTGGCTGAAGACATCTATAATACCAGCGATCCCGCACTGAGAGGCGATCTGATCATTTTAAGGGATGTGATCGAACACATCCATGATCAGGAACGGTTTATGTCCTTCCTCAAACAATTCCTTCTTCCCGGAGGTATGATCTTTTTCGCCTTTCCACCGTGGTACAATCCTTTTGGCGGGCACCAGCAGGTATGCCAAAGCAAATTTCTCTCCCGGCTACCCTACTTACATTTATTGCCTTCGTTCCTTTATAGAAAAATACTCAAAGCCTTCGGGGAGAGTGATGCAACGGTCAGGGGACTGCTGGAAGTGAAAGAAACCGGCCTGTCGGTTGAAAGGTTTGAGCGGATCCTGAAAATTGAGCGGTATAAGATCGGGAAGGTGCAGCACTACCTGATCAATCCGAACTATGAAATCAAATTCAGACTCAAACCCAGGAAACAGAACAGGTTGATTGCTGCCATCCCTTTTGTGAGGGATTTCCTGACTACATCGAGCCATTACCTCATTTCCATGGATAGGAATTCGAATGAACATTAATCATCAATGAATGAGAAAACTTGCTTTATTTCTGATGACCGGGATGTTTCTCATATCCTGTAAACCAAAAACTGACACAACGGGCATGATCCATCTGAGTCTTGTTCACAACTGGGAATTCCGCCAGGCGGACACCGGCACCTGGATGCCAGCCAGGGTACCGGGCACCGTTCATACCGATCTTCTTGCCAACCACAGGATCGAGGATCCTTTTTACCGGCTGAATGAAAGGCAGTTGCAATGGATCGACAAAATAGACTGGGAATACCGGACGATCGTGAAGGCAGACAGGAATTTGATGCAGAAAGAGCATATTGATCTTGTCTTTGCAGGATTGGATACCTATGCGGAGGTTTACCTCAATGAAGAATTGATCCTTCAGATGGATAATATGTTCAGAACCTGGAGGGTTCAGTGTAAAGATCACCTAAAGTTGGGGGACAATTTACTTAGAGTCAGGTTCTTATCCCCTATTGCTGAAGGCCTGAAAAAGCTGCAGGCGCAGGGTTATCCCCTGCCGGCATCCAATGACCAGTCGGAAACCGGGGGCCTGGGTGATCAAAGGGTCAGCCCATTTGTCCGAAAGGCACCCTACCATTTCGGATGGGACTGGGGTCCACGGTTGGTAACTTCCGGGATCTGGCGCCCTGTCAGCCTGGAAGCCTGGGATGACACTCGGATCAGGGATCTGTATATCAACACGAAGAATCTTGACCGCAATCAGGCCGATCTTGAGGTACAGTTCCAGGTTCTGGCCAGTCAAGGAATCCGTCTGGATGCCAGGATCTATGTTGATTCCGTCCAAATGCTTGAGGAACAAATCAGCCTTCTTCCGGGTGAGAATACCATTGCCCTGCCCGTAAAGATACAGCATCCTGTCCTCTGGTGGCCCAATGGCATGGGTGATCCTAAAATTTACAGGATCAGGGTTGTACTGGGTAAAGGGGAGGAAATTACCGGTGAGGCTGAGATCTCCGCCGGCCTGAGGAACCTTCGGCTGGTGCAGGATCCGGATCCGGACGGCAGCGGAAAAAGCTTTTACTTTGAGGTCAACGGGATACCCGTTTTTGCCAGGGGAGCCAATTACATACCCAATGATGTTTTTTTGACCAACGTCACGCCTGACCGGTACGAATCTATTATCAGATCGGCCGCCGAGGCCAATATGAACATCCTTCGGATCTGGGGCGGAGGCATTTATGAAAATGATCTTTTTTACGATTTGTGTGATCAGTACGGGATCATGGTATGGCAGGATTTCATGTTTGCCTGTTCCATGTATCCGGGGGATGATGCGTTTCTGGAAAGTGTCAGACGGGAAGCGATCGATAATGTAAAGCGCCTGCGCAATCACCCATCGATTGTACTCTGGTGCGGAAACAATGAAATTGAAACGGCATGGGCTGAGTGGGACGAAAATCGTGGATGGGGATGGAAACAGCAGTATAACAGCGAACAGCGAAGGGAGATCTGGAAAGCATACGACACGCTTTTTCACAGGATACTGCCCGGAGTTGTTGCTGCATATGATCCGGCAGTACCTTACTGGCATTCTTCTCCCTCGGCAGGATTCGGACAGCTGGCAGGCTATGATACAAAATCAGGGGATATGCACTACTGGGGAGTGTGGCACGGCCTGCATCCCTTCAGTGATTTCAGAAAATACCGTGCGAGGTTTATGAGTGAATACGGGTTCCAGTCGTTCCCGGAATTCAGCTCGGTGAAACGTTATACACTGCCTGAGGATTACGACATTGAGTCGGAGGTGATGATGTCGCATCAGCGGAGTGGCATCGGCAACCTGCGCATCCGTCAGTATATGGAGCCGGATTATCCTGTCCCGGATGATTTTGAGCAGTTTCTCTATGTCGGGCAGCTCCTGCAGGCTGATGCGATCAAAATGGCGATCGAATGTCACCGGACCGACATGCCCTACTGCATGGGAACACTTTACTGGCAGATCAATGATTGCTGGCCCGTGGCATCCTGGTCGGGGATCGACTATTATGGCCGGTGGAAGGCGTTGCATTATTTTGCAAAAGAGGCCTTCAAACCGGTAATCCTCGTCATGGATGAGAAGGAGGATAACGTAAGGGTGCATATCGTGTCGGACCTTCCCGAAACACAAACTGCCATGCTGGTCATGAAACTGATCCGTTTCGACGGACAGGAGCTCTGGACCGATTCCCTTCCGGTGGAGATTCCTGCCCGTTCTTCTGCCGTATATTTCGAAAAGGAAATTGCGGGATTCGGCACCACGAACACAGTAATGGTTGTATCCCTCCGTGCAGGTGACGTACACACTGATTCAGGATTTCATTATTTTGTCCGACCGAAATACCTGAAGCTTACCAACCCGGACATCTCGTTCGAAGTCAGCGAAACGGAAAGTGCATTTGAAGTGACCCTTGCCAGTAAAGCACTGGCCAGGAATGTATTTTTGACGGCGGAGGGCTTTGGTGGGCAGTTCTCGGATAATTTTTTTGATATCCTGCCCGGAGATCATGTAAAAGTTACATTCCCCAGATCAGGCACTCTGGAAGAATTTAAGGATCATATAAAGGTACTGCATCTGCAGCAAACGATGTGATCTTTCCCCCAATCCCCTCTCCATCATGGAGAGGGGGTTGGGAGTGAGGTATGGATCAGTATTCCTTCAATAACGCTTTTCGCTCCTTATAATCCGGCAGGATGGCCCCAACCCGGTTCCAGAACCTGGCCGAGTGGTTCTTTTCAACGGTATGACACAATTCATGTACGACCACATAATCGATCACGAATTCGGGCGTCAGGATAAGCCGCCACGAAAAACAAAGCCGGTTGGCCTGATTGCACGATCCCCATCGGGTCCTGGCGCCGGTGACTGTGATACCGGTATGGCGGAATCCTTGGATTTCAGTGTAGTAACGAACACGCTGCGAAAGGGTACGGAGTGCTTCATGAGCGTACCAGTAGATCATAGCCCGTTCAGGATTGACCAGAAACCGCTCAGGGAAAAGGATATGATTTTCATTCAGATGGATCGACCGTTCGCTGGAAGTGATCAACAGGGGGTACTGATTTCCTTTGTATCGGAACAGTTCTCCATCCCGGAAAGGATTCATCCTGCGGATATCCTGTTTTTGCTGAACCTGCAGCAGCTTTTTGGTGATCCAGTTCCGTTTCTGTTCGACCAGCTTTTCAATTTCAGCCATCGTTGTATGCAGCGGAGCCCGAACGATGAGTTGTGCGTCGGGGGTGATGATCAGGGCAATGGTCCTGCGGCGGGAGCGGATGATCCGGGAGATCGGGAGTTTCATTAGTTAGGTAAAATGTTGATAATGTAGTTAAAACCCTTTACCTGTGATCTGCCATAGGAAAATGCACCATATCCTTCCTGCCAGGAAAAGCGACCAGTGACATGTCCTTTTTGATTGATCCACTTGGAAGAATCACCTTTTATATCCTGCATCAAATCAGACAAGGATTGTGTGGGCCTCATACCGATCATAATATGTACATGATCAGGCATGCCATTAATAGCCAGTACTTTATGATCATTATTCTGGATTATTCCGGTAATGTACCGGTACAATTCATCTTTCCAGTCTTTTAAAATGATACAGTTTCTGTTTTGTACAGTAAAAACAACATGGATATGGATTTGGGTATACGTGTTAGGCATAACGATAAGATTAATTCCTCAAAATTAAAATGATTAGGGGATTGTTGTTCTATATAATCTGCCCACGGTGCAAATAAATGGGAAATGCATTTTCTACCGATCTTATGTGCCGTAGGCACATAAGACAATGATAATCCTGATTTTCTACCTATTTTCGCTATTGAAAACAATTTGAAATTACCATGTCCCTTGATCTCAATTTTATCCGCAGCCAATTTCCTGCACTGGATGGTGACTGGATCTTTTTTGACAATGCCGGCGGCACACAGACAGCCCGGCAGGTCGGTGAACGACTTACCGATTATCTTTTCCATACAAACGTCCAGCTGGGTGCCTCGTATAAGGTTTCTCAGATTGCAGGCCAGCGTGTAAGAGAGGCTCAGGTAGCATGGGCAAAATGGATCCGTGCAGCAGAACCGGAAGAAATCATTTTTGGTTCTTCCACTACCCAATTGCTGCAGAACCTGTCGAAATCATTCAGCATGGCATTTAAGTCCGGCGACGAGGTGATCGTCACTAACTGCGACCACGAGGCCAATATCGGCCCCTGGAGATACCTGGAACGTTTTGGGATCATCGTGAAGGAATGGAAGATCAACCCGGATGATTTCCGGCTTCACAACGAGGACCTTCTGCCCCTGCTGACAGACAAGACCCGTCTGGTTGCCTTCACCCATGTTTCCAATATCCTCGGAATCCTTAATCCCGTCAGGGAATTAACTGCTTTCATTCATGAACATGGTGCCATGGTGTGCGTGGATGGCGTGGCCTATGCTCCCCACCGCATTCTGGACGTGACGGAATGGGATGTCGATTTTTATGTATTCAGCCTCTATAAAGTTTATGGACCGCACTGTTCTTTGCTGTACGCAAAGAGAAAGCACCTTGAAAACCTGCCGGGGATCAATCATTTTTTTATCGATCACGACGCGATCCCTCTTAAATTGCAGCCGGGTCATGTGAATTTCGAGCTAACGTATTCCCTGACAGGAATCCTGGATTATTTCGTTCTGCTCACTTCCCGTCACTTTCCGGGAAATCCCCGCAATATACCTGCACCGGATCATGATCTGTTTGGCCTGCTTGCCGGACATGAAGAGGAACTTTCCGCCACTTTGCTGGACTTCCTTGCATCCCGGAAAGGGGTCCGCATCATCGGTGAGCAGTCTGCCGGCAGGAACGTCCGTGTCCCCACTATCTCTTTTGTCGCTGAAAACATCCGCAGCGACGAGGCTGTTGTCCAGGTCGATCCCCACCGGATCGGGATTCGTTTCGGCGACTTTTACGCCCGCCGCCTGATAGAGGATCTTGGCCTTTCCAAACGCAATGGTGTCATTCGGGTGAGCATGGTGCATTATAATACGGTGGAAGAGGTAAGGAGGCTTATTGGGGCTTTGGAAGGAATACTTAAGTGATGATTTACGAACAGAGGAACAATCGAATGTTGATTTCTGACTTGAATTCAAAAATCAGAAATCAACATTCCTCTCTGTTCGGCATTCCCTACTACTCATAAAGCATCTTTCCGAGTTCCCCGCTGATCCGCAGCAGGTCGGTTTCGGCCTTTTTTGCAAGGAACTGCGACAGCAGCAGTTGATACTGGGCATCAATGTATTTTTTCTGGGTTTCGCGAAGATCTATATCGTTGATGGTTCCCAGCCGGTATTTTTCGAATGCCACCTCGAGGTTCTTCCTGGCCACATCCTGGTTGATCCGTTCAATCTGAACGATTTCCAATTGGGTCAGGTAATCGGTGTAAAGCTTGTATAGGTCGGTAGCAAGCGCAAGTTCCGTATCCTTAACCAGGTTCTCACTGGTGTTGATGGATAGTTTGGCATTCCGGATGGTCCGGTTCACGTTTAAACCGTCGAAAATGGGATAGGACAGGGAGACTCCCAGGGAGGGTCCCAGGTTGTGGCTGTATTCAGCAAAACCGGTCTGGGAATTGATCTGGTTATAGCTGTATCCCGCATTGAAATTGAGCCGCGGATATCGTTGTGCCCGGGCATCTTTTAATTCAAGTGAACTGATATTCAGATTATTACGTGCAATTAGCAATTCATTGTTCTGTACGTGTGCTTTATCCAGTAGATCATCGAACGACAGAGGGCCCGAAAGAATGATCGAGTCGGTCAGGAAAAACGACCGGGTTGGATCCAGGGCCATCAGCCGGTTCAGGTCCGCACTTGTTTGTTTCAGTGCTGATAGTTCACGGATCAGGTTAATGCTGTCGGCGTTCATATCCACTGTCGCCTGGAGCAGCTGCATCTCCGAACCGGCTCCCAGGTCGATCTTGGCACGGGTGATGTCCCTTCGTTCCCTCGAAAGATTGAGGGCATCCTGCATGACAGCGATCAGTTTTTGTTGCTGGATGACCCCAAAGTAGTTCAGAACGATTGCCGATACCGTCGTCTCCATAGCGATACGGACCTCGGTCCTGCCAGTACCTTCCAGTATCTCAAGCATATCTTTGCTGGCAAACATGCTCAGTCCGTCAAAAAGCGTCCAGGTCAGCTGAACACCCGCGTTCAGCGACCGGTTCTTTGCGTTATCGATATCCTTCACCGTACCATTGAACATTTCCTGGTGTGTGCTGGTGAATGTATTGTTCTGGGTACCGCTGAGGTTTAAAAAGGGAAGGAATCCCGCATTTCCGTATGAGTTGTTATTGCTGGCGATCTGTGCATAGTTCTGTTGGATGATGATCGAATAGTTGTTTTTCAGTCCCGTTTCGATTGCCTGGTAAAGGCTCAGGGATTCCTGGGCATTAAGGATCGGCCAGCAGGAGCTGAACATCAACAGGGGCCACAGGGTTTTCTTAACGTTTATCCGTAGTATCATGATCGGCTTTCTTGATTTTTCTGGACATATAGGTATACAGGGCCGGGATCACGAAAAGGGTCAGGATGAGGGAGAAGATCAATCCTCCGATGATGGTGATCCCCATGGGTACGCGGCTGTGGGACGCAGCACCCAGTGAAAGGGCGATGGGCAGGGCACCCAGCGCCGTGGCCAGGCTCGTCATCATAATGGGCCTCAGGCGTCGCGTGGCAGCATCGATCACCGCTTCTCGAAGCTCAAGTCCTGCAGCTTTGCGCTGATTGGCAAATTCAACGATCAGGATACCATTCTTGGTCACAATGCCGATCAGCACGATCACGCCGATCTCGCTGAAAATATTGATCGTCTGTCCGAACATCCACAATGAAAGTACAGCTCCGGCCAGTGCGAGCGGCACGGTGAACATGATGATCATCGGATCAATATAGCTTTCAAACTGGGCTGCCAGCACCAGGAAGATCAGCACCAGCGCCAGCAGGAAAGCGAAGAGCAGGCTTCTCGAACTGTCTTCGTATTCTTTTGAGGTTCCTGCCAGGGCCGTTGAGAAGGATTCATCCAGCGTCTCCTTTGCAATGTTTCGCATCTCTTCAATTCCCTGACCCAGTGTAACCCCTTTGGCCATCTGCGCCGATACCCTGGCGGAGACATACCGGTTGTAACGGTAAAGCTGAGGGGGATTGCTCTGTTCGGAGAGTTTTACCACATTGTCAATCTGGATCAGTTCGTTGCGGTCGTTCCGGACGTAAATCGAGCTGAGGTCCAGCGGCTCATTCCGGTTTTCCCTTGTCGCCTGGCCGATCACCTGGTACTGTTTGTTGTTCATGATAAAGAATCCGTAGCGCTGACCGCTGAAGTACAACTGCAGGCTTTCGGCCACATCCCTGACATTGATGCCCAGGATCCGGGCCCGGTCACGGTCGATCTCTACGGCGATCTCGGGCTTTGTAAACTCAAGGTTGATGTCCACCACCTGGAATTTGGAACTGTTCTGTGCTTTTTCCATGAATTCAGGGATGATGTTCCTCAGTTTTTCAAAATTTGGTGACTGGATCACGAATTGCACCGGCAATCCACCTCCGCGGCCGGCTCCGATAGTCTGTTCCTGCGTGGCGAACGAGCGGGCAAAATTGTACCTGCGAAGCACGGGTCCAAGTTCGTCGACGATCTCCTGCTGGCTGCGCTCCCTTTCGGAAGGATCCACCAGCGATATGCGTATAAAGCCTTTATTGGCGGAGGACGCCGATCCCCATCCGGGTGAGGTCATGAAGAGCATAGTCTCTTTTTCGGGTATGGAATCGATGATCGGCAGGAGCTGTAGCATATACTCATCCATCAACTCGAAAGAAGTACCTTCAGGAGCGGTGCAACTTACGGCAAAACGGCTTTTATCTTCCATCGGGGCAAGTTCCGAAGGGAGGAGTATGCCGATACCCAGAATGATGACTGCCGACGCGGCAATGATCACCAGCGCCAGCCACCGGTGACGGATGAATCGTCGCAGAGCACGGTTGTATCCATTAATGAAATTATCCATCCAGTGTTCTGTCTGCAAAAATATCCTGCTATGCGTAACATTCTTCCGCAGCAGGCGGGAACTCATCATGGGTGTCAGCGTCAGTGAGACCAGGGCTGATACCAGTACGGTACCTGCCACCACCACACCGAATTCGCGGAATAATCTTCCTGTCAGCCCGCTCAGGAAAATGATCGGCATGAAGACCGCGGCCAGGGTAATCGTCGTGGAGATGATGGCAAAGTAGATCTCTTTGGAGCCCCTGTGGCCTGCTTCGATGGGAGGGATACCCGATTCGACCTTGTGATAGATGTTTTCCAGAACCACAATGGCATCATCCACCACCAGTCCGGTGGCCAGAACGATCGCAAGGAGGGTCAGGATATTGATGGAGAACCCGGCGATGTACATGATGAAAAATCCACTGATGAGCGAGATCGGGATGGCGATCACCGGGATGAGGGTCGTACGCCAGTTTCTGAGAAAGACAAAGATCACCAGAACAACCAGGGCGAAAGAGATCAGCAGGGTGTCGAAGACCTCGGTGATGGCTTTACGGATGGTTTTGGTCGTATCCAAAGCAAAGCCGAGGATGATATCCGTGGGCAGGTCGACCTTGATCTGTTCCAGTCGTTTGTAAACCTCATCGGCGATGGCGATCTGGTTCGCTCCCGGTTGCGGGGTGACTGCTACTCCCACCAGCGGAATTCCGTTGTTCCCACGCATGATGGTACGTTCATTTTCCGGGACGAGCAAGGCTTGGCCGATGTCTCGGAAACGGACCAGCGAGCCGTTGGCTTCCCGGATGACCATATTGTTGAACTCCTCCGGCGTGGTGAGCCTTCCCTGGGTGCGAATGACCATCTCGGTCCGGTAACCTTCGATCCGGCCGGAGGGCAGCTCCACATTTTCCCGAAGCAGCGCATTCCTTACATCCGAAGGGGTTAGCTGGTAACTGACCAGCAGTGCAGGGTCCATCATAAGCTTGATGGAATACTTTCGCTCACCCCAGATCCGGATCTCGCTTACGCCCGGGATGGTCTGCAGTCTCTCCTTAAAGACATTGTTGGCAATGTCCGACAGTTCCATCAGGTCACGTGCGTTACTTTGCAGAGTGAGTAACAGGATGGGGGAGGCATCGGCGTCTGATTTGGTAATGATGGGTGGATCACAATCCTGGGGCAGGTTGCGGGTGGTACGCGAAACGCGGTCACGCACATCGTTGGCTGCCGCTTCCATATCCACACCGAGTTCAAATTCAACCGTTATGTTACTGCGCCCGTCACTGCTGGTGGAAGTAAGTGAACGGATACCCGCAATGCCGTTGATCGATTCCTCCAGAGGCTCGGTGATCTGCGACTCGATCACATCAGCGTTGGCGCCTACATAAGCCGTTGAAACCGAAACAACGGGCGGGTCAACACTCGGATACTCCCTGACCCCCAGAAAGGTATACCCGATGATCCCAAACAGGACAATGACGATCGAAATGACACTGGCCAGGACAGGACGGCTGATGCTTAACGAAGAGATATTCATGGCCGCTGGAAGTTACTGATCAGAGAGTTTCCTGGATACGTACGTTCACCCGCATATCATTTCTAAGCTGCAGTATTCCGGTTGTGATCACCGTATCGTCAGGGATAAGGCCATCCGATACCTGAACCTCGTAGTCTGTACGAATACCGGTTGTGACGTATTGGGTGGTAACCTTACCTCCTCTGCAGAGGAATACTTTTTCGCCCTTGATATCCGGGATCAGTGCTTCTGAAGGAACGACCAGCGCATCGGTCACAGTCTGAAGGATGATCTCCACTTTGGCAAATGCACCCGGTACCAGCTTATTCTGCGGATTCGGACACTTCGCCCTGACGGTAAAAGACCGCGTCAAAAGTTCAATCCTGGGTTCGATTGCATAGATGATGCCCTCAAAGGTGTTCTCCGTTCCGGCAACTGTAAATTTCACTGCAGATCCTTTTTGAATATCATTGATGTACTTTTCAGGAATGGTAAATTCAATCTTGACCGGATCCGTTTGCTGGATACGGGTAACCACAAGAGAAGGAGAAGCATACCCGCCGGTACTGACATACCGCAACCCAATGTAACCGCTGAAAGGGGCATAGATGGCAGTTTTCGCAATCTGTGACCTTACCAGCTCCATCTCTGCCTGTATGACACCCAGCTGATTCTGGGAGATCTGGTATTCCTCCTCGGTGGCAGCCTTGATCTCCAGCAGCTTCTGCTTCCGGTACAGGTCATCCTGCGCCAGTTTCTCCTCCAGCTGCAGCTTTTTCAATTGAGCCTGAAGTTCTGAATCGTCAATTTTGACCAGGAGACTTCCTTTGCCCACAAAGGTTCCCTCTTCAAAATGGATGGAGGTGATGCGGCCCGAAGTTTCCGGTCGTACTTCCACTTCTTCATTGGCGAGCAATGAACCCGTTGACGTTATTTTTTGTTCCAGAAGCCTGGGCTGTACCACAACCGCCCTTACATCGACGGGGCGTGGTGCATTACCGGCAGACCCGACAGGTGCCGGGTTTTCCTTGCACCCCATAGCCAAAAACAAAAACCAAATAATAAAAAATATAAATACTTTATTCCGTAAAATATTCATAATGAACAAAATAGATCATCTTTTGTTTTCATCAGGGGAATGGAAATGGCCAGCGAAGTTAATGATTTGTACGTTATCCCTGAACAAAATTCACCATAAACTGTTATATAGATAATTAAATATGAATTTATCATGAAAATTAAAGTAATCTTCACATCACTAACATTAATCATCACCATGACAGCACAAACTGCAATTTTCAGCCAGAATCCTTCAGCCCAGGGAGGGAAGCCGGCTTTTGAATTTCCGGCTTTACCCTATAGCTATGATGCCCTGGAACCATTCATTGACAAAATGACTATGGAAATCCATTACACGAAGCATCACCGTGCCTATTATGATAATTTTATGAAAGCCATTGCAGGAACTGAGTGGGAGAGCAAGTCGCTGAAAGATATTTTCAGCAGCATCAGCCAGGCTCCTGCAGTGATCCGCAATAATGGCGGAGGATATTTTAATCATGTCCTTTTCTGGGAGAACCTGGCCCCGCAGGGACAGGGAGGGAAGCCTTCATCAGCGTTTTTGAAGGCCATAAACGATCATTTTGGAAGCTATGAGGCCTTTGTCACCCAGTTCAATGATGCAGCCAAGGGGCGTTTTGGCAGTGGATGGGCATGGCTGGTAAAGGATTCTCAGGGGAAACTGTTCATCAGTTCCACTCCGAATCAGGACAATCCCTTGATGGATGTTGCCGACAAGAGAGGAACACCCCTTCTGGGGCTGGATGTGTGGGAACATGCCTATTATTTGAAGTACCAGAACCGCAGGGCTGACTACATTGATGCATTCTGGAATATTGTGAATTGGAACACGGTGAATCAGCGGTTTGCAGAATAGTCCACCTTCTCTTTCCCTTAATCCCTTTCTCTGGTTGGAGGAAGGGATTTTTTATTTGACCGCGATGCAGGAAATCTCCACGTGCGCTCCCTTTGGCAGTGCCACTACCTGAATGGCTTCCCTGGCAGGTGGTGTATCCCTGAAATATTCTCCATCAGGCCTGTTGCCGGATCAATGGGAAGCTGTCCGGAAACATATAATGTATTTCCCGCCAGGATGGCCTGACTGAACGATCCAACAGCTTTTGGAGCTTCGGGTGAATGGATGACCTGTTTTTCAACTTCCTGCCCGATGACCATGAATGACACGATGGTCAGCAACAGGAATAAAAGGCTCTTCTTCATAATAATCCTATTTTAACGATTATTGCTTTTTAGTGGCAAACTCTTCAATGGCGAACACCAGTTTGTCAAGATCTTTCAATGTGGTGTACACATTCGGCGTCACCCTTACCCCGGAAATATTCTCCCAAACGATGCTGGTGGTGTGGATCTTATGTTTATAAAACAGGAAAGTATCGATATCTTCCGGTTTATGTCCGTCAATGGAAAACAATCCGATCACACAGGCAAATTCCGGTTTGAAGGAGGTATGGATCCTGACGCCGGGGATGTCTTTTACCTGATTGGTCCAGTAATCCTTCAGAAACCTCAACCGGTTTTCTTTGCGTTTGGTGCCGATGGCCAGATGGAAATCCAGAGCGCTTCCGATCGCCATTTCGGTTGCAAAGGAGCGTGTGCCCAGCCGCTCGAATTTTGCGATCTGGTCGCTCAGCGGATTGTCATCCGGGCAGATCGGCCATATCCCGGGGATCTTGTCTTTTTTGACGTACAACAATCCCGTACCAAAAGGTGCGCACATCCATTTGTGCAGGCTTGTGGCGAAGTAATCGCATTCAAGGTCGGGGATATTAAAATCCAGCAGGGCAAAGGAGTGCGCACCATCAACCAGTACCTCGATGCCTCGCTGATGGGCAGCCTGTGCGATTTTTTTCACGGGTACGATCTGCCCGATCCAGTTGATGATGTGCGTAACGTTGACTAGTCTGGTTTTATCCGTAAAGGCCTGTATATAGGCGTTGGCCAGTTCGTCCTCGTTTTCCATGGGCAGTTCGAGGTTGACCCATTTGAGTACGACACCGTCCCTTTTTTCAATAAGTTTGAACGTATTGATGACATTGGGATAGTCCTGTCGGGTGAGCACCACCTCATCGCCTGCTTTCAGGTTGAGGCCGTAGATGATGTTGTTCATGGCTTCGGTGGTATTCCGGTTGATGCATATTTCCTCCGGGCTGCACCCGGCAAAGTCGGCCAGATCTGTGCGCAGTGCCTCACGTCCCTGGTCGAGCACGCGCCACATGTAATAGGAGGGAGCCTCATTGCAAAGCCGGTTGTACCGTTCAAAAGTGTCCTGCACAACCCTGGGCTGGGGGCTTACACCACCATTGTTGAGGTTGATGATGTTAGGGGAGGTGTTATATGCCTGTTGTATCCAGGCCCAGAAATCATCCTCGGGGGTGTTTTCTGGAGGAAATCCTTTAAAAAGGTCATTATACCATTCTTCGGTAAAGGCAATACCGGGTATAAAAGTGGCTGCACTCATGGTGGCGGCAAGTTGTTTGACAAACAGGCGACAGTTGAAGGACATTGTGTCATGAATTTAATTCAAAGATAATAATCATCATTGCACTGATCAACATGCTTCTCGGATGGATATCCTTTTTTAAAACTGAAAATAGTCATAATTTTGCCTTTGTTATGGGAATCGTCGACGCAAAAGATTTTGAAGCGCTGTCACCTGTTTTCAGGGGGCCGGCGGGACACCGGCGTGCAGAATGGATGATGCGGACATTTAGACTTGAAAAGATCAACCAGATCTATGATCATCTAAATAATTATGCTGGAGCCGAATTCACCGCCAGATTTCTGGATGATATAGGAGTAAAATACGTCATTGGAAATGCTGAACGGTTGAATCAATTACCTGAAGGAGCCTTCATCACGGTGTCCAATCACCCCTATGGTATGCTGGATGGGATTATTCTGATTGACCTGGTGGCCCGGTTACGGCATGATTACAAATTTATGGTCAATACAATACTCTCCGGTGTGAAAACGCTTGAGGAAAATTTCATATCGGTCACACCAACAGGAGATGAATATCAGGGAGTTACAAGTACAAGCCTTCAAGGCATACGCAAAACGCTTACATGGTTACAGGAGGGCCATGCTGTAGGTTTTTTCCCATCAGGTGCTGTTTCAGATTTCAGTATCCGGGATTTACGCGTCAGGGACCGTAAATGGCAACCCAGCGTCATTCATCTGATTCGCGATGCGAAAGTACCGATCGTGCCGGTGCGTTTTTTCGACGGTAATTCTCCTTTTTATTATTTCCTGGGACTGATCGACTGGAGAATTCGTTTGTTAAGGCTTCCCTCTGAGCTGTTTAATAAACGGAAACACATTCCCCGCATCGGGATCGGTAACATTATTCCAGTCGGGGAACAGGTCAAGTTTGCGGATGATGAAACCCTGGGTGCTTTTTTACGAAAGAAGGTCTATGAAATGCCGAAACCAGATTCTTTCATTGCACATTCAGTCCTTCCTGGCTGAACGATGAAACCAACGCAATCCGAATCCGTATGAAAGATAAAAACCCCTTCCCGTTCAGTGCTGTTAACAAACTGACATTTGCATGAAATTCACCCATGGGAAATCTAATCCTTCTGTAAAGACAGGCAAAGCCCTGGAATCCATTGCACGGGAAAGGTCAAGGACCAGTCTTTTATGGAAGTATGAGCAGAGGGCCATCGCTTTTCTGGTACAGCACATTCCCGGCTGGATAAGCTCTGATATGCTGACCGCCATAGGCTTTCTCGGAAATGTTCTCGTTTCGGTCAGCTTTATCCTGGCCGCGTATATTGATCATCTATACCTTTTACTGAACATCGCCGGATTTGGGATTTGCTGGTTCGGCGACTCGCTGGATGGCAGGATTGCCTACTATCGGAATAATCCCCGGAAATGGTACGGATTTTCACTGGATATTATCATCGACTGGATCGGCATTGTCCTTATCGGACTGGGATATATCGTATATGTAAAAGGAATATGGGAATTGCTGGGATACGGCTTTGTTGTCATGTATGGCTGGGAAATGATCATCGCACTGATAAGGTACAGGATCACCGATAAATACTCCATTGATTCCGGGCCGGTTGGGCCTACTGAAGTCCGGATCATCCTGTCGGCTATACTGGTGGCTGAAGTGTTCCTTCCGGGTTCTATCCGGTTTTCTGCCGCTGGTATATGCGTTATTTTGTTTATTGTCAATATCTTTGATACCGTTAAATTGCTGAAGACAGCAGATGAAAGGGATGTAAAAGAAAGAAAAGAGCCATTGCACCAAGCGCATGATTGAACGTTTGTTTGTTTTTGCCAAAGCGCAGGCCTCTGCTTTTTTCGGAGGTATGACCGACTACCTGGTCATGATCCTTTTTACTGAAATTTTCCATGTCCATTATACGCTGTCTATCGCCATAGGAGGTGTTGTCGGAGCGATTGTCAATTTTACCATCAATAAGACATGGACTTTTCATTCAAAGAGTACTTCCTATGAGCATTCAGGCTGGGTGCAATTTTTTCGGTTTGCGCTGGTCGTCCTGAACAGCATTGTGCTTAAATCATCGGGAACATTTTTCTTTACCACAATCCTTAAAACCAACTATATCATCAGCCGGGTCATGACCGATCTGACCGTTTCCCTGCTGTTCAATTTCATGCTCCAGAAATACTGGGTTTTTCAAAAAAAACGAAACTGATAGTTTTGTAATCAATATCACATTAGGCACTTCTCTAAATCCTGGCATTATAATAAATTTTATTTTATTATTGAGAATGGGCCTCTTTATCAGGGCTGCCCTCATCTTTTCTTCATTATCAGGCTGTAAGGATGATTAAAGGAACCGGCTTATTGCAGGAATTCAGTAAGACCTTACCGCAACATAAATGTATCTAAAGTCGCCCGTTCCCTTATTGTAAACCTGATGCTGTGTTTCAGGCGGTACGAATCCAACGGTTCCGAATTTCAGATCGAGAGCACGCCCAGGGGGAATGATCAATTGTCCATGCCCTTCCAGGGGTATAATCATTTCTTCGTAGATTTCAGTACTGTGGAGTTCCCCGTATTGGCCTGGGATGATCGTGACAACACCGGAATAAAATACAACAGAATCTTTCGGACCGTCGAAGAGTTCCTGGTAATCCGGCAGACCCGGGTCGAAAGCAATGATCCTGGCTTCCGGGTGCCTTTCCGTTTGATTCTGTGTTTGTGAGAAGACAGGATTCTGGATCAATACATTTAACCCTGACAGTACCAATAGGAAATATGCAGGGCTGAGCACATTCATTAATAAATTTTTTTTCATACATCATCCGTTTTATTATCAGTATTTGTTGATTGTTCTTTATATCCTTTCCACTGTAGTAATGCCAATATCCATCAAACCCAATGATAATTTATTTTAAAAGTTGTTGATTTTTAACGATTTGATTGTTATTATCAGCGATTAGCAGGACCCGTTCATATTATTTTAAATGGTATTTTCAGAGAAACACTGATATTGATTCCCTCATTATAGTAATTCAGGGGTTTTAATGTCGAAAGATGATCAAAATACCGGGTATTGAATAAGTTATTGGCAGAGATACCCAGAATAAGGATCTGCCTGGAAATTTTAAGTTCCGTATATACACTCAGGTTGACGATCGTATAGCCATCCGATTCAGTTTCATAGGGTGAAGTGTTATCCTGTTTAAGTGCAGTAAGCGCTGAAAGTTTAATGGAAGGGCGTTTAAAACAGCCGATTTCACTTCGTTCTGCACTGATTTCATAATGGAATTTCTGCGCAGGGATGTAAGGAAGATACGTATCGTTATCCTGTTTGCCTGTAACATATGCGTAGGTTCCCTGGATGTGCATCCACGGAAAAGATTTAGGATGAAAATGTATGCCTGCCTCGCCACCATAAAGAAGGGCATTGGTTTGTGAATACCGGTAAATCTCTTCACCCGAACAGGTGGTATCTGTTGTTGGAGAGATATAAATATAATCCTTGATAATGTTATAAAATCCGGCCAGATCAAATGAAAGGAATTCCCCGTGATAATGCATGCTCATATCCGTTTCATAAGCATTTTCCGGCGAAAGATGCTCGTTGCCCATTTCGTACCGGTTGCCATGCATCCCGTTGGAAGTTAATTCTGATAAGTTGGGTACGCGGTAACCCTTGGCAAAATTGGCTCTTAGGTTTATTTTTTCATCCGGATTATAGATCAAACCTACCGAACCTGTAACATTAGAATATTTCTTATTGACAGGAGGATGGTATTCACTGGTCCCCTCTTTCCCCATTGCTTTTGTATTCGTTCTATAACTGTCAAACCTTACACCACCTTGTATCTTCAATTGCTTGATAACGTTGTATTGAGCGAGGCCGAAAAATCCCAGATTATTAATGTCCGCATCGGGTAAGAACTGCGAAGGGCGATTGTTTAGATTACGGTTGGCCTGGTACATTCCCTGAATGCCAATAATATATTCAGATTTTTTACTTGATGGAAAATGGAGTTTCGTTTCGTATGTTATGGTTTTTAAGTCCATTTCCACGAAAGGGACATCAAGGGTGGTCTGAAGTTTTCGCAGTGCATTTTGATAAGCAACATTGATCACCCATTGATATTTTGCCAAATAAAGGCTATTTTGTAAAGAAAGCAGCTGATGGTTTAAATCCTGATACCAGATATCATTTTTCCGGCCTCGATCTGGGATCAATGATTCAACTGCAGACACGCACATTCCCAGTTTCTGCAGAAAGGAATCATAATACAGCTTAAAAACCCCAATCTTTCCTGTATAACCTGTATTTACATTTAAAGTCATTTCATTGAACCGTGTATTTGGAACAAAATCACCACCGCCCTGCAGATAATCAGCATGGGTTTTAAACCCCAGTTTCACTCCCCCAAAGAGATTTTTTGAAGCCACTTTGATTCCTATGCTTTGATTCATTCCCAACGTGTTCGAATGTAACTGCATTTCGAAGTCTCCCAGTAAAGTTCCTGTAGGAGCAGGATTTTCCTTAATAAAATTCAGCACACCTCCTATGGCATCCGAGCCATAAAGCAAAGAAGCAGGGCCTTTGATTATTTCAACTCTTTCCAGGTTATTATCATCAATGCCTAACGGATGATTTTCACTGTACTGATAATTCTCCATGCGAACGCCATTGTTCATAACAAGGATTTCATTCATGGAAAGGCCCCTGATCACAGGCTTTGAAACCCCTGGCCCTTTTGCAATCATGTCAATCCCGGGCACCCTTGTGAGTGATTCCATGAAATTCGGCGTACCGCTGAGTAAAATGTCTTTGTTTTTCAGCACATCTATTTTTACAGCGTTTTCATGCTGTGAGCCGATATAAGTGCCGGAAATGACCACTTCCTGTGATTCGATGATTGCTCGTGATAATGTTACATTCAAAATGTTCTCGCCCTGACTTATACTGGCCGTTTGAACATTTGTATTATATCCAACGAATGAGAATTGAATTTTTACTTTACCTGCTGGAATACCCGTAATTAAAAATTCATCGAACTGATTGGTGGTTGTCCCTTTATTGAGTTCAGGCAAAAACACCGTTGCTCCTGATAAAGGAAGATTTTCAATGTCGATGACTTTTCCGGTTAATTGATTTTGGGCGGTAACATTCAACATGAGAAGCCAAGCTAAGAAACCTAATGCAATTTTTTTCATTATAAAATGAACTTTTGTTCGCTTATGTGCTACCTTTGCAAAGATAAATAACTTCTTGTTTTATAATTGCCCTATGCCTAACCAGAAGAGATTCAGGAGGGTGGCCATGCCTCCGATGATGGAAGGATATAAGCCCTTTGGTATTCCTATGAGGGAGCTGGATTCCGTTGTTTTATTTTATGAGGAATTTGAGGCATTGCGGCTTTCGGATTATGAAAACCTTACCCAGGAAGAAGCAGCTGTGAAAATGGGTATTTCACGCCCCACTTTTACACGGCTTTATGACAGGGCCCGTAAAAATATTGCAAAAGCGTTTGTGGAAGGTAAGGCCATCCTTATTCAGGGTGGAACCTATGTTACGGAAGATTTCTGGTACCGCTGTCATGACTGCAATGAAACCATGGTCACTTTAAAACCGGCAAAGCATTGCAGACGTTGTGATTCGGGTAATATTGTCCTGCTGAACAATAGAAGCAAACGCTGATTGAAGGCAATCTTAATAGCGAAACCAGTGATCAATAGAGGATATATTCATGTATACACAGGTAATGGAAAAGGAAAAACCACTGCCGCCCTCGGCCTGGCGCTCAGGGCTGCGGGAGCGGGCAAACAGGTGTTAATTGCGCAGTTTGTCAAAGGGAATCCGTATTCCGAAATAGAACTGATTGAGCGACACCTGCCCTCAATCAATATAAAACAATACGGCCTGGGATGTTTCATAGTAAATGCACCCACAGCAGAGGATATCCAGGCTGCCCGATCAGGATTGCAACAGGTTGCTGAACTCATGGCATCCGGGAAGTATAACCTGATCATTCTGGATGAGGCTACCATTGCCCTTTACTATAACCTGTTCAGTATGAACGAGCTGATACAGGTGATTCAATCCAGACCTGAGGAAACTGAAATTGTGATAACGGGCAGGTATGCACCCTCAGCACTCATCGAAATAGCCGATCTGGTGACAGAAATGAATGAGGTGAAACATTATTATTCCCAGGGAGTGACAGCCAAAAAAGGAATCGAGTATTAATGACTTTGGCCGGATCTATTAAATCGGCCGTCGTTTCTCGCATCAGGCAATTTGTGTTTTACAGCCGTGAACCATCCGGTTTTTAAATCATTTATAGATTCAAAATCAGGGATATAGGGTTTGATGTCCAGTAAAGGGGTATCGTTCAGTATATCTACATTTTCGATTTGAATGATATTGTCATGACTGGAAATCAGCTTTACTACCGACAATCCGATCGGGTTCGGCCTGCTGGGTGCCCGGGTTGCAAACAACCCGCGTATTTGGTCATCCAGAAAAGGTTTGACTTCCATCTTGAATCCTTGGGACAGGTGAAAATGATACAGCAGGATAATGTGTGAAAATCCGTCCAGATCCTTTAATCCTCCGGCAAATTCGGGGAATACTTCAATATTGCCACGGACTCCCTCGGCAGCCCTTGGCTGTATGGGCATTCCTGCTGTTGTTTCATAAGGAGTATGGATGATCCCGATCGGTTTGTAAATGATCTCACTCATAGATGGGGTAAGATAGGAATGTAGGCTCTAAAATTACATATTCCCAGATAAGATAATCAAAAAAATCCTTTAAAAATTTTTAATAAAATGAACATAAGTTCATTTTATATATTATCTTTGCCATGAATAATGTCGGAATGAAGGATAAAAGTCACTTTTAAGCAGAGCAGTAAAGAAACAGTTCTAACCATAAAAAAAAAAGAATTATGCCACGTGGAGATCGTACCGGACCTATGGGACAGGGTCCCATGACCGGAAGAGAACTTGGATTTTGTGCCGGATATGATACGCCCGGCTATGTAAAAGGAGGCGGGGGAAGGGGATTTGGATTTGGAGGAAGAGGATACAGAAGGAGATGGGGATGGAGAGGGGGATGGGACCAGGCCAGTTATTTCGGCAGCTCCCTGCACGGATACGGCAGAGGTGTACCCTTACACGAAGCATTCAGTCGGGATGAGGAGATCAGGATGCTGAAAGCAGAAGCTGATACCCTTAAACAAGCACAGAAAAATATCGAGAAGCGATTAAGCGATCTGGAGAAAGAGAAAGAAGCGACTACTTAATCAGGAAGGGGATGCCCCATTAGAAGGATCATGACCCGGGATCTTACTCAAGGATAATTTTGTTCACATACGATGAATTACTGCTGATATGGTAAGCCCCCCATGAAGATTTTCAGCTTGAAAGATTCTATACATGATTTACGAACAATAGTTTGAGGATCATTATTTTGTATTTGGTCCGATCTTGAAGCAAAACGCAAAGTTTTACCTGGGTTTGGCAGTAGTGTTGAAATTGGTATTGGAAGTAGAATTTTGGCTTTACTACTTGGGATTACCGAAGCTTGTGATCCCTCAATCACCATGTTTGAGGTTAACGAAATCCTTGCGTTAACGTTACAGAAACGGATAGTATAGATTAAGAAAAAACATTAACCCATGGGACGAAGAACCTTTGGTCCGGTACCTTCCCGAAGACTGGGAAAAAGTCTGGGAGTAAACAATATCCCACATAAAATATGTACCTTTCAATGCATCTATTGTCAGGTAGGTAAGGCCATAAAAATGCAGGTGAACCGACAGGAATTTTATAAACCGGAAAAACTGGTTGATGAAGTGAAAGCCGTTTTGGGCACTGTTCAGCATGATGATCAATCCCCCGATTTCATTACCATTGTGCCTGATGGAGAACCAACGCTGGATATTCATTTGGGGGAACTGATTGATCAGTTAAAGATCCTTAAAATTCCGGTCGCGGTTATTACCAATGCATCATTAATCCATTTACCCGATGTTCAGCAGGAGTTATTAAGAGCTGATTATGTTTCGGTTAAAGCTGATACTTTCTATTTTGATATATGGAAAAGGATCAATAGCCCTCATAAAAAATTAGGAATTAATGAAATTATGCATGGAATACAATCTTTTGCTCACCAGTTTTCCGGCAAGCTCGTGACAGAAACCATGCTGATAAAAGGAATGAATGATTCATATGATGAATTACTTAATACGGCAAAATATATAGAATCCTTTGGGCCTGACACCGCTTACCTGGCTATCCCTACGCGTCCTCCTGCATCCCCGCAAGCAATCCCTGCCGATGAAATTACCGTAACTCAAGCCTATCATATTTTTAAAGAACGTATTGAAAAAGTAGAATTATTAATCGGTTATGAGGGCAACGCTTTTTCTTCGACAGGAGACTTCAGAGAAGATATTTTAAGTATTACAGCCGTGCACCCTATGCGTGAAGATGCAGTAATGGAATTATTGCACAAAACCGAAAGCGATGAAGATTCGCTGAACTTGCTCCTGGAAGAAAAACTGATTGAAAAGATACGATACAGCGACTTTGCGTATTACCTGAGAAGGTATTCAAAATGAAAGAAGGTTCAACCTGAAATTTCAATTCATTCTTATCTTGTTCTGAACAAATCTAAAATGACTATTTCTGTTCTTACCGATGATCATCCGGGTGTGATTACTCCAGCCGAACACGGACTATCCTACCTTGTTGAATTTGGAGGGATTCGATTGCTTTTTGACACCGGGCAAAGCAATTTGTTTTTAAGAAATGCCCTGACCATGGGGATTGACATGACCCATATTGATACGATTGTACTTAGTCACGGGCACTTCGACCATGGGAATGGGCTTACCTTTCTGACGGGCGGGAAATTGGTATGCCATCCGGGTTGTTTTGTGAAAAGATACAGAAAAGCTGACAGTTCCTATATCGGTTTAACTAGTCCTGAAGAAGAAATCAACAATGAATTTGAACTTTTAAAAACCAACGCTCCGTACAAAATCATCGAAACGATATTTTTTCTGGGCGAAATCCCCCGTCTGACTGATTTTGAATCCATAAAAACACCTTTCGAACTTGAAGGCGGTATCCCGGACTTTGTGATGGACGATAGTGCCGTTGCACTGCTAACAGGTGAAGGCTTGTTTGTTGTTACAGGATGCGGTCATGCAGGGATTGTAAATACCTTGGAATATGCCAGAAAAGTAACCGGTGAAAGCAGGATATTCGGCATTATAGGAGGGTTTCACCTGAAAAAGGTTGACAGGCAGACAAAAGAGACCATACGATATTTACGTAAAAATGGCGTACAACATGTCTTTCCTTCGCATTGCACTCAACCGCCTGCCCTTTCAGTATTTTCAAGGACCTTTAAAACAAATCATACCAAAACCGGGGATATTTTGAAGTTTTGAAATAGCGAAATATGACCGAAATAATTGCGTCAAAACTCAAGTAACTATTAATGATAGCAGTATTTGTGCTGTTTATGATGATTGTTATCGGGTATATTAATGTATAAACCGAAAATCTGTGGGCAAGTAGGATGCAGAAATCGCCCATAGCGACCATTAATTACAGGTATGCATACCGATTGTATTAATTGCTTTATAGAACAGGCAAATAAACTGTTTACAAAATTTGGAATAGATGATGCTTTGGCAAGGGATATCATTGTCCGGTTCAGGGTATTTGTTGATGAGCATAAGAATAATGATTTGCTTGCGCCTGAAGCTGCCTGTTTCATGCACCGGCTGATAAAAAATACAATACATATAGACAACATATACAAGAAAGAAAAAGAAGATTATAATGACTTATTATTGAACCTGGAAGAAGAAATCAGAGATATCATTAAGAAATCTGATGACCCCTTCCAGACAGCTTTGCGATATGCTCTGGCAGGAAACATTATTGATTTCGGGCCTCTTGGGACGTTTAATATTTTCGAAGCCCTTTCAGCAGCGGTATCGAAAGAACCGGAAATAGATCATTCCCTCTTAATGAAAAGTGAGCTAAAAAAAGCATCTACTGTTTTATATCTTGGTGATAATGCAGGTGAAATTGTACTGGATAAATTGTTTATTGAAACCATCCAACACCCTAATCTTTATTTTGCCGTACGAGGGGAAAATATAATCAACGATGTTACATTGGAAGATGCTGTTAAGGTTGGCATGACAGAAGTTACGCATGTTATTTCCAACGGATATGACGCCCCTTCAACCCTCATCAACCATTGTTCAATGGAGTTCAGAAAAATAGTTGATGATGCCGACATTATTATTTCCAAAGGACAGGGAAATCTGGAAGGATTGATGGATGTATCAGATAAAAAAACATTTTTCCTGTTGATGGTCAAATGTAACGTAATAGCAGAAATGATCGGAGTCCACGAAAAGAATGTTATAGTTTTATTCAACCAGAAAATAATACAGCCAAAAACCAATCATTCACGAGTGGTTAATAAAGGAAGTGGGGTTGATTGATTTATTAAAAGCAACAGTGATCAAGATTCTATCAGCTTTCATCCCCGGTGAAATAATAAATATAATTACCGACTTTGACACTTCGATTTTGTAACTATTTTGTTAACAACATATTAATAACGCCAAACCAGGTTTGTACCTTTAAAGATGGATATTTAATCAGAACAAATTGCAACGACTGTGATGCACGTTTGACCTGTTTTATCCAAATAATAAATTAGGAAAAGTATATATTGAAAGCCCGGATAAAAATATTATCATAAAGCTTCTTAAGTTACATGATTTTATTGGCTTAACCTCTTTGTTTGGTGATGATACCTGCGTCATTTGAGCGCTTCTGCACCTTTTGTTTAGTTTGACATGCCGATAAAGAATACTATCATTTCAGATCAGTCAGGTCGTAAAGCTGTTGGTTGGATCATGGACGTCCCGGATCAGAATATGCCGCATTGTGGATAAACGCAGTATCCGTCAGTGTCATCAGGAATGCCTTCAGGTCAGCTTTTTCTTTGGGTGTGAGCTGCACACCACCCCGGGCTACATGATGCATCAGCGGATCAATGTAGGGCGACCAGACGACATGGTGCGAATAAAAATTAATCACCTCGTCCAGTGTCTTGTACCGGCCATCATGCATGTAGGGTGCTGTAAGGGCAATATTGCGGAGTGTTGGCGCTTTATAGGCACCCAGATCGGATGAATTGCCCGTCACATGATACCGGTCGCGCGGATCCTCAAATTCACCGGTAAAAAGAGAATCCTTTCCGTTATTGTAATACAGATTCGTGGTCCACAGGGGATTGCCAAAACCACCATGGCAATGAAAGCAATCGGCTCCTTCTTCCGTGGTGAAAAGGATATAACCCGATAACTCCGATTCGGTGAGCTGCTCCTCTCCACGCATGTATCGGTCGAATTTACAGTCCTTGGAAACCAGCGTCCGAACAAACTGGGCAATTGCCTTGCTCATCCGATCTACGGTTACTTCCTTTGATCCGAATGCTTTTGCAAATAGTTCAGGATACCCGTCAGTATTTTGGATCAATGCTTTTGTGCGGTTAGTGTCGCCCTCCATCTCATGGGGAGCGACAATACCCATCCATACCAGGGCTTCCAGGTTTCGATAGGAGGGAGATGGATTGTTTGCCGAGATCACGCCATTCCACAAATATCCATTGGAATTCCAGACCAGGTTGATCAGGGGAAGCATGTAATGGGGCGTGGGTTCTCCCGATAATCCGAATGTCTTACCGCCGGCGAACGTTGGATGGTCGATGCCACATTCGAATGATCTGGACTGAATATGACAGGTGGCACAGCTCATCAGCGAGTCCGGATCGGTTCGTCCCGACATGCGCCCATCATAGAACAGGTATCTGCCCAGTTCAATCCCTTCCACTGTCATGGGATTGTCATCGGGTATGTTCAATGCTGTAGGATAGAACATAGGGATCTCGAAAAAGTAGGGCGTGGGCTTATAGTCCACTTCCTCTTCATGCTGGCATGAGATCAGCAACAACTGGCAGCTGATGATGAAAAGAAATATTTGTAGCAGTCGGATCATAATATAAGATCAAAAAGCAAAGAGGAAAGATCAAAAATCAAAATTGGGTATTCACTTTTGATCTTTGCTTTTTGCTCTTTGAAATTAAAACCGTGAACACTCCATCCTTACCGTTCTCGCATCCCATTTGCATGCATTCCTGGCATTGCATGATGTTAAATGGGAATGTGAGAAAATCAATGGTATGGGGACCGGTAAACCATTGCTCAATGTGCATGCTCAGGGCGAAATGTACCGTATCTCCGGCCGCCATCTGAAAGGAGGAGCCCGGCAATGTCACCCGGAAGTTGTTGTGTACAAATCCTGTTATGTCATTGACGTCAATCGTATCGCCGGAATAGATCTGTCCGATCCCCAGGTGAAATTCGAACGGCTGGTTTTGCGTCATCCCGTCATTCATCCATTTACCGTTCAATTTCATATAATGATAACCTCCGCCCAGCACATCCGGCCAGAACATATCCCGTTCGGGGGGATTGACAAACATCAGGGAAATATTTTTCTCCTGGCTGATCCCGAACATGAAAGACACGGAATCATAGGATCCAACGGGGATCTCATCAAAAACATCCCAGGTCATGGTCGAAGGGATATCATTATCGATATAATATATGTCTGTCCAGTCATCGATCAGGAAATCAGAACCATCTGCCCGATGGAGGATCACATCGGAAATGAAATACTGCACTTCGGTGATCAGGAAATGATTGCCTGCCTCATTCGTATAGATCATCGTATCGATCTGAAGCGGATCATCCGTCACCCTGTGAGAAAAGGAAAAGATGATCTTTCCATGATCCACGGGCTCCGGCTGCGGTTCATCACCGTCGCAGGCCCACATCAGGATCATCACCATCCCTGCCAACAGTAACAAAAGGTTCTTCATATTTATCAAACGCCTTCGCTTTAATATCATTGCTTTCCTGACCACTTTCTCCTCTCTCCTTTCTCCTCTCTCCTTTCTCCTCTTTAATAGGGCACCGTTCCCGACACCACCACGAAATTCGAGGTATCGTAAAGGCTTGACGCCTCCCTGAATATTTTCCCATCCAGCAGGATCCGGACCTTTATTTTTGAGTTTATATCATAATAGTTGGCAGAAACAAAAACGATCTCACCCGGATTAGTGCCGAACGTATAGCGCCAAACATCGGATTCGCTTTGGGTTTTTACTTGTACAGAGATCAGTTCCCCCCGGGAATCCCTGTATCGTACATCGAATCCCGAGTCTGAATCCGTGATCAGGTAGGTCACGGCCACTTCCTCGACCGCCACTTCACACGATGCAAAGGTAAAGATCATCACAACAGATAGGATAAGTAACCTTTTCATGCTCCAAATCATAAATACTGAATACTAAATACTGAATATTAGATTAATGTAAAAGTTCCTCCCAGGCTCATGGAAATCCTTCGCAGTCCCGATCAGCCTCCTGTTCAGGTGTTCATAATAGGTACTGTTGAAAAGGTTTTCCACTCCGCCTGTAATGGTAAAATGGGCATTGTGGAAATAAGAGCACGAGATCCCGGCGACAAAGAATCCCGGAGAGGCTGGCTCATAAAACGCTTCCGAAACCTGGTTCTGTCCAGCCACATAGCGGCCCTTTACCTTTGGGATCAGCTGCCCCTTCAGGAATTTGTGACCGATCACAAGAGTTGATTCAAAAGGAGGTATCTCGGACAGCGGATCATTTTTGATGACTTCCGTTCCGGTGACCTGGCCACTTTCATTCATGATATTGCGGACCGCTTCGTTGATGTTGGCCCGGGTATAAGAGGCGATGAATTGCAGGTACCATGGGATCTGGGCCGGGGAACCATAGGAAAGCTCAAAACCCCTGAAACGGGCATAATCCGCATTATAGTATTTTTTAACACCTTTTACCCCGTTGGTGGCAGGTTTTTGTTCTGAAGGAGGGAGAATCTCTCCGGTGATATAGTTGGTGACGATGGAGTAGAATCCATTGATCTCCAGGCTCCCGAAACCGGGATCCTGGAAGCGGCCTGTCACGTCGGCCTGGTTGTTGGCTTCCGGTTTGAGGGAAGGATTTCCCAGGTAATCGTAATTATCATAACCGACCGGCAGCAGGGTAATGAACCGTTCGGTCATGTCGGGGCTCCTCACTCCCCTTCCCAGCATGAAACTCAGCGATAAATTATCCCTCAGCCAATAGACAAATCCCCCGCTGGCACTCAGGTTGATGAACATGGATTCATTCTCATCGCTGAAATAGATGGTGTTACTCATTTTCTCAAAAACGATGTCATCTGAATTGGCGTGGTTAAAGTCGATACGGGCCGAAGCGATCACATCCAGACGTGTCAGGGCCTTGCGGTACTCGCCAAAAATCCCCAGGTTGCTGATGATGGCATTGTTCCAGATCTGCTCTGTGTAAACCGGCATGGTCGGCTGCATGATCAGGTTCTTGACGCGGTCGCCATCTTTGGTGATATACTCGAAATCAGCACCGAGGGCCAGTGTGTTGTTGCCGGATGTGAATCCGCCCTCCAGGCGTCCGCCGGTATTGTAGGCCTGAACGGTCGTCACGGCAACCACGGTATCCGAATTGGGGCGTTCTTTGTTGTCCATCGTGTGTTTCACATCGGATCGGTAAACCTTGACGGTTAAGGGAAGATGCTTTTTCGAAGGGGGATCCCACGTATAATCCACTGACATCAGCTGGGTCTTGTCTTCACGCATATCCATCGGCAGTGAAGGAAAATCCACGTCTTTTCCGATGGAGTAATTGTACGAAAAGTGCAGGTTGTGATTCTTTCCCGGCATGATACCGAACTGGCCCTTGATATTGTACTTTTTGCCTTCGGCATCGAACCAGTTCCCGTTACCGTCCTGGTAATCCCCGTTCTGTTTATTGGTTCCCGATAGGCCAAAGTAAATCAGCCGGTTGCCGCCATTCAGCACCAGGTGCTCCCGGGTGCCGGTGGGATTACTTGTGTATCCCAGCAAAGCGGATCCGCCGATCGTAAACCGGTCGTTCACAGGTGGTTTCTGTGTCTGGAGGTTGATGATCCCACCGAACAGGGGACCGTATCGAAAGGCATAAGGTCCTTTGAGTATTTCAATGCTCTTAATGTCCTCAATGTCAATATGGGCGATGGCGGGATCCATCCGGTTGGGGCAACCGCCTTCGATCTTCTGGCCGTTATCCATCTGAACGTTCAGCTGGCTGTATTTGAATCCACGGACTACGGGATCGACGGTCGAGCCACCTTTACGGATACCTGCAACATTCGGAATACTGCGGATATATGTGCCAATGTCGGTTATGGAAGTTTGGATGATTTGATTCTGATAAATTTCCGACCGGATATAGGGTAATTTCATGGAAAACGTATCATCATAGAGCCCCTTGACCTCTATACCTTCCAGTATTTTGATTTCCGGTTGGAGAAGTATCTCCAGATGGGCTGTATCCCCATCCTGCAATGTAATTTTATGGGTGTGGGTAAAATACCCTATATACCTGATTTCCAGTACACATTTACCGGAATCAATCCCTTCTAAAACAAAATTTCCCAAGGCATCGGTCACACTGCCCCTTTCATGGGGTTTTAAATAAATTGTAGCTCCGGAGAGGCTTGCTTTCGTATCGACATCCCGAACGCAACCCATAATAGCACATTGTCCAAGCAGGCTTAAAGGCAAGGTTAAAATGCATAGGCAGACATATATGCTCTTCCATCTTGATCTAATCTTACATGTCTTTATTTTTAATAGTGGCTGCCTATCAGATTTTGAATTGTGCATCTATATACACCACGTTATTATTTCAGAATTCTTTTTAAAACTTCCTCTTTACTAAGTTTTTTTGTACAGAAAAACCAATCATAACAATGCATCTCGGATTTATTTTCCATTCTTTCCTTCGCAATGCCGCAGGAGCCTGCAGTTGGTATAATCACTTCATCACCCGGCTGCCAGTCGGCAGGTGTGGCTATTGAGAAAGCATCCGCAGCCTGCATGGCGATCAATGCACGATATAATTCATCGAAATTACGGCCAAGACTGAGCGGATAATATATAATGGCTCGGATAACACCTTTCGGATCAATGAAGAACACGGCTCTCACAGCTTTGGTATTGCTTTCCCCGGGTTGGATCATGCCATATTTAGTCGCAACTTCCATTGTTATATCCTCAATCAAAGGAAATTTCACCTCGACGTCTTTTATCCCCTTGTATTCAATTTTATCTTTAATCGTTCGCAACCATGCAATATGGCTGTATAATCCATCTACAGATAATCCGACCAGCTTGCAATTTGCTTTGTTGAACTGTTTTTCCATGCTGGCAAAAGTCATAAACTCGGAGGTGCATACTGGTGTAAAATCAGCTGGATGGCTAAACAGGATAACCCAACTTCCCTTATAATCTTCTGGGAAGTTAATCTGACCTTGTGTCGTGACAGCTTTAAATGAAGGTGCGTTTTCACCAATGCGCGGCATGGCAATAATTTCCTGATTTGAATTTTTTTCCATTGTTTTAAAATTTAATTGGTTAGTGTATTAATGTGACGTAAATCGTTCATTAAGTTGAATGCTCATTATTATGAATGATCGAGGTGAAATGTTACTCATGAAAAGTTATTTTATATTGCTAATGCGTGTTTTAAATCCTGTATGATATCATTGACATCCTCAATACCTACCGATAATCTGACCAGGTCATCCGTGATGCCGGAGGCAATTTTATGCTCATGGCTTACTCCTGCATGGGTCATGGAGGCCGGATGCTGGATGAGTGTTTCCACTCCACCCAGGGAAACGGCCAGCAGCGCCAGATGGACATTATCCATCAGTTTCTTGCCGGCTTCATATCCGCCTTTCAATCCAAAACTCATCATCGAACCCGGCCCCTTCATTTGTTTCACAGCCAGTTCAAACTGGGGATGGGACTGAAGTCCCGGGTACCTGATCCAGGCTACTTTTGGATGGGATTGCAGGAATTCAGCAATTTTCATGGCGTTTTCCTGTCCGCGTTCAATACGCAACGACAGGGTCTTGACGCCCCGCAGGACCATAAAAGCCTGCGTGGGATCCATATTACAGCCCATATAAACCATCGAATGGCGTATCTTCTTATAGGTTTCATGGTCTCTGGTAACGATGACTCCTCCTACAATATCAGCATGTCCGTTGATGAATTTAGTGATGGAGTGCAGCGACACATCGGCTCCCAGGTCAAGTGGCTTTTGAAGGAAAGGCGAGCTGAACGTATTGTCCACCACCAGGATCAGGTGATTCTCCCTGGCAATCCTTGAGCAGGCTTCGATGTCCGTGATGTCCATCGTGGGATTGGCAGGTGTTTCCACATACAATACCTTTGTGTTCGGCTTCAGGGCTGCCCTGATCTTGTCCAGGTTCGATGTGTTCACGAAGGTTGCCTCGACGCCAAAGCGGGAAAAATCCTGCTCCAGTACCCCTCTTACCGGGCCATACACGGCTCCGGTGCTGACGATATGGCTCCCTGCACCCAGCAGGGCCATAAATACGCTGTTAATGGCCCCCATTCCCGAGCTGGTGGCAATGCCGTCGAATCCGTTTTCCAGTTCTGCGATGTTTCTCTCAAAAGCCCTGATGGTTGGATTGGCGATGCGCGTATAAATGAAACCGTCGCTTTTACCGGAAAAACAGTCGGCACCATGCTGCGCGCTCTTGAATTTAAATGTTGATGTCTGGTAAATGGGCACGGTGGCACTGCCGAATTCATCTTCATATGCACCGGCATGAATCAGTTTGGTATTGAATCCTTTGTCTTTTGTCTTCATGAACAGTATAGTCAATTAATATTCTGTAATCAATCTGATGAAATGAAAAGTCCGCGGTCATCTCATATCAGTCCTTTTTCTTTAAGGATAGAAGCCATTACGGCTGTATTGGATTCACTTAACCTGGTCATCGGCGGGCGTAACGACCCATTGATAAGCCCCATGAGTTCCAGTGCTTTTTTGGCTCCCATGGGATTGGTTTCAAACCTGCAGGCTTCAAATAAAGGATAATATTCCGTATGGAGGTCCCTTGCCCTTTCATGGTTCCCTTTCAGCGCATGATGAATCATCCGTGCCATAATGTCAGGTACAATGTTGCCGGCAACGGTAAAGCAGCCTGCTCCCCCAAAAGCAACCATCGGATAAGCCGTAGTATCTTTCCCTGTAAAGACAAGAAAATCATCATTCCGGGTCATATGTATGATCTTTGCCAGATGGTCAAGCATCTTATTCCCATCTTTAGTTCCTGCTATATTTGGATGCTTGGCCAGCTGAGCTGTCATTTCGGGAGTCAATTCCACGCCTGTCCGGTTTTTGGAATTATGTAAAATAATAGGGATGGGGGAAGCATCTGCCAGCTGTTCAAAGTATTTGATCAGGGCCGGTGCTGTTGGCAAAATAAGATAAGGGGAAAAGGCAACGGCATAAGCAGCACCCAAATCTGCATACATCTTTGCCCGATCAATGGATTCACGGGTACCGGAAAGGCAGATATCAGGCATGACCGGCTTTTTTCCGTTCACTTCCTCCACAACGATTTTTAACAGTCTCCTGACCTCATCATTGGTCATCAAAGAATTTTCACCCGTCACTCCTAACGGGGCAATTCCATCGATATCGGAATCAACCTGCCTTTGTACAAGTTTGCGAAGAGATTCTTCATCGAGAGAGCAGTCACTCCTGAAAGGAGTGATCAGCAATGTGTAAGCACCTTTTTTCATTTCATTTTATTTTATTAAATAAACAGTATGTTCAATCCCGAATTTATTATTCCTGTGTTGCACAAACCGTATCCAGATCTAGCGTTTTGTCGTATTTCGGCGGCGTAAACCAGTAAATAGCCTCGTGGGGACATGATGGCACGCATAGCCCACACGAATCACAGAGGTCATAGTGAATAACATAGAGCTCCGGATTACAGGGTACCTGCATGGTAAGGCAGTACCCGATGCATTTAGCACATGCATTGCTTCTTGCTTTCTGAATGGCAGAACACGGACAAACTGTCGTGCACAGATCACATCTTTTACATTTCATTGAATCAATTACAGGGACTATCGATGAATTTGTTTCCATATCTTTCGTATTTTCTGACTGATGCTGGATTCAGGGGCCCATTCGATCATGCTTTTACAGTGCACAATCGAATCCACCATCTGTTGATCAAAGGGAAGTTCTCCTGCAACAGGCACATTTCTGTTTTTGCAAAACATTTTGATCCGGGAACGGATTTCAAGATTTATGTCATTTTTATTGATCACGACCCAGACTTTCAGGTTAAATTTCTCCGTGACTTCCAGTGTCCTCTCCAGATCACAAAGGCCTGAGAGCGATGGCTCGGTGACAATTACTGCCGTATGGACCCCTGTAATCGTGCTGATGGCCGGACAGCCGATGCCCGGCGGCCCGTCGAGAAGAATGGTTTCAATCGAGTTTTCTTTTGCCACCTGTTTTGCCCTTTCCCGTAACCGACTTACCATTTTGCCCGAGTTTTCCTCTCCGGGAGCCAGCCAACCATAAATCATCATACCCTTCCGGAAAGGACCGGCATACATTCGGCTCTTATTGTTTTGAACCATGGTGATTGCTTCTTCGGGGCATATCCGTGCACACAAATAGCAACCGTCACAGAAGGTTTCTGAGATTTCTACCCTCCCATCATTGATTGAAATGGCATCGAAACGGCAGTAAGTCAGACAGAGGCCGCAATGGGTGCACAGGGTATAATCAATAACTGCTTTTTGACTGCCCACGTATTCAAGTTTCTCATCATGCAAGGGATTGAAAAGGATATAGAGATTGGCGGCATCCACGTCGCAATCAACCAGTACCACCTTTTGACTGAGCGTAGCAAAAGCTGCAGTCAGGCTTGATTTTCCTGTTCCTCCTTTACCGCTGATGACAGCTATTTCCATGATAGGCTATGACCGTATTTACCAGGGCAAGCAATTCCTCCTGCCAGTGGTGGATTTCCCGGGCCAGAAGTTTCCCTGAAGAATAAAGAGAAGCAATTGTTCTGTCGAAAGGAATCTCGAGCAAAAAAGGAATGTTTTCTATCTGTAAATACTGGTAGACATCCCTGTTTCCGATTCCAGATCGGTTTACTATGACACCGAAGGGTTTATACATGGTCCTCAGGGTTTCAATGGATTGTCTTAAATCGCTCAAACCAAAGGGAGTGGGCTCAGTGACCAGAATGACATAATCAGCGGTCACCACGGTTTGGATGAATGGACAGGAAGTGCCGGGTGGTGCATCCATAATGATGATCTGATCCGTTCTCCCTTCCCTGAGCGCTGCCTTGATCACCGGGACCGGAGAAAATACGCCGGTGTTTGTTCGCCCTTCCACCAGGCGTGCCAGGGGATGGATCCTATAGCTGGTGATCTTACCCAACTGAACTTCTTTTTCGGTGATCGCTCCATCCTGACAGGCCACAGAACATGCTCCGCAGCCATGACACAGGTCCTCGATAACCTGGATGACTTTCAGGGGAGGTACTATGAATAGGGCATTGTAGACGCAATATTCATAACATTTTCCACAAAAGGTGCACCTGTCCACATCAATGACAGGCACCTTCTGGGTAACAGGTAAGGTTTTATTCAATTCCCCCTGAAAAAAGATCTTTGCATTGGGTTCCTCTGCATCACAATCAATGAGCGTCACCGGGATTCCATTGGTAAATAAGGAATAGAACAGATTGGTTGCCACCAATGTTTTTCCAGTTCCACCCTTACCGCTGGCAATGGCAATTCTTATTTCCCTGGTTTCAATCATAGTCGAGCCGTTTCTGCTCATCAGCCAGTGTTCCCTGAATAGCATTTTCCCAGAAAGGATTTTCCCACGAATGAATCCTGCTGTGAGGGATGAAGTATTTTTGGGGAATGGGATGGGTGCCGAAGATCACTTCAAGGTCATACTTTTCCCTGATGAATTTTTCAAAATATTCCATGTAAGGACAGGGAGGATACCCTACCAGAAATCCGGTAGCAAAATGAACATGGGTTACTCCGTTCTTCTTCATTTCGATAAATGCATATTCAATATTTCCGCCCGGACAGCCGCCACAGGTCGTATAGCCGGCAATCTCGGCTTCCTTGTCTTTATAGATCGAAAAAGCCCCTTCGCGGTCGCGGAACGATCTGAAGCATTTTCCACCGGCACATGCTCTGTACCGATCGCAAATGATGATCCCGATTTTGATACTTTCCATGCTATCTATTTACGTTAGTGTCCGTAATGGCCATGTTCATGTTGACTGCCGTGGTCGCAGTAATTGGCGCTGAGATTCAACCTGTCAGCCAGAAAATCATTAACGAGATCGACTGCTGGTTTGATGGGTGCGCCAACAAAAGCGTTGATTTTCTGTTGATTGAAAAGCATGATCGCTTGTTGCCCCATGCCACCGGCGATAACATCGGTAACTCCGAACTGGGCGATCCAGCGAGGATAAAGACCCGGTATATGTTCAGGCGGGGTGACCTCATTCATCTCAGTGACCACATTGTTTTCGACAGTCACGATGGCAAATGCCTGGCAATGACCAAAATGGGGGCATAATACCCCATTTTCCAAAGGAATGGCTATTCGTTTATTCATAATGAATTCATTGTTTTTTAACTTCTTCTTTTCTTAAGATCTTGTATTTGTTACGCAGTAAATGAGTCACCGGTAACGAATTTTACGTTTATTCCATCATTGCTTTTTGGTAATGTATTGCTCGATAGCCCTATGTAAGGTCACAATGGCTAAACGGGCACAATGGGTTTTCTGGGGTGGCATTGAACCCAGGTGATTCAGGATGTCCGTCTCATCCAACATATGACAATCCATTGGCAATTTGCCTTTAATGATCTCACAGAGAGCGGAGCCTGAAGCAAAAGCTCCCGCACATCCGATTGCCTGGAATTTTGCATCGGAGATGACATCCGATATTTTCAGAAAAAATTCCATCGTATCCCCGCAGGAGCCTGTAAAAATGGCATGGGCATCCGGATTGGCCATGCTGCCGACATGTAAATGAGTTTCATAGTATTCTATGGCCCTATCTGAGTATCCGGACGTTTTTAATAAATCATAAACCTCACTCATGATGATGGATTTAGCAATAGTCTAATTTCCTCCTCTGAAGCGATTTTGTCTTCCCAAACCACGTCCGCTTCCACCTCTGCCGAGCCCTCGTCCCAGACCTTTTCCTGTGGGATTTTCAGGAAGATTTTCGTTCTTGTTTTCATCATCGGATGACGTTGACTTTTTCCGGCCTTTCCCATAATTGATACAACGGCCCATTTTGCGTCCTGTCATGGGACCCTGCCCTTCAGGACCTGTTCGGTCATAACCTGGCATAATAACCTCCGTTTTTAATGTTTTTAAGAATTTTAATGGTTTAACATTTCAATGATTTCCCCGATCGTTTTCTCCGGATCTTTCACAACGATCATCTGGATTTTCAGACTGTCCAGCAACGATTTGATTTTTATTCCAAATTCACCGGAAATGATTTTACTGACATTTCTGGATGCGACCAGCTGTACGGATGCAGGGCCCGCACCATTTTCCACATCCCGGTTAGGATTGGGAATAAACTCCATGGCTTTGCTTTCCGTATCGTAAACAATAAAGTAACTGCAACGGCCGAACCGTTGATCAATGAATGATTCCAGAGAACTCCCCTGGGATGTAATGGCAATTTTCATATCAGATGTAATTATAATTATTGCAATTCGATGTTCTTTTGCGTATCATCAGCGAACCACACTCCGGGCAGACATGCTGGCTGCAGGGGCTTCCGTATACATGCTCCTGTTCATACCCACATTCCGGACAAATGCAATAATCTTTGCATTCTCCCGGATCGATACCCTCCGCCGGATCTTCCCAAACAATACCCGTAACCCGTTGACTGCCACACAGGGGACAGCATTCAACTTTTTTCATTCGCTCAGGATTATTGAAATGACACAGGCACTTCTTGCATTGATACCAATCGCTGTCGAAATATACCTTACCTCCCTCGATGGTGATTTGTCGTCCCTCCACAAAGGCCCTGGCTATTTTTTCACGTGCTGATGCATAGATTCTTGTGTACGTTGGACGGGAAATACCCATGACGATGGATGCATGATGATGATTGTATCCATCATAGTCACACAGTCGCAGCGCCTCGTATTCTTCATATAAAAGGTAAACGGGTTCAGGTTTCTGGTTTTTCACTTCAGGACCGTATGGTTTGAAACCCTTTATGATGGGAGGATTTACTACCTTTCTTATCCTTTTAAGTCTTGGTGACATTTTTAAATGAGCAAAAGTTCGTTACAAAAATAATGAACATTTGTTCATAATAACAAATTACTAAAAAATTTTTTACCCAATTCCATACTTTACATAATGAATGCAATTTTTATTCTGATCATTCACAACAAGTTCTTCGTCGTCTCCCAGATTTAATCTATACAGTAGGCGAAAGCAAGGGCACATCCGGTCAGGATCGCTATTCCTCACTTCCTTGCCGATATGAATATTTTCTGGGAACTCCCGGGGGGATGATCATATTGCCCGTTAAATCCTCATCATGAATTCTGCTCTTACAGGAAGATGACTCGTTGTCAGATGACCCTGGATGGTTTTTTTGAGATTCGCAGCTTGATATTCCCCCTGATTTACCCTATTTTTACAAAGGAATTATACACTTTTTATCATGAACGTATTGCTTGTGATCGATATGCTGAACGGTTTCTGCCGGAAGGGATATCCTCTTTCATTACCCGATCCGACCGACCGGATCGAAAAATACATTACCTCGCGCATTGAAAAGACCTTACAGGAGGGCGGAAAAGTCATCTTCCTGTGCGACAATCATTTACCAACCGATCCTGAAATCAATAATCCTTATCCTCCTCATTGCATGAAGGGAACAAGGGAAGCAGAGATCATTGATGAGCTGAAACCCTATGCCGGACAAGCGATCATCCTGCCCAAACATACCCTGAGTATTTTTCTGAATACCGGGCTGGATAAGCTGCTTAAGAAATTCAAGCCCGAAGAGGTGGAGGTGACCGGTGTCTGCACGGATATCGTCGACCTGTTTGCCGTTTATGAACTGAGAATTCGGGGGTATAACGTTTTCATCACCGACGAGGGTGTGATGCCCCTTGATTCGGGCAGGCAATCCAAGGAGCTTGAATTCTTTAAATTGCGACTCGGTGCGAAAACACATTAAGATAGTGTTCCACCATATCCTCATGATATTTCCACGATAATGAATTGAACAATGAAAGTACTTCTGATCATCGATATGTTGAATGGTTTCTGCCGCAAGGGTTATCCTCTTTCGTTGCCGCAATCAACTGCCGGAATTGAACATTATGCAGTTAAAAGGATAGAACAATTTCATCAGGAAGGCGGCAAGGTCATTTTCATCAGCGACAGCCATTCCCTGTCCGATCCCGAGATCGGGCATCCCTACAAACCCCATTGCATGGAAGGAACCGAGGAAGCCGAGATCGTAGATACACTGAAGCTCCTTGCAGAACGATCCATTGTCCTGAAAAAGAACACGCTGAGCATTTTTCTGAATACTGGCCTTGATAAGCTGTTAAAGAAATTCAAACCGGAGGAGGTGGAGGTGATCGGTGTCTGCACCGATCTCAGCGACCTGTTTGCCCTTTTCGAATTGAAAGTCCGGGGCTATAATGTTTTTATTTCCCCTGAAGGCCTCTTATCACGTGAACCCGGAAAGCAGCTGGAAGACCTGGATTATTTCAGGAACCGTCTGGGTGCCAGGACCAATTAAGGCCAAAACCTACCTATTCAAGGATATCCTCTCCGACGATCATTAGACCAATCCATACGTTCGTTGGATCCTTTCCCACGCTGGCCAAAATGATTCATAATCAGCATGACTGCGGGTTGTATTTGTTTCCGGAGACAGTCCGCAGGCGAAAGTTACCCATGGGCAGTCCCGGCCAGACGGGATCTCAGTTTCGCTTCGATTGGCAGTCGGTGGCCGGTGGAACGATGGTAAGGTTCACCATACCCATATTCTGACTCACCTAACGTTCGCCAAACAACTCGGTCTGCATATTCCCCTGTTCCAGGAGCAGCAATTTCCTTTTTACATTCAGGCCGCCTGCATATCCTGTCAATTCCCCGTTTGCTCCAAGGATTCTGTGACAGGGGACGAAGATGGAGAGTGCATTGGCCCCGTTGGCAGCGGCCACGGCCCGGAGGGCATCAGGCTTTCCCGCCAGTCGGGCCAGTTCCGTGTAACTCAGGGTCTGTCCGTAGGGGATCTTCAGCAGCTGATCCCAGACCTGCACCTGAAAGTCCGTTCCGGTCATCAGCAGCGGAAGACTGAAGTCTTTGCGTACACCGCTGAAATACTCGAGAAGTTGAACCCTGGCCTGCTCAATGACCGTCGAATAACCTTCGAGGTAGTCGGTTCCCAGCTTTTGTCTGATCCTTTTATCAATGGCAGTCCTCATTCTCCTGTGCAGCCAGTCGCAGAGGCAGAGCCGCTCCCCATACGAGCCCAGGAGAAGAATTCCGAAGGGGGATCTGAATTGATTGAGAATGATTTTTTCCATCTTCTGAGGATTGGTCGTCAGCTAAATGGTTCTCCGTAAAGTTATCAATCTAAGGTGTGATTTGGAATAAATTGGTTTAAAAATCGGCGCTGTGTACCTTCTGTATTTTCATGACCGTGAATTTAAGTAAAATCTATCTTGACTCACTGTCCTAATTTCGTAGGGAAACATAATATATAGCTACCCACAAAAGAAAATAAATCCCAACCATCGCATAAGCGACCTTGGCTGGTGCGGTGCCCCGGCCAAAGAGGAACCTGGCCGGGGCAATCGAACGAAGTGAGATAGCACCAGGCGCAGTCGCGTTGCGATGGTGCGGCCCTGCGGCCGGGGAGCAAAAAATGAATAATAAGCAGGATTAAGGAATCGGAAGAGGGGAAAACAAAAGAGAGTGCTCACTTTTGAGACACTCTTTTACAAGAAATATCCGTACCCGGAGCCGGGGTAGAACATTCTTGTTTTTACTTAATCTAAAAAATCAGAATCAGATAAATAAATACTGATATTCAGCACTTTAATATTTAATCGGTTAAGAGGAGGAAAGAATAAAGTAAGATTAATTAAAAAAATTCAGCAACTGATTCAGCAACTGGAAAAAATTGATCATCTTTGATTGTTCAAGTCAACATTCAATGACATGGTAACAATTAAACCTAAATTTCGGTTAAAGGAGCCTAATTCTGACCGACCTTCCCTGATCCTCCTCTCCGTTTATTTCGATTACAACCGGATTATTTATTCGACAGGTCAGATGATCCACCCGGATCAATGGGATTCAGATAACCAGCGGGTCAGAGAATCCGATAACAGGGCAATGAATAAGATTCACGAAGGTATTAATATCGAACTGAAAAAATTTGAAACGAAAATCAGGCAAATATTTACCCAGTTTGAGCTTTTAAATGTGATTCCCACTGTTGAGGAAGTGAAGGAACAACTGGACAAAGAATTTAAAAATAAGAACCCTCATAGAAAGATTGACTTAGTTTCCTTCATTGAATCTTTGATAAAAGACAGTAAGGAGGGGATCAGGCTGACAGACGAAGGAAAAAAAATCAGCTTATATACTATTAAGGGGTATGGCACAACGCTGAACCATTTAAAAGAATTTCATGAAAAAAACCGGTATCCGATTAATTTTAAAAATATCAACAAACAGTTTTACGGTCAATTTTATCAGTATTTCCTTAAAAGGAATCACTCAACCAATTCCATTGGAAAACATATCAAAAATATAAAAGTATTCATGGGAGAAGCTCTCAAACGTGGGTTGACAGATAACCGGGAATTTCGAGAGAAAGAATTTCGTACAATCCAGGAGGATACGTATCAGATTTATCTCACACTGGAAGAACTGCAAAAAATCCATAACCATGATTTTTCCGCAATCCCTCACCTTGACCGGGTACGGGATATTTTCCTGATAGGTTGTTTTACGGGTTTGCGGTTTGGAGATCTGGCAGGATTACGACCTGAAAATATTATTAAAGATGGAATCCAATTAAGGATTAAGACTCAAAAGACGGGAGAAACGGTTGTGGTACCCCTTCATCCGATTGTCAGGGAAATCCTGTCAAAATACAATGGCAAAATTCCACGGGTTCCAACAAACCAGGTATTTAATCGATTTTTGAAAAAGATAGGAGAGGAATCTGAAATAAACTCAACCGTAGAAGTATCTATCACAAAAGGAGGGCTGGTTAAAAAAACTATCCGTAAAAAATATGAACTAATTACCGTACATTCAGCCCGAAGATCATTCGCAACTAACGGTTACCTGATGGATATTCCAACCGTATCTCTGATGAAAATTACGGGCCATCGAACCGAAAAGGCATTTCTGAGATATATTCGCATCAGTCAAGAGGATAACGCTGACAAGTTAATGAACCACCCATTTTTCCAACCCAAAAGCAATCTTAAAATCATCTGATATGGCAAATCAAGTGACCTATATATTAATAGATTGGGAAGAAGGTAAATGTGCTGCTAAACAGGAATACTTCTCGGATGAAGATTGGATAAAAATCCAGAATAAGCAAAAAGAAATGTATGATAGTGCCGTGGAGAAGCTTTATCAGGAAAAAATTAATGATTATGAGCAACAACGACAAAAATCCACCGGTCCTGCTAGGTTGCTTAAGGATGAATACAACTTATATGATAATTTATTTAATTCTGAGCCTCCAGTCGAACAAAGTCCCGTAAATCCTTTTGCTCCAATATGGTTAAATCTGAAAGATAGTAGAAGAATCCGTTTTGCATATGATTCATTAATACATGGAAAGATTGGATATCCAATGTATTGTGAATTTTCAGAAATGGACAAAAATCTAAAGGAGCATCCCGAATTATTATTTTTTATTAAAGCGGAAGGATTATACAAGTACTATCAATATTTAAATGAAAGGGTATCCATGAGTTATAAATCAAGTGGTCTAAGTAATGCCCAGCAAGTATTGATCCTTTATTATTTGGGGGAAGAAAAGATATTTGATATAAAAAAAATCAATCGGTATCGTAAAGGGCAAGCAAAACTCATATGTGGTCTTATAAACCGTGATTATTCTAATACATACGAGCATATTCGGAATTTATTTGATACCAAAACCTCAACCTATCAGGATTACTTTACAAAGGACAATCTACATGCCATCCTTCAATATTTTGAAAATGCCAAGTTGCAAGTAATAATCGATAAGATTAACGCAGAATTAGATAAGTTTGGCTAATACAATAGGGTATTCCCCATTAATATCTTCAGGGATATCATCACCAGTCTTAAAATGATATCTATGGATGGCTCTTTTGATATTTCAATCAGTTAAGTATTTGGCTCCCATCAACCCATCAGCTGAAGAAATTAGGCAGACAGTTGGCTGAAAGTGCATAGCATTTTGTCAGAAAGCTAAGATGACATTCCTGTAGGACGAATCTGCCAAACCTCATAGGTTATTTTGTCATTTCCCTCCCGAAAATTATTCATAGATATACACGACTTCATCAAGCTTTAGGTACCTAAGGTTTTACCTAATTAATTGATTATTAGAATTTTAGCATGATTTTTGCATATAGTTAAGCATGGCAGAAATCAACAAAATTTATAATATGAGAAAGGTTTACTTTAATGAATTTTCACTGGACGAAATGTGTGATGCCCTATCATCAAGTGTCATACAAAAAATTCTCCCATTGCTGCCTACATCTGTTCCAAAAGCTGAATACATCACACGCAAAGAGGCGGCATCTAAACTCAAAATCAGCCTTGTAACGCTCGGCAACTGGACGAAGCGTGGAGTTATAAAAGGATATCGTGTCGGATCAAGAGTCCGGTACAAATCTAATGAGATTGATCAAGCGATAAAAGAAATTGCGACTCTGAAATACCGAAGGAGTTAAGATGAAAACACTTCCGGTCAATTTAATAAAGAATGGGTTCCGATATACCCAGGTAATGAGAGGTCACAAAGGGTGTATCTATGAGCAGCGGGTGGACGATTACCTGACTTATTACGAGGTATTCATTATCAAGATTAGATCTGAACGCCGGATTGGCACAACGGTCATTGAAGGTGGCGAATGGTTCCCTCCAGATGAAGCCTGGGGCGAATGGGCATGGACCTTTCAGAACTATGAGGATGCCTTATGGCGATTCCAGGAGCTGGAGGACGGAAAGAAGAGGTTGGACTTCACGTACAGGGGTTCCTCCAAACGGATCTACGATGAATAATACCGAAACCCTAAAGAGTCATAGATTCGTGAAAGCGTGGTCTAAGGAGATCGGCTTACTCCTGCCTGATCATATGTTCGAATACTGCATTTATATGTACCTGCGGGACAAGGCGCATCTATATGACCAACGCTTCAGGTTTCACGGAAAGATCGTCACTGTCGGAGCTGGTCAAGTACTTACTTCATATAGGGATCTGGCTAAATTTTTCAATTGTAATGAATCAAAGATCCGGAGAGCAGTCAGATTGTTGGAAGAGATAGGACTGGTCCGGTTGTCGTCTGATCATCACCATTCGGTTGTCACGCTTGTCAATCATGTTGCCTTTTTAAGTGATCTTGAACGACTTATGAATCATTGTGGAATGTCCGAGGTTGAGGCTCAGCAGGTCTCAGCTTTGATGGATAGTTATAGTATGTCCGAGGAGGAAGCTGTCCGGACAATCGTCAGACCAAGGTTCCAGGCTGAGAAAGAAGTTAGAGTTGAAAAATATCAAAATGTCGCACTTAACCATAGTGATAATCATTGCATTACAAAGAATGTTGACGCAGTGAATATATTTCATGATGAAACAGTCGAAGATCGATGTGACGCACTTAACTCCGGTGATAATCAGGTAATTGCAGAGATCTGTGACGCACCCAGGGATTGTTTTGACGTACCTAGCTCATGTGAAAATGAACAAGTTACAGAGATGTGTGACGCAGAGTCTATAGATATTAAATGCAATTCGGTATTTAGGAAAAAGAAAGATATTAATATTAAAAATAATTCTATATGTTCTAAAATAAATAAAAATTATAATAGGAAAAACTCTTCTAAAATAAGATCTATCCATTTTAATATAAAGGATATACAGGATTTAAGAAATCAAGGAAAGCTATTAGACTTTCTGAAAGCAGTCAAAGGAAACAGAGAATCTATGTCAACTGAAGACTTCCTTGAATTACATGAGTTTGTACATCGTGATGAGATGAATGCTGTTGGTGCAACAGCCATTCCGATCGTCAGTCCTATCGTCTGGAATAAATTAGGACCAGTCGTTTTATGAAATCAGGTACCCGTTATAGCAAAATACGCACGATCACCCTGAGACGGACTCTGATACCATCCAGGGGGAGATCGTTCGTAAATCGGGGTAATGGGTACCCTGAAAATGGCATTTATACCGATAGGATTCTTATGGATTCATTAACCAAAGTATTTACATATGGCTTAACGACCCAAACCGTAGTCTTCCCGAATCACCGGATGGAAAATGACATCCAGGTATTACCACCATCGGGTCAAAAGACCCTTGAGACAAGATGACGCTAACATCATAGTAAGACAGTTTTGGAATTGTTCACTAAAAAGGAATGATATTGACTGAAAATAATTTTATAAAAAAGAAATCATGATTTACAAATTTAATTATCAAAGCAATGAATGAAATTATCAAATCAGGTAAGGTTATTACTCCAGGATTGGTCAGCACAGGCATAAGAAACAAATTAATAGAAGTACAACCTTCTGACTCCACCTTTAATGAACAAAGGACAAATAATATTGAGTGGTCCAAATGGTCATGGAATCCGATAACCGGATGCAAACATAGTTGTCCTTATTGTTATGCCAGAGATATTGCCAACAGATTTTATGAGTATAAGTTCGAACCACATTTTTATCCTGATAGATTACAGGCACCAAGAAATACTAAGGTACCAAGAAGAAAAGAGAATGAGCCAGGCTATAGGAATGTCTTTGTTTGTTCCATGGCAGATATGATGGGAGACTGGGTTCCTGTTGAATGGATCGAAACAATCATTGATGTAATGCAGCAGTCTCCTGAATGGGAATATTTAATGCTGACTAAAAATCCAAAACGGTATCTGGAATTTACCTGGTCAAAGAACTGCTGGCTAGGAGCAACGGCTGATACACAAAAACGAGCTGATGAAGCTGTAAGGGTTTTCAGACAGATAGATCATCCTATTAAATTTCTGTCATGTGAACCTCTTGAAGAAAAGATCACATTACCTGATAATCCTTCTATAAACTGGCTGATCATCGGAGGAAGAAGTGAGAATAGTCAGATGCCAGCCGGACAACCTGAATGGATATGGGTCGAAAGTCTAATAAATCAAGCCAGACAATACAATATCCAGGTGTATGGTAAGCCTAATCTTAAAGTATTACCTAAAGAATATCCACTTAAGCAATATGATTAATTGGTGGCTTACCTGATACGAGATTTTTGTCTGGGTTTTACTGAAAACAGCAAATGAAGAAGAACGGGCCAATGGGCTGGATATTGCTGATTATCTTATCCGAACAAATTATAAGTCCAGGATAATATCAAAAAGAGTCAGGGCAAAACAATTATATATGATGCCAAGGGATTACCAATGGCTTGATTAATAGAAATACACTGAACAATCTACATTATTTCATCCCAGGAGAGGGCATCTATTCACTTTGGCATAAATACTCTTTTTTTAGATGTTGTTAGTAATCATTTCAACGTATTCATTGAAAAAGAAGGGTGTCTCCGTCGGGACACCTTTTTCTTTGGTGCTTATATTTATTCTTCGTATTTTTAGCCTCTGAGATACAAGATAGTTCAAAATGGATCCTGCCCAAAAGGCTATTCTTGAGGCATTCCCCAATTTATTAAAAGAAAAGTGATGTTTGAAACAGAAAGCTCTTTCAAACTAAAGCCTGCTACTCGATGCGAATAATCGCATATACCTTTATGATTCCAAAACATGCCCTGTGAGGTCGTGGCAAACTACTGTAGACACGTATTCTATTCAGGAATGTCAAGGTCTGGCTAAGGCATCAAAATGTCCTGGGTATGATGTGAGACAGCGAAAGGGGCAAATTGATGATTTTGTTATCTGAAATGCGTTGAAATGCTATCTTAAGGGAATGAATGGTCCGGAGAAAGGATGATAAAATCTTTGCCTGATGTCATGGAACAGTGATATTTTGTCCCAGTCGCTCTGCTAAATCTTCAATATCGTTATTTCTGGCGATTTTATTGATCCATTCTACAGGGATATTGTCAAATCCATATAAAAGCCCGGCAAGACCTCCTGTGATAGCTCCGGTAGTGTCGGTGTCCTCTCCCAGGTTGACAGCTTTTAAAACAGCTTCTTTATAATCATTCGTTGTCAGCAAGCACCAGATACTGGCTTCCAGGGTATGCAGGACATATCCTCCACTGGCTATTTCCTCTTCGGGAAGTTCGTAAACATTTCCTTTTAACAGCCTGGCGAATAACTTGATTTCTGTCGGGTTAATCGATAAAGAATCCAGAAATGCACTAACGGCCGGTTGCAGATTTTCATATATCTCAAACTTGTCATTCTGAAAAAACAGTTGTCGGGCAAATTCAAGGTAGTAAAAGCAGGCTATGACAGAGCGAATATGCCCATGGGTAATGGATGAAACCTGCTTTGCAATTTCATATCGTTCATTCATTGATTTGTCCAGCAGGTAAAAAAGCAAAGGTGAAATCCGCATCAGGGATCCGTTACCATTGGATGAAGCATCTGTACATCCTGCCACGTCCGGCTTTACACCCTTTGAAAGTTTCTCAATAGCCTGTCTTGTGGCATTGCCAATATCAAAAACATCTCCTCTTGCTGTCCAGTAATTATCATAATACCATTTTATAAAGTTCCGGCTAATATTATCTATATTAAAATTGTGGGTCAGGGCTTCTGCAAGGCAAAAAGTCAGCGAGCTGTCGTCGGACCAGGTTCCTTCAGGCTGGTTATGCGTTCCGAAACCAACCATATCTGTCACAGGTTTCTGCCGTATTCTCTGCCTTGATTTAAATTCCACGGGAACACCAAGTGCATCCCCGACAGCAACCCCGAACAACACGGATCTTATTTTATCTGTTATGTCAAGACCATGGCTGGTGAATAAAAGATTCCCTAAGTCGCTCCAGCTACTCAAAGTGTCCGCTTCTGTTTTGAGATTGGCTGCTGCATAAATATTGCGGACATCAATTCCTAAAAGCCCTCTTATAACAAGAAACCTAAACTTTTCAATGTCTTCATCATCGTCTGTATTACTATATTTTCCCATATTCCGTTCGACAAAGAAATCTTTTATAGAGTAACCCTGTCGTTCTTTATGGAGCTGTGCCTTATAGATACCGCATCCCGTCCAGGAACGGTGAAAGTAAAGCCAGCCATCTTCATAGAAGACAAACCACTTATCTTCCATTTGCTGCGGAATAAGCCCATTGATCAGTCTGGAAAATTGCTTATCCGTAAAATGGAGCGAAATATCAATCCGTTTTGGATCGTCAATGGGTATGTTCTTCCAGGTGGAACGTGTGGCTATTTCTGCCATTTCGTTATAGGATGTAAAATCCGGAGCAAAATGTACCACCAAATCCGGAGTAAAGTGTACCAGTAAATCCGGAGCAAAGTGTACCACTTTTTGAAGGATTAAAAGGGACCGGTTATTCGAGATTAGATCAACCCGGGCC
>JAGONC010000019.1 GCA_017993235.1 Lentimicrobiaceae bacterium
CACCACTGATAGAGGCCGCCGTATTTGCTGCAACTATCAGGTTCGTTGTTGTAGCAATACTTCTCCATCACACCATTGTCAGTCATCTCCTCCTCTCCCAGAATCATCTCACCCACGTTCAGGTTTTTCTTCAACCAGCACTGGCTGAAGATCTGGATGGTGTTATACACCTGCCCTTCGTATTCTACTGTAGGCGTTCCCGGGCAGGGGATGTTGGTGGCGAATTGGAAAGTGTAGGTGCTGTTCTCTTCCGGTGCATCCAGCATACCAGATTCAAGTCCGTTGGCATAGCCGACATATAACAAACAGTCACCATAATAATACGGTATTTCAGTTGGTAATTCCAACGTTGTATCCGAACTGTAAAGCATCGTCTCCATACCCTGAGTACGGTTCATGACCTTTATGCTATCCAGCTGGACATGGGTGGAGTTGTCTACCGCCGTAAATGTCAATTCAATTAAGGGTATGGAAGCGTCACCCCTAAGGCAACGGACACTGAAACCGCCCTCCTTGCCGTCGAAGTCCCGGTACACAACCGGGTAGTTGAACCAGAGTTCACGGCGCCATGCGTAGTAGCCGTACTCTGTCGATGTCCACCAGTCGCCGTAGCCGCCGACACCGAGGAAGTGACCATCGAAGTCGCGGTAGCCACCCGGCAGACATGAGAAGCCGAACAGGTCGGTGCCGTTTCCATCATAATCCCAGCCGCTGGTGGTCTTCAGGTTCGTCGCGGCATCAAATCCATGCCATCCCCAAATATCCCAGGTAGTGTCACCAATCCCATACTGGCTGTCCACCGCTCCTGCCAGCACCTTCCACTCCTCGTCAGTAGGCAGATGCCAGCCCGGCGGGCAGATGCCCCGGGCACCTTCAAATGTCACATATTGCATCGCCTCCGGCCATTCATATAAGCCACCGTATACATCACAATTTGCTTCATTATTGTCATAACAATATTTTTCAATTGTACCATTATCTGTCTGTTGGTAGCTACCTGGTGTGCTGTTAATCCTTGTTCCCACATTCAGGTTTTCCTTCAGCCAGCACTGGCTGAAAATCTGTATCGTGTTGTACACCTGTCCTTCGTACTCCACCGTAGGAGTTCCCGGGCAGGGGATGTTGGTGGCGAACTGGAAGGTATAGGTAGTGTTTTCTTCAGGAGTATCCATTATTCCTGATTGACGGACAATGAAATCATTGACTTGCAAAGAGTTCTTCAAAACAGGTTCTCCTGATTGAGAACCCACATAATCCAACCGGCAGCTCTTGCCATCCTGCTGCCCTATTGAGATCATCTGTATGCTCCGGCTTAATCCATTCCAATAGGCTGTGAAGAAGTAAACGTTGCCTCCTCCCGGATGGAACCTGAAGGAATGATATCCTTCATCCAGTTGCCGGTCAATTAGAAGAACGACCCTCCCCTGCAAGTCGGTTATCATCATATGCACTTTCCCTGTGTGAGGAATGTACATTGAGATTTCACTCCGATCTCCCATCGGATTTGGAAAGTTTTGATGCACATCAAATGAGGAAACCTCTTTATCCACCTCTTGAATGCCTACCGTGGAGAAAGTGGCATATCCGACATAGAGCAACAAATCTCCCGGATTGATTTCAAGGGATACCATGGTATCAGGCCAGTAGATCATGGTTTCACTTCCTTGCGTGCGGTTCATAATCTTGATGCTGTCCAGTTGTACATGCGTAGTGTTGTTCACAGCTGTGAAAGTGAGTTCAATGGCTGAACGCTGCCCCAGGGTCATCAGGCAGGTGATGGCAAGGGCTAACAATAGGGCAAGCTTTGGTTTCATTGGACTGAAATTAAGGCTGGAGATAATTAATTTGGGCTACAAGTTACGACAATATTCGTGAAAGTCAAATGAATAATGGGATAGGTTGTAGATAAGTGGCGTGGAGAAGTTAATCTCTCCAGCCCCTTATCAAACTGGTTTCCCTGACCTGTCAATCATAGACCTGCCAGCGTCACGCTGAGCACCTGTGTGCTCTTGAATTTCGCAGGGTAGATCATCTCCCCTGTCTCGGGATCGGCAACCGGTGTCTGCAGGTGCTTCAGCATCTCTTCCCGCTGCTTGTAATCAATAATCTGTACCATGATGTTGGAGATTAGAGTGTTGGTAAATCTGAGGCCGGGGGCTTTCCCCGCCAGCGATTCGGCAGGGTCTACTGGCAAAGTAGTCCGGTCTCTCAAGAAAATAAAATAAAATTTCTGCTGCAGGTCGAAGGGATTGCTGTCATCGGGATTAGCGGTCAACAATGTCAGGTAGGCGAACCTACTTCTCCCTTCACTTCCCCTTACCCTTGTTTCCTCCGTTACCTCCCCTCTCATTACTCTAGTAAAATTGGTGGACAATTCTCTTGCTGTGTCAATCCAGATCCTGTTATCATTGATATTTCACTTGTAATTTAAAGTTTGTTAATTACATAATGAGCATTGTTCCATCATGATCATTGTACGATTAAATATTTGCTCCAATACTTGCATAAGCTCCTAAATTGATGTATATTCCCCACTTATTCACCCCAGATTCTCTAACCATGAAACAGCATTTATTTCTTATTTCAACCGTAGCCATTCTGTTATTAGGAAATAGCAAAGCAATCCTGGCTAACATGAAGGCTTCAGATGAGGTATTCATCCTCGAAGAGTGTGTCGCTTATGTCCCGGATGTACCAGATTTACCCCAGGATGAAGACTTCTTGTGCGGTGACGTAAACGAAGACGGTTTAGTCAACGTGCTGGATATCATCTCTATGGTTAATTATATCATGGGGGGCAATCCCAGTCCATTCAATACAGATGCAGCAAATATCAATGCGGATGGAGAAATCAACGTCCTTGATATCATCGCCCTTGTGAACATCATCATGCAGGTACCCGGAATGGCCTGCGGATGTGTCGCACCAGTGCTCTATGAAGGGCAAACCTATCCCACGGTGCAGATCGGAGGCCAATGCTGGTTCAGAGAGAACCTGAATGTTGGGACAATGATCAACAGTGACGCAGGGGGCCAGTTGCAGATAAATAACGGGATCAAGGAGAAGTACTGTTATGATAACACAGTGGTTAACTGTGACATATACGGCGGACTGTACGAATGGAACGAGGCAATGCAGTATGTTACTGCTGAAGGTGCACAGGGTATCTGTCCTGTTGGATGGCACATTCCTTCTGACGGCGAGTGGAAGGTGCTGGAAGGTACTGTTGACAGCCAATACGCGATAGGAGATCCAGAGTGGGATAAAATCGGGGGGAGAGGATTTGATGCAGGGGGAAAGTTAAAAGAAGTGGGGACCACCCATTGGCTCCCGCCCAATACAGGTGCGACCAATTCCAGTGGCTTCACAGGTCTTCCGGGAGGCTGCCGTGACAACCTCAGTGGAAGTTTTGACGACCTTGGCGATTATAGTTATATCTGGTCATCCTCGCAGAACACTACCTACAACGCGTGGAGCCGATGCCTGGGCTACATCACCGCTGTCGTGTACCGGGGCGACAGCAACAAAGAGTACGCATTTTCTGTCCGCTGCCTCAAGGGCTGCTGGCCACAGCCCACCCAGGCTAATGCAGGACCGGATCAGGTAAATGTACCGGGTACATCAACCAACCTTGCTGGTAACACACCCACCTATGGCACAGGGCTGTGGGCGATCGTAAGTGGCACAGACGGAACGATCTTAGATCCCACGAACCCGACCAGTGAGTTCCAGGGAGTGGCTGGCAATGAATATACACTCAGCTGGACCATCACCACGGTCTGCGGGAGCTCTGCAGATACGGTGGTGATCAGCTTTATGGCAGCCATGGGACAACCCTGCCCAGGTATGCCAACCGTTGAATATGAAGGGCAGATATACAATACCGTTCAGATAGGCAATCAATGCTGGTTGAGAGAGAACCTGAACGTGGGTATGATGATCAGCAGCACATCCGGCGGATATCAGCAGACAGATAATGGAACGATTGAGAAATATTGTTACAATAATGATGAAGCAAATTGCGTCACATATGGTGGATTATACGAATGGCCTGAGGCGATGCAGTTCGACACAACAAATGGTGCGAAGGGGATCTGTCCTACCGGCTGGCATATTTCTACGGATAAAGAGTGGAAAATGCTGGAAGGAACAGTAGATAGTCAACATGGAGTAGGATGTCCGGAATGGGATGGGACAGGGTGCCGGGGATATGATGCAGGAGGGAATCTGAAAGAATCAGGATTTATGCATTGGTATCCTCCAAATACCGGTGCGACCAATTCCAGTGGTTATACTAGTTTACCTGGGGGAGACCGCATGTACTTAAGTGGAGCTTTCATCGACCTTAATATATTCGGCCGCTACTGGACCTCTACCCAGTCTGGTCCGGACCAAGCCTGGTACAGGGACCAGATCTGCTACCTCCCCTGCGTTATCCGGGACTTCTTCGACAAGGGACACGGATTATCTGTCCGTTGCCTCAAGGACGACTGATCAGCTATTTCGGAGCAAAGCAGTCCACCCTGTTAATCCTTCACATCATAACGCTTAGTCACTATATCAGCGTAATCAGTGTTCCCTGCCTGGTGGATTCCATCAAGATGATCCCCTCGTCCTGCCTATCCTGGAGAAATGTAAACACCTTCATCCTCGGCCATCGCCATTCAGAGGCCAGTTCCCGGATGGATGTTAGCGTTGTGCCCCTGTCAACCTTTACCCAAGTATCGTTCCTCGGTCAACGAATATCAACATGCGTGCACCTGATGATCAGGTCAATGAATGCTCCAGGTTCCGTGTATGGGCACTCACCCAGCTCCGCCATGTGGTATCCTTCCCTGAGCTCCTGATACAACGCTTTGTAGTCTATCTGGCCATTCGTGGAAGCGATATCCACGTCATACACATTTATATCGTATAATCCTGTTTCCATATGCTTTGTTATGAGTTATTAACTGCTGTTCCAACAGGGGGATACATCCCCCTATTTTGGTGTCCGGAGTTTACAAGCAATCATCCCTGAATATCAGTATGTTATGTTCTGAAGTCTGGACACATTTCGATGATTACAGACACGATCTCCGGCGAGCCGATGCAAAGTACCACTCGGGCTAGAAAGTATCTGAAATGGCTACTTTGTGTCCGGCGATTTCCCGGTGTCGGATTATCCTTCGGGCATCAGTAAACATCGCTGTTGCTCGCTTTCGCTTCATACAAAGTTAAGAAATTTAAATAAGATGGCCAAGTTTTATTCTTAGGACTAGCTATATATTTCCATTAGACTTTCTCATATTTTACAGTATGATCACTCATTTACAATCGTATTAATCAGTTGAATAGGAGATGCAGATCACGGGTGTGATGCAAATATACCCTGCACTGATACAGGAAAAGTATCAGTCAACGTATGGCTCAATCGGACATGATAAATGGATTAGTTCAATTGCAGGGACGATGAGTCCCTTATCAATCGGTAAGGATGAAAGTTATCAACTGATCACTTCAGCTTTTCCACGATCTCCCTGAAACTCTCCAGTCCAGCCTCCAAGTTCTCGACGATCTCCTGGGCCAGCACGTCAGGATCGGGCAGATTATCCAGGTCGGCCAGGCTCTTGTCCTTGATCCAGAAGATGTCCAGGCTGGTCTTGTCACGGGCGGTGATCTCCTCATAGGTGTACTTCCGCCACCTGCCATCGGGATTCTCCTCTGACCAGGTCTGCTTGCGGTCGTGCCTGTTAGCAGGATTGTAGCACTGGATGAAGTCCTTAAGGTCATCGTACTTCAGCGGATCGGTCTTCAGCGTGAAGTGCATGTTTGTGCGAAGGTCGTACAGCCATACCTCCCTGGTCCAGGGATCCTTGCTGGCCGGCTTATTGTCAAAGAAGATCACGTTGGCCTTCACCCCCTGGGCATAGAACAAACCTGTAGGCAGCCGCAGGATGGTATGTAATTCACAGTTCTGCATGAGCTTCCTGCGGACGGTCTCCCCTGCCCCGCCCTCGAACAGGACATTATCCGGTACGACAACGGCAGCCTTGCCCGTGGTCTTGAGCATCGTGCGGATGTGCTGGACGAAGTTCAGCTGCTTGTTGGAGGTGGTCGCCCAGAAATCCTGCCGGTTATACTGCATATCCTCACGCACCTGCACGCCTTCTTCATTGGTGATGGTCATGGAGCTCTTCTTGCCAAAGGGCGGATTGGTCATCACAATGTCGAACCGTGTGCCTGTGTCGGCCAGCAGGGAATCGTTGGGCGATACCATCGACTCACCGGTCATCTCCCCGATGTTGTGCAGGAACATGTTCATCAGGCACAGCCTGCGCGTATTGGGGACGATCTCGTTGCCCAAGAAGGTCCTGTGCTTGAGGAAGCCCTTCTGCTCCTTGTCCATGGCATGATGCTGCACCAGGTAGTCATACGCAGCCAGGAAGAAGCCTCCCGTGCCGCAGGCGGGATCGGCGATGGTCTTCATGGGCTCGGGCTGGATGCACTCCACCATGGCACGGATGAGCGCTCTGGGGGTGAAGTATTGCCCTGCACCGCTCTTGGTGTCCTCGGCGTTCTTCTCCAGCAATCCTTCATAGATGTCGCCCTTCACGTCCGATCCGAGCATCACCCAGGTCTCATCGTTGATCATCTGGATGATCTTGTACAGCTTGGCAGGATCCTGTATCTTGTTCTGCGACTTGGCAAAGATGGCGCCCAGCATGCCTGGCCGGTTGCCCAGCTCGCGCAGCAGCGTGGAGTAATGCAGCTCCAGGTCAGCACCCCTGAGTGTCTTCAGGCTGTTCCAGTTGTAAGTATCCGGTATGCCGATGGTGCGGTTATACGGCGGACGGGAGTACTCATCGGCCATCTTGAGGAACAGCAGGTAGGTGAGCTGCTCCAGGTAGTCGCCGTACCCTACTCCGTCATCGCGCAGCACGTTGCAGTAGGACCAGACCTTGGAGACTATGGTGGATGTGTTCATGTTCAGCTTCCTTATTTGGAATTATACTCTGATTGAAATCAGTGAGATATGATCTTACTCGCTGACTTATCGTTTCGTGCGTATAGCTTCCTGCGCTTTGCTATGGAAATCACAAGGACGACAAGCCACAGTGCAGCGGAGAATGCCAGGATAAATGTCAACAGGGCCTTCCCTGCCAGCCCCTGGGGCTGGAGAATCAGCATGCTCGCTGACAGGCTGGCGTGCATGAGCATGGCGATGAATAAACTTCCACCCGTGCGTTCATAGACCCAGACCATTAGGATCCTGTAAGCGGGAAGCCAGGAGAACAGCTGGATCGGAAGTAAAAGCCACACAGGCACTTCACCGTTGGGATCGCTCATCCAGTAAATCACCATGAAATGCCATGCCCCCCACAGAAAGCCCACAATAAGCGCCGTGCGGATGACGTTGTGTCTTAACCTGATCGCAGGGATAGCAAATCCTGTCCACCCGAGTTCCTCCAGAAGACCTCCTCCTATGAGGCCGTAGGATATACCAAACACCAGAAGCGATGGTACATCTTTACTGACGATGATGCCAGGCAGGAATTGTCTGGAAGTAGCTGAGAGTATCAGAGTTACCACCAGGAACAGAATTGGGGCACTCAGCAGCGCTACTGCATACCAGCCAATGTTGACCCGCCACCTTGTCATCCTTAAGAGAAGATTAGGGAATCCATCTTTCCCGTACACAAGTCCTGTCATCACCAAACCTCCGATACTGGGTCCGGCAAAGAGTGCCAGCATCACAGGCAAAAGCAACTTATCCGCCTCTTCCATGGTAACTGGGATTCCGCCAAATCCACCAACAATTGCAAGTATGCCGCCCCACGAAATAACGAAGGTCAATACATAATAACAGAGTACTGGATGCCTTTGGATGAAGTGCCTGATGTTAGACATGATGTATTGTAATTATGTCAAGTGTTAATCATTATTGACCAGCTTCCCCTCGAACGCTCTCTTCAAGATCGACTGCCGCAGTGCTTCTGCCTGCTGAAGGCTCTCGTTGATGCTCTGCTCCAGGTTATCGGCTACGGAGAAGCGGGATTCGATCTCGTGGACGATACATGTCTGTTCGTCAAAGGTACAATGGGGTATGTCCACCTCCTCAAGGACTCGCTTTGGAACACGCTTCTGCCCAACCGCACCTGTCATTTCTTGCTGAGCTGTCTTCCTAATCCTTTCCTGAACAAGATAATAGAATAAGTAATTATTATTCAGAACGTTACTACATCTGATTACATGGAACTCAGTCGATCCAAAGGCAATCTTGTTTACCAGGGAATGTATGACAGCTATCTTTCCATTCTCCATACAAGGAGTTATCTTAGCGAAGATCACATCGCCATCAGTCATAGGTGTAAAGCCTTTCTTAACTTCCTTGTATCTCCTGACTTCGGTTAAATGAATGAGGTTCTTTTCTTCTTCAACAAGCTTCATTGGAAGGAACGTAACTTCAATGTTGTCATGGATATTACTGAACGGAAGTTTCGGATTAATGACTGCTAAGCTACTTAGTCTCTTCCATTTCCACCCCTCTGGCAGCTCTCCATCCTTCACATCCTCATTCGTCAGCCTCCCCTCAAACGCCCACTTCAGCACACTCTGGCGGTACACCTTCAACTGCTCCCTGGCTTTCTTCAGGCTGGTAATGCCATCATCCAGGTCAGAGAACAACTCCTCTATCTTCGCTACGATGCGGTGCTGCTCGGGGAGCGGAGGAATGATAAATGAGGAATGATGGATGATGAATGGATTTAAATGAGGAATACCCATGCCCTTTACCTGGGTATTAAATATGGTGAAACGGGACTTCAGATAATAATAGAGATATTCCTTCGTCAGATTTGGCTTAGGCCTTATTAGTGCCAGCGTTGAACCCAGGGCTCCTTTTATTGCTTTTCCAACATATCCGCAGCGTGCACCATCCCAAACAATAATAACCTCTCCTTCATCACATAACACGGATTTATCTCCATCCGTATATCGTTCTACAATCCCCTTTTCAAATGCTTTGATATCCACATAAGGCATGTGAAACTGACTGGTTCTTTCACTTGAAAGATTTCCTGGAAGTCGTCCTTTCTGAATTATAATATGGTCTCCTAACAAATCCATCGTCAATTGATAAATGCAGCTATGGTTTACTTCTTCAGGCTTTCTTTGGATGTCAAAATGATGGATTTGATGATCCTGATGATCTCTTCAAGGGAAGCCTTCAGTTTATCATAACAGATCTGGTCAACATATTCTGTAGCTCTGATTAAATCAAGCCAATACAAAGTTTCATCTGCTTCTTTCTGAGCAATTCCCATTTTATGTATAAAATCAGGTTTACTTTCTGCATTATCTGCCTCTCTGACATTGGCGCCGATACTGGTTCCGGATTTCAAAAATTGTCTGCTTAAAATAAACTCTCTCTTTTCGTTTACAAGGGTTTTATAGAGTTTCACGACCTCAATGGCAAACTCGAAAGACTTGTCTTTAATTATATTTCCTCCAGCCTTACTCATTTTTCTATATTAAAAACCATCATTCATCATCCATCATTCATCATTAATCATTCTCAAGCCACTAACACCTCATTCATCTCTTCAATGATCCCCTCCATCTCCTTCCCAAACAGCTGGTACATCCTGCCGATGCCACCCAGCGCGTCGAAGGGAGCATAGTCCAGGTCTTCCCTGTCCAGGTGGATGCTATTGGCGATGTGATCCTTGATCATCCGCAGCCAGCTCATCTGCTCCTCGGTGAACTTCAGCGTCCCTTCCTGTTTGCGGAACACCCACCGCTGGAAGTTGCGGTTGACGGTGTCATCATACGGCGTCAGCTGTCCATCCAGCCCAGTCACCCTCCTCATGAGAGATACCAGGGCAATCAGCTCATTCTTCGGGCTGCGGGCATCCACCTTCTCCACCTGCCTGTACGCCTCCCATACACGGGAAGGTGCCAGGGCAGGTTTCTGCTGCCGGAGCACATCCATCACATCCCTGATCATCGTAAAGGTCAACTCCCGTCGTCTGTAAGGCTGATTATAGAAGATGCTGATGGCCAGCAGCTCATCCCTGTGGACTTCCAGAAACTCCCTGAACTCAGCGATGACCTTATCCGCCTTCTCCTGAGCCTGCTTATCCCACCCCTTGTGGATCAACTCATCTATGTTTATCGTATCCACAAATTGCTCTATGGAGCGCCTGACGTTGTCAATGTAGTTGACCAGGCCGGCATGGAAGGATTCCTTCGCCCTGTCGATCAGCTTCTCTTTCGCTTCCTCAATCTGGCTGACAGTCACCGGATCCTCCTCCGTCAGGTGGTACATCTCCCTGGCATGTTCCTCCACCCTGTCAGGATCAAACGGAGCCAGCAGCTCGGTAGTAACACGGTTGATGCTCTTACCGCTGGACAGCTCTTTGAACTTATCCTTGTCCTTCTCATCCATCTGCTTGTCCAGCCGTGCCAGGCGACTGGCCAGGGAGAGGAAGGTATCCTCATCGCGTGCACCCAGCATCACGGCATTAAGCAGATCCTTCAGCGGCACACCCTTCTTGCGCTCCAGCGGACGGCTGTCGGTCTTCAGGCTACGTGTTACCCCGATGGCATCCACGATAACAAAGTGCGTCTTGGCAGTGTTGACCGAAGGTGTCACCTGCCTGAGGTCCTCGTAGCTCTGCGTGCGGGTGCCGCGTCCCTTCATCTGCTCGAAGTAGTTCCTGGACTTCACATCCCTCATGAACAGCAGGCACTCCAGCGGCCTGACATCCGTACCCGTGGCGATCATGTCCACTGTGACAGCGATACGGGGGTTATACTCGTTGCGGAATTGGGCGAGGATGCTCCTGGGATCCTCTTCCGTCTTGTAGGTCACCTTCTTGCAGAACTCGTTGCCCAGGCCAAACTCCTCCCTGGTGATCTGGATGATGTCATCGGCATGGCTGTCGGTCTTGGCAAAGATCAGTGTCTTGGGCACTTCATCACGGCCAGGGAAGATCTCAGAAAGGCTATCCTTGAAGGCACGGATGATATTTCGAATCTGGCTCGGATTGACCACCTCATCATCCAACTGCCTGCCACTGTAATCAATGTCCTCGTCCAGCAGCGTCCACCGTTTGGCCCTGGTGAGGCGATTGCGGACATCAATGTACTCCCTGGCTTTGAGCACGGAGCCGTTACGGGTGATCTCCGTCTCAATAATATACACTTCGTACCCGACGTTCACTCCGTCTGCCACGGCCTGCTCATGGGAGTACTCGCTCACCAGAACTTCATTGAAGAAGCCGTAGGTACGCTTGTCTGGGGTGGCCGTCAGCCCGATCAGGAACGCGTCAAAGTAATCCAGCACCTGTTTCCACACATTGTAGATGGAGCGGTGGCACTCATCGATCACGATGAAGTCGAAGAACTCGGGTGGCACCTTCCCGTTATAGACCACGGGCATGGGTTCCCTGGGCTGCCAGGCTGATTCGTTGGGATTCACGTCCTCTGCACCTTCTTCCAGCTCCTCCCCTTTCAGGATCGAATACAGGCGCTGTATGGTGGAGATGCATACCTGGCTGTCTGCAGGCACATAGGAGGACTTCAGCCGTTGCAGGGCATACAGTTCCGTGAACTTGCGGTTATCGTCCTGTGGGATGTACTTCATGAACTCCTGCTCGGCCTGTTCGCCCAGGTTGCGGGTGTCGACCAGGAACAGGATGCGTTTGGCATCGCAGAACTTCAGCAAGCGGTAGATGGCCGTGATGGCAGTATAGGTCTTCCCGCTGCCTGTTGCCATCTGGATCAGGGCTCTTGGGTGGGACTGACGGAAAGCATCCTCAAGTCCATGGATGGCTTTATACTGGCACTCACGAAGGCCCTGGTCTGTCAATGCTGGCAGATTATGTAACCGTCTGCGGAGGGACTGGTGCTGGTTGAACCATTCCTTGAGTGTCTCCGGCTTGAAGAACGTGAACACCTCCCTTGATCTGGGACTGGAATCACGCTTATCTGTGAAGCGGGTAATAATGCCTGTACTCTCAAATACGAACGGCAGTTCCTTATTATCGTAGAACTTCAGCTTGCTCTTCGCATAGTCTCCAGATTGTCCTTCCACTTCGGTCAGGTGTTGCCCCTCCCCTTCCTTCTTAGCTTCGATTATACCCACAGGATGCCTGTTGATAAATAAAACATAGTCGGCAGGTCCTGAGCTGGTCATATACTCCCTGATAGCAATGCCGGTACCCGCAGAAAAGTTGATCTCGTCCTTGTTCTGCACGATCCAGCCAGTCTGCTCCAGCTGTCGGTCGATCTCTTCCCTTGCCTTCTGTTCGGGTGTCTGGTATACCATTACACGTGGTCTGTGAGGATATCGGCGTTAAAGTTACGCAGTTAGCTTATCATTAGCAAGTAACAGGAATAATTCTGCTCATTTACAGGTCGACAATCAATGTCTTAGTTGAGGAGCAGCTAGCTTAAATGTAGCTAAATATGGATACCAATCAGGGTACCATCGTAATATTTACTCAACATCTATTAAACAAGAAAGCCCCACAACATACGCGTTATGAGGCTTTTATCTCCTGTGGGGCGTGACAGGATCGAACTGTCGACCTCATGCCTGTCAAGCATGCGCTCTAAACCAGCTGAGCTAACGTCCCGTTTCGGAATTGTCAATGGTCAATTTTCAATTTTCAATATCTCAAAAATCGACAATTATCCCAAAAGAACTAATCAGCTGCAAAATTAGGGGATAATTTTCAGATATGCAACAAATATTCCCTGACACATGCACGTTAAAATCAATAAGAACGGATAGCTTTATTTAAATATTTGTATTATTGCAGGTCAATTCACATAGGTGCCACTTCTAAATCACAAACCATGAAACGCAACATCATCTTACTGACTGCCGGCCTCTTGTTTATTTCCACGTATTTCTACAGCTGCGACCTCCTGGACGTGGAAAAGGAATTCTGGCTCGAACATACGTTCATAGTCCAGGGCAATGATGCCAACTTTGACGAAGATTACCTGCTGGATGCAGCCGCCGAATCAGATGCCATCGAAGAATACGCCGACCTGATCAAAAGCATCGAAATCCTCCAGGTGACCTATGAAGTAACCTACCATAACGGACCCGCCACACAGCAGATCACCCTGGCCACCCTGACCGTCTCCGATGCACTGGGCGGAGGACCGGAAGTGATCGGCGCAGTGGCTAACCAAAACCTGGCTTCTTTACTGAATAATGTTCAAACGCTGCCCGTCAACCAGGATGGCGTCGACCGCGCTGCCGAACTGATCAAGGAAGCTCCCCACACCTTCCTGCTTAACCTGATGGGTAACGCTAACGAAACACCCCTGGATTTTAAGGTCAAATTCAGGTTCAAGGTGAAAATGGTGGCGAACCCGACCTGACGATGAGAGGAGAGAGGAGAGAGGAGAGAGGAGAGAGGAGAGAGGAGAAAGGAGAAAGGAGACTGGAGAAATAATCTTAAAAAGGGGGGTAACATTTGAGGGTGGTTTGGGATTAATGGATAGGAAATATCGATTTTTCTATCCATTTTTCATGATGAGGTACACCATATTCTTTATTGTATGCATGATTTTGTGCAGCCTGATCCCTTTTCATGCTGTTCCGCAGCAGAAGGGTAAATTCAGGAAGTATTCTGGCGGGACGGAACCGTTGTTCGAAGATTTCAACGATCTGGCAAGGGATTCAGCTGGAATACGAATCGTTTTTTATAACCTGGAAAATCTCTATGATCCCTTTAACGATTCGCTGACGAATGACGATGAATTCACGCCTGAAGGCGCAAAGCATTGGAATTATGGTCGTTATATTACGAAAATCCAGTACCTGGCCAAAAACCTCCTGGCTATCGGTGGCTGGGAGCCTCCGGAGATCATCGGAGTCTGCGAGGCAGAAAACCGGAATGTTCTCAATAAACTGATTTTTGACACGCCACTGTCCGCTTATCATTACCGGATCATCCACCATGAATCGCCCGACCCAAGAGGCGTGGATGTTGCACTCCTTTACCGGCCGGATAAGATCACAGTCCTTTCCGATACGGCCATTCCTGTCGTAATTGTCCCCGACACCGTTGCCCGTACCCGCGATATCCTCTATGCACGCCTGCTGGTCATGGGAAAAGATACGCTGCATGTATTCGTCAATCACTGGCCATCGCGCTTTGGAGGTTATATGCAAACGGTTGAAAAAAGGGCTCTGACCGCTGCAATCCTTAGAAGATTCGCTGATTCGGTGCAGCACTGCGACTCGCTGGCCAATATCGTCATCATGGGAGACCTGAATGACGATCCGCAGGATGAGAGCATATCCCGGGTTTTGTTGGCGGGAGACGGGAAGCTGGAGGCAGGAGGCGGGAAGCAGCCTGTACAGGGGAATCCCGACAATGGCGGGGTGACGAGGGAGCCACCGGAGTCGGACCTGGTTAATCTGATGACGGGGAATACGTTAAGGGGGTATGCAGGAACGCTGAAGCATGGCGAGACGTGGCACACATTCGATCAGTTCATTGTCTCACGCGCCCTGGCCATGGGAGCAGGAAACCTGGAGATACCCCTGACTCAGATGCTGATCTTCAGGGCACCTTACCTGCTTGTGGAGGATCCAAACCGGTTCGGCAGCAAACTCAACCGTACCTATCTCGGGCCACGGTACCTGGGAGGCTTCAGCGATCACCTACCCATTTTCCTGGATATCACCATAAAACATTGAAATGCACCCCTGATCGGGTGTTTCAATTTGATGCATCCTGATAAAACAGAAGCCTGCCGATTTCTTTTCTCTAACATTCCATTCATATCCTGAAAAGCCATAATTTTGAAATCCTTTACCGGAAGGGTTATCAGGAAAGAAAATTATGAAAAAGGGAAAGTTTGATCCTAAGGAAAATTACGCGCAAAGCCGCGATGCGATCGGATATGTTACGCGCAGGGAGGCCACCCAGGAAGATTACGACCGGATAGGATTTAAATCAGGACTCGAAGTGCATCAGCAGCTGCTGACGAAATATAAGCTCTTCTGCCGTTGCCCGGCAGGGATCTTTAATCCTGACCATGATTACGATGCCGAACTGATACGGCATATGCGCCCCACGCTCAGTGAACTGGGCGAATATGACGGCACTGCCCTCATGGAGTTCAGGACCAGAAAAGAGATCGTTTACCGCATCAAGAACCAAACTGCCTGCACCTACGATGTGGATGACACTCCTCCATTCAGGGTCGACGCTGAAGCACTCAGGATCGCGATGGAAATTTCCTTGCTTTCTAAATTAAACATCGTTGGTGAAGTGCACATCACACGGAAGCAATACCTCGATGGAAGCATTCCCACCGGATTTCAGCGGACGGCGATCATCGGGGTGGAAGGGGAAATCCCGTTGAAGAATAAAAAGGTTCGCCTGATACAGCTCAGTCTGGAAGAAGATGCCTGCCGCGAAATGTGGGATATTGGACACCAGAGGGGCTATAAGACCGATCGGCTCGGCATGCCCCTGATCGAGACGGTTACCTACCCGGATTGCCTCAACCCGGAAGAGGTGCGGGAAGCCTGTAACTATATCCGTTTTCTGAACCGGTCGACCGGTAAAGTCCGCACCGGTATGGGTGCAGGCCGCGAAGATGTCAACGTGAGTTGCCGTGGAGGTTCACGGGTGGAGATCAAAGGTGTTGCCCATACCCGATGGATACCCGAACTGACACACAACGAATGTTTCAGGCAATGGGCATTGCTGCATATCCGTGAGATCATCCAAAAACGCATCAAAAAACCGACGGAATGGAAGATCAATCATAAGGTAATCTCTTACCATACCTTCAATTTCAGGTATAAACCCATCAAATCGGCTGTCAATAACAAGAACAGGATCATTGCCATTAACCTTCCGGGATTTGAGGGGATCCTTTCACACTTTACACAGCCCGGAAAAATGTTTGCCGATGAGATCAGCGAACGGCTGAAAGTCATTGCCTGTATCGAAAAACCGCACATGTGCCATTCCGAAGAATTTACGGCAAACATCCCCCTGAAAGATTGGGATTCCCTGCGGAGACTGCTGAAAGCCAAAGAGGGTGATGCCCAGCTGTTGATCTGGGGACCGGAGACGGATATGGCCACAGCGCTTGAAACGGTGGAGGAGCGGTGCCAAATGGCTTTCGAAGGAGTGCCCAACGAAACCCGGAAATCTTTTGAAAATGGCACTACGATCTTCGAAAGGGTGCTGCCGGGAGCCGACCGCATGTACCCGGATACGGATTCCGCACCGATACCCCTTGAGGAGGAACATATTGAAAGTATCCGAAAAGGACTGCCCACCCAGGTCATGGACCGGTACAGACAGCTGAAGGAATGGCAGGTACCTGAAGACACCTACACCTACATCTTTTCAAGGAATCGGTACCCCGACATCGAGCGGATCGTCACCGAACTTGATTACCCTCCCAGACTCATCGGAACCTTTTTCGGACACCACCTCAAATTCGTTGAAGGACATTACCGGAAATCCTCTGAATTTACCTATGATAAAATCTTTGAACTTTTCGACTATCTGAAAGAACATCAACTCGATATCCGGATTGCCGGAGATATGCTCCCGGTCATCTTTGAACATCCCAAAATGGATCTTGACTCGGTACTGACCAGCATCAGGTTCAAAAGGGTCGGAAGGGATGAGATCCTTGCCAAGGTAGATTTTCTGATCGAGAAGTTCAAAAAAGTTGGCAACTCGCAGCAAGCCGACGTGGCAGCACGCTGGATCATGGGAGAGCTCCGGGATCTGGCGACAGGAAATGTTGCGCTGGCTGAGCTTAAAAAGGAAATTGAAAAAAGGTTGCAGGTTGCAGGTTTCAGGTTGCAAGTTCAAAATTGATTTCAACCTGCAACTTGTAACCTGCAACTTGCAACACATTTGTAACATCATTCATTTATGTCGGAAGATATCTTTCAGGGTTATAAGGGAGACGCACTCGAAACGTTAAAACGATTCAACACGCGCGTTTGGGGTCAGGCAACGATGGAAACCACACGGGGAACATTTGTCGGAACGGTTCTACCTCGTGCCGAAAACGATGATGATCAACATATCGTGCTGAAGATCCCCACAGGCTACAATGTCGGGATCGATATCCGCACCGTCCTGTCCATCACGGAAACCGGCTATAAAAAGGCGGTGTACAAGATTCCGGAAAAACAATTCCCTGTGACACCCGGTCTTCCCAGGGTAAAGCTGCTCGGTACCGGCGGAACCATTGCCTCCAGGCTCGATTACCGCACGGGGGCCGTCATCCCTGCTTTTACACCCGGGGAACTCTATGGAGCAGTACCCGAACTGGCCGACATCTGCAACCTGGAAACGGAAAAAATCTTTGCTGTTTTCAGCGAGAACATGGGTCCCAGGCAGTACATCGCACTTTCGCAGGCCATCGGCAAGGAGATCGAAAAAGGAGTCGACGGCATCGTTATCGGTCATGGCACCGATACGCTGCACCACACCGGCGCAGTGCTGACCTTTATGTGCCAGAACCTGCCGGTGCCGATCATCCTGGTCGGCTCGCAGCGTTCATCCGACCGGCCCAGTTCCGATGCGGCTCTCAACCTGATGCATGCCATGCATGCTGCCGGACACGGCGATATCGCCGAAGTCATGGTGTGTATGTTCGGTCCCACATCGGATGAGTACGGACTGCTGCACAAAGGCACCCGCGTCCGTAAAATGCATTCCTCCTACCGTTCCACCTTCCGCACGATCGGTGATGTCCCGGTGGCACGGGTCAGCCGTAAGGAGATCATTCCCATCCACAAGAAATATAATAAACGAAGGAATGATCGAAATGTCAATATTTATCCCTATTTTAGTGATGAGGTAACCATGCTGTATTATTACCCGGGCATCAAGCCCGACATCATGAACGCGATGATCGATGCGGGGTACAGGGGGATCATTATTGTCGGGACCGGTCTGGGACATGTCAACAAGGAGCTTTACCCTGCCCTGGAAAGGGCCAAAGCCAAAGGCATTCACGTTTTCATGACGGTACAAACCATCTGGGGGTATGTCCACATGTTCGTGTATGATACAGGCCGTGACATGATGGCCAAGGGTGTGATCCCGGCAGGAAACATGCTTCCTGAAGTCGCCTGGGTGAAACTGAGCTGGATCCTTGGCCAGACCAATGATCCGGTAAAAGTCCGACAAATGATGTTCACCCCGGTCAACGACGAAATAACCCTTAGAGAACCCTACAATGGCTACCTGGTCTACCAGGGAGGGGTGCCCGAAGTGGAGGATTTTATCCGAAGGGTACATAAATGATCCATGAACCTGAACCTTCTCAACCGGTACCTGTATCATCAGCGGAAAACCTTTGAAAAATGTTATCCCAGAATACAGGATGTTACCGATGATGAGGCCATCCATGATATCCGGGTCAGCATTAAAAAAACCCGCACACTCCTGCTCCTGCTGGATTATATGTACCCGGACGAATGGGATATCAGAACCCTTTACAGGCCATACCGGAAAATATTCAAACGGCTGGGTCTGATCCGTGATCTGCAGGTCCAGCATAAGCTGGCTGCATATCTCAAACTGAAAACCGCTGTCGACATAGTTGGCTATCAGTCCTTTCTTAAACAACAGGAAAAGACCATCCGGTTCGACGTGAATGCCTGGCTGCGTCATAGTTCATTGCCCAACTGGCGCTCACTGGAAGCGGATCTCCACTCCTGCTATTTCAGGACAGGAAAAAAGATGATCATCCTTAAAGCCAATGAATACATTGCCTGCCGGATTCAGAAAGCAAAAAAACTTACGGCACAAAAGGACCGCACCACCATTCACCTTATCCGCCGGCTACTGAAAGAAGCAAGGTACATGATCGACATGATGAGCTCCGTCCTGAAAGATAAAACGGAATACAAAGAGCTTCAAACCCAAATCAAACCCATCGAAAATTACCTCGGCGAGTGGCACGACCGTACCGTCGCCCTGGATTATATTTTCCAGTACGAACAATTCATGCACACCTATTTCCCGGGTAAGATCGTCCGAATGAAGACAGTGGTGAAAAAGATCATACAGGAGAACAATGTCCTGGTCAACAAAGCGTTGCGTGCGATCAACCGTCTGAAATGACTGCCGGATCATTTCCATCGATCCAGAAAAGCTCCCTGATCTGCCGTACTATGAAAAGTAATCCCTAATGGGGCTACTTCCTCTGCCCACTTTTTAACTCTCCACCTGGAATTGGACATATCCGCAATGATGCACCCGACATCAAACACCTTAATCAGGTCACGTATCCTTACGGCAGGATTGCCGGCCAGAAGGAGGTAATCAACAGGGATTCGGTTACCATCGGTTCTTTTCAGGGCAATCCTGCCATGAACTACCATAAGACTCCTTCCATCCATCAGAAGACATGTAATCCCTCCCTGATGATGACTACGGATCCCTTCATCCATGCAATCCATGGATTCCGCAAAGGTGGTCAGCTGGACCGATTCCAATCTGCATTCCACCCAATGTCCGCTCATCTGCATCTTGATCCTGGATGGATTATGTTGCAGCGCCGAATCCGTCATGATCGTTCCTTTCCTGCCATGGATAAAGCCAGCCGCGGAGGATCCCGGAACCGAATAAACGACAATCTGCTTCTGATGGGATGATTGGATGAAGTGAAATCCATTGTAAAAAACAAAAGCCACCGAAAGAACCAGCAACGGGTAAAGGGCTCCCCGTTTCCGGAGCAGGATAACGTAAGTTGCTGCCACCATCAGGGCATACAGCAGTATCACTTCCATCCAATCCATTGACAGGCCGGTCAGGGTAGAGAAAGGCAGTTTTTCAATAAAGGTCACCATGCCATTCATGGCGCTGATCATCCATCCGAAGATCCAGCAGATACCCTTCCACAACAGGGGAACCGGGCTGGTCACAAACACCAGGATACCTGCATAGATGATGAAACCCGACAGGGGGACGACCAGAACATTGGCCAAAAGGAAATAGTTTGGGAACTGGTGGAATAAATGAACAGTCAGGGGGAAGGTCAGCAGCTGGGCTGCCAGCGAAACGCTGAGAAGTTCCCATATCCTGGCGGGAAACCAGTACTTCATGGTAACAAGGTTTCTTATCCAGGGTTGGAGGCTGACAATCCCGATGACAGCAAGATAGGATAGCTGAAACCCGGTGTCACGGATCATGATGGGATTCAGGGCGAGGAGCAGCAGAGCAGATGCAGCAAGGGTGTTGTAGATATTTGTGTTGCGACGGGTGGTTTTTCCGATCACCAGGATGGAAAACATGACTGTCGCACGCAGGACAGAAGGTGATAAGCCGGTCAGGAATGCATAAAACCAGATCAGGATGATGACCAAAAGAAACCGCAGCACCTTACCTGTTCCCTTCCGGGGTAAAAATCCCAGTAAAAAATTCAGGATCATATAAATTACCCCGACATGCAATCCCGAAACACACAGGATGTGGACCGTACCGGAGGAGGAATAGGCCTGGTAAGTCTCCTCATCGAGCTGGCTCTTGTCTCCCAGCAGCAATGCCTGTGCAGTGGCGCGTTCCTGATCGGGCAGGCCTGATTTGGCAAGAATACCTGATAAGCTCCGATGAGCCTTGTAAGCAGTTTTTTTGATGCTCCAGGATCGCATGTGACCGATGAGTCGGAAGTTATCCTGCGCAAGGTAGGCCTGATGATGGATGCCCCGGCGTTCAAGGTATTTTCGGTAATTGAACTGTCCGGGATTGAGCGGTTCGGGAACAGGCGACAGGTCGCTGGCGATCAAGAGCGTATCGCCGAATTTCAGTTCAGGTACGGGGGTATTCTTCCTGCCGTAAACGATTATGTTACCGTCAGCCTGAGTCCACTGATCCTGGCACCGGACGGAAATGACTGACAGGGTGAATTTCAGGGATTTTTTACCAATAACAGGCGGTTCGGTAATTCTGCCTGTGAATCCGCTGAGGGGTCCGGCAACATGTACGAGGTCATCCGGATTGTTCCCCGGCGTGATGCAGAGGGCCAGGATGTATCCACCCAGAACATACGACAGGACAATGAAAGTACCGGGTATCCACCGGCTGGAGTACGATAGTTTCCGGGGAAGTATCAGTGCATTGAAACCGATGATCCCGGTAAGCAATACTAAAACCAGCACCAGAGGAAGCAACGCGACGGGACCGGTCAGTCCTGCCAGCGCAACTCCTGTAATGAATCCAATCAGGAGTCTGATCAGGGAAAGACGCAGAGGTGATGACATCGATAAACCTTTACGGTTTATCGGTTTTCATGGATTTTGTTACCCTGTTATTTGCAAAATTGTTGAAGCAATCTGTCAGCTTCCGTCAGACCAAGCTCCCGGGCTGTCTGGAAATCCTTGCAGGCCCTGGAATTGTCTTTCATGGCCAGATAGGAACGGCCACGGTTATAATAGGCATCCCTGTAGCCAGGTTTCAGTTCGATCGCTTTGGAAAAATCACTGATCGCCTTGTCGTTATTGTTCATGAGCTGTCGAGCGACACCCCGGTTATTATAAGCTTCCGGATCCTTAGGTGCAAGGGCAATGGATTTGGTATAATCCTCAATAGCACCCTCAAAATTCTTCAGCATGGTCTTCGCGTTGCCGCGGTTGTTATAGCTGTTAACGTTGGTCGAGTCCAGCTGAATGGATTTATCGAAGTCAACAATCGAACCTGGATAGTCACCCAGATTGGCTTTGGCAATTCCCCGGTTATAGAATGCTTTGGGAAAATCCGGCTTTAGCCGTATGGCTTCATCATAATCCTGTATGGCCAGATCGAACCGGCTGGTGAAAAACTGAGCCACACCGCGATAATTAAAGGCCTCAGCCAGATCCGGTTTTAATTCGAGTGCTCTGGTAAAATCCTGAATGGATTCGGCGTATTGCTTCAGCTCCGTCCTGCACAGTCCCTGGAAGAAGTATACCTCAGAACTTTCAGGGTATTTATTTACCAGCTCGGTCAGGCCAGGCAATGCAGCGGTATAATCTTTTGCATCGATCTGTTTCTGCACCATTCTGAAAATGGAATCCTGCAGTACAGGCACCGAACCGGATGCACCTTTATCAGTCTGCTTCCCATGTACTGGCTTCATGGTGATGTTTTCACCGCTTTGTGATGACTGACCCTGTCCGGGCATGAGGGTTGTCAACGTATCCCCCTGATCAGGTCCCGGTTTATTCCTGGCAGTCTTATTACAGGAAAAGATTCCCAGTGTAAAAACGCTGAGGGCTAAAAGAATGATCAGATGTTTGGCTTGCATGGTATATTTCCTCCTTATCAATATGTAAAAATAAACAACTAAATTAAATTCCGTTCATATACTGACAGATCAGACCTGCGGCTCTCGCTGAGGCTCCCCTGCCTCCCAGTTTTGCTCTCAGCAGCTGATAATCACCGAGTATCTGCTGATGTTTTTTTCCATCGGGAAGGATCTGGTTCAATTCCGCGACCAGATTGCCGGTATTCAGATCCCGCTGGATAAGTTCCCTAACAGCCTCCTTTTCCAAAATCAGGTTGACCAGTCCAATATAGGGCACCCGGATCAATCGTTTGGCGATCCGGTAGGAAATGGCTTCCCCCCTATAGCAGATCACCTGTGGGATACCATACAGTGCGGTTTCCAGTGTGGCTGTACCCGAGGTCACCAATGCTGCAGTTGCATTCTTTAAAAGATCATTGGGCCGGTCAAAAACAATTTTCACCTGTGCTTTTTGGATGAGCTTCTGGTAAAACCGGGGTGTCAGCGAAGATAATCCACTAATAACAAACTGATAATCAGTAAAATACGGGATTACCGACAACAGGGTGGGCAGAATGCGCTTCACTTCCTGTTTCCGGCTTCCGGGGAGCAATGCAACCACAGGCCGCTCATCCAGTGAATGGGTGGAACGAAACGAAGTCGTTTCGCCGTATGGTTTTTCATCCAATGCATCGAGTAAAGGATGACCGACATATTCCACCCGATACCCATGACGGTAATAAAAATCCTCCTCAAATGGCAGGATCACGTACATGCGGTCGACAAAGGATCTGATTGTCTTAACGCGGGATAATTTCCAGGCCCACACCTGGGGTGATATATAGTAGACCACCCGAAAACCCTTTTTATGGGCAAATTCAGCGATCCGAAGGTTAAAGCCGGGGTAATCCACCAGGATGAGGACATCCGGATGATAGGAAAGGATATCCCTTTTGCATCGTCGAATCAGATTCCAGATCCTGCCCAGGTGCAGAAAAACATCGGTAAATCCCATATAGGCCGTTTCCCGGTAGTGTTTGACCAGTTCTCCTCCCTGCATCTGCATCCGGTCACCTCCCCAGCATCTGAACGCTGCATTAGCATCCTGATCCCTGATTTCCTTCATCAGGTTTGCGGCATGAAGGTCACCCGAAGCTTCACCGGCGATGATGTAATAGCGCATAGTTTTCAGGATCCCTGTTTAGCAAAGAAAATAAAAAAGGACATCATGTAAATGAATGTTATCAGCAGGATTCCCCTTCCGGTGCGGTCGTAGCCCAGTTTCACAAAATAGTACCGCATAATGATCAGATCCAGGGTAATGCTGACCAGGATGAGTATGTTAAATTTTACAAAGGTTCCATAGACGACCCATTTCTCGATCAGTAGATTAAGCAGGAACAGTATGCCCATAAAAACGGCCGGTGCGACTGCACCCAGAAAGACTCCGAAAGGAAACGAATCTCTATTCAGCATTCCAGCTCCATTTCTTAATGATTTCCAGACTTTTGTAGGCTGTCAGATCGACCTGGGCGGGAACCACTGATACATAATTATTCTGCAGAGCCCAGTCATCGGTGTCTTCTCCGTCAGTAAGGCTGGCAAAGGCTCCTGTCAGCCAGTAATATTCGCGGTTATGGGGATCCCTGCGCTCATCAAATTCTTCCATCCACATGCCCTGTCCCTGTTTGCAGATCCTGATGCCTCTGATCTGGCTGGCCGGCTGTGGCGGTATATTCACGTTGAGGCAGGTACCATCGGGCAGTCCATGCTGCAGAACATTTTCAACGACCTTTCTGATGTACTTTTCACAGGCTGAAAAGTCAGCGTTGTAGGCATAGTCGGCCAGTGAAAATCCGATGGAGGGCACGCCGCTGATCACGCCTTCCAGCACAGCAGCCATAGTTCCTGAGTACAGGATATTGATGGAGGCATTGGATCCGTGATTGATTCCCGATACGACCAGATCAGGTTTCTTTCTCAGGACGACCTGGATACCCAGTTTGACGGCGTCAGCGGGTGTTCCGTTGCAACTGAACCGGGAGAATCCCTCGGTTTCTTCCAGCTTACGCAGGCGCAGCGGATGGCGTACGGTGACGGCGTGCCCCATGCCCGACATCGGTTCCTCCGGAGCCACAATGCACACCCTTCCGTACCACCGCATGATTCCTGCGAGGATATTGATCCCGGGTGCGTTTACCCCATCGTCATTGCTAATCAGTATGATCCTGTCATTCATAATCCTTTGTTCCTATCTTTTTTAGTTCTTCATAAAGCTGATGAACAGGCAAGCCCATTACGTTGAAGTATGATCCGTTGATGCGTGTGATCCCGATATACCCGATCCATTCCTGCGCTCCATACGCGCCTGCTTTATCCAGCGGAAGGAAATGATCCACATACCAGGTTATTTCTTCTTCGCTGAGATCCCTGAAATACACATCAGTCTCGCAGAAAAAAGAACGGGTGCCGGATGATGTACGAAGGCATACGGCCGTGATCACTTCGTGTTTTTTTCCGGACAACCGTTTCAGCAGACGGATGGCATCCTGGCGGTCGACTGGCTTCCCGATCGTATGGCGATCAAGGCATACAATCGTGTCAGCCGTGATCAGCAATGTATCGCTCTTCAGCTGGCTGGCAGGGAATGCACGGGCTTTTGCCGCGGCAAGATAGAGGGCAATCTCTTCTCTCTTGAGGTTTTCAGGAAAGGATTCATCCGTTTCCAGTTCCACGGTTTCAAAGGAAACACCCAGTTCTTTCAGCAGATGCCTGCGCCTGGGCGATCGAGACGCCAGGATAATGTGGTATTGATGTAAATTTTCGAGATCAGGCATAGTCAATTGCGTATGGGTCGGTTCCTTTTTACCAGCTGAATGCCAGATGATTCATCCATTTACCCTGGATCTTCATCACCTGTTCGATCACGTCCCTTACACAGCCCTGACCACCCCTGAATCCGGAGATATACCTGGAAACAGATTTGATCTCTTCGCATGCATCGGCAGGGCAGGTGGGCAGTCCTGCCACCTGCATCAGTTCGTAATCCGGGATGTCATCCCCCATGTAGAGCACCTCGTGGGCTTCAAGTGAATTTCGGGTCAGGTATTCCTTGAATACCTGAAGTTTGTTCTCAACGCCAAGATAAACATCAGTAATCTGCAATGCATCAAAGCGATTCCGGATGGAATCTGAGCACCCTCCGGAAATAATGGCTACATGATATCCATTTTTCACGGCAAGCTGCAGTGCATAACCGTCCTTTACATTTGCCATGCGGAGAGCATCGCCCGATTCGGTCAGCAGAACGTGACCATCGGTAAGGACACCATCATAATCAAAAATAAACGTCGTTATGCTGGATAAAAGGGTTTTATAGTTGGGCATGATCCGTTCATTTACGTGTTTCGATTCCCGTACATTTTCAGTATACCTTCGGTCAGGAATGTATAAAGTTCTTCATATTGCTTCTCCTGTTTCAACAATTCCCTATGACCCGCAATAACGTCCCGGTCATTCCGCACTGCGGGGCCGGTTTGTACCTGATGGGGCTGGCAGTTTTGGATCTTCGCTGCTGTTTCCAGGATCAGGGGTTTCATCAGGTCAAACGACAGGTTCTCCTTTTGAAGTATATCAGCCGATACCTGGTACAGGTAGTTGGTGAAATTATTGGCAAAGACAGCAGCCAGGTGCACCATTTTCCGCTTCTCCGAGTCCATCGCGTAGATCTGCCGGGAGAAATGTCGGGCAAAGGTCTGTAACAATTTCAGATCTTCTTCATTTTTTGCTTCAAGGCACACGGGGATATTCCTGAAATTGACCGTTCGCTCCATGGTGAAGGTTTGAACAGGATAGAACACCCCCGGTCTTTCTGTGGCACTCTGCAGGAGATCCATGGAGGATCCACCGGCTGTATGCACTATGAACCGGTCACGGGGAAGGGTAAGTTTGGCCAGGATTTCAGGCAGCACCCTGTCGGGTACGGCGATCATATAAAGATCCGCACCGGGAAACAGATCACGGAGGTCTGTACACCAGGGGACATCTGCTTTTGCAGCCAGGATGAGGGCGGATTCATGGGTACGGCTCCAGACCTGCATAAGGTTCAGTTTACTGACCTTCAGGTGCAATGCAAGATGAGTGGCCACTTTGCCTGCACCAATCAGAATGACCTGCCTGATTTCAGAATGCTCCATGCGATTTTTAAAAAGGGCAAAGTTACGCATTTATCAGGTAAAAGCCGGAAAATGGAAGTTTGATCCGCGGCCGGATCCGGTCCAGCAACAGCTACAGGATCCTACCGGAGGTACCTGAAATCTTTCCCAAGGTACCTGGCTGAGTTACCGAGGATCTCCTCGATACGAAGCAGCTGGTTATACTTGGCGATACGGTCGGAACGGCTGGCAGAGCCTGTTTTGATCATTCCGGTATTCAATGCGACAGCGAGGTCGGCAATCGTCGTATCTTCCGTTTCTCCGGAACGGTGGCTGATGACCGCAGTATAGCCGTTCTTATGGGCCATGTCCACACAATTGATTGTCTCGGTGAGTGTACCGATCTGATTGAGTTTGATCAGGATCGAATTGGCTACATTTTTCCTGAAGCCTTCGGTCAGCCGTTCAACGTTGGTCACGAAAAGGTCATCACCCACCAGCTGGATCTTCTTCCCCATGCTATCGGTCATCATTTTCCATCCATCCCAGTCATCTTCCGCCATACCGTCTTCAATGGAGATGATCGGGTACTTATCCACCCAGCCTTTCCAGTAGTCAACCATCTGTGCCGGAGTCAGTTTCTCACCCGTTGATTTTTTCAGATGGTACACATTTTCTTCAGGAATGAAATATTCGGAGGCAGCAGGATCGAGGGCGATATAAACATCCTTACCGGGTTTATAGCCAGCTTTTTCGATAGCCTGCAGGATCACTTTGATGGCTTCCTCGTTGGATTTCAGGTTGGGGGCAAATCCACCCTCGTCACCAACGTTGGTCGAATAGCCCTGGGATTTCAGTACCGATTTCAGGTTATGAAAAACCTCAGCGCCCATTCGGATCGCATCCGTAAAGGTACCAGCGCCAACCGGCATGATCATGAATTCCTGGAAATCGATGCTGTTATCCGCGTGGGATCCTCCGTTGAGGATGTTCATCATGGGAATGGGCAGCAGGGATGCGTTCACTCCGCCGATATAGCGGAAAAGGTACTGCTGTGATTCCTGGGCAGCGGCATGTGCCACGGCAAGGGAGACTCCCAGGATGGCATTTGCTCCGAGTTTACCCTTATTGGGTGTGCCATCGATTTCGATCATCCGTGCATCAATCTCTGCCTGGTCGGAAATAAAGTATCCTTTCAGCTCGTCGTTAAGGATCTTGTTCACATTATGAACTGCTTTCAGCACGCTTTTTCCCAGGTACATGGATTTGTCCCCATCCCTGAGCTCGACAGCTTCGTGTACACCGGTGGATGCGCCTGACGGCACCGATGCGCGGCCGATCATGCCTGAACTTGAATAAACATCCACTTCAATGGTTGGATTCCCCCTTGAATCGAGGATTTGTCGCGCTGAAACATTAATGATTGTACCCATGTCTATCGGATTAGGTTTGGTATATAACTTATTTCCCCTCAGGAGTTTCTACATCGCCTACCGGTTCTTCACCTGCTGTAGCTTTCGGTTCCGCAGGTTCCGGTTCTTCTTCCTCTTTTTCACGTTCAGCTTTCCTGGAAGGCTTTGGGGTTGCGACAGGGGCAGCAGCTTCGGTGGCCTTTCTCCGGCCGAGTCCGCGACGTCGGCGGGCTCCCGCTTTTTCCTTCTTTTCGTCGGTTTTGGTGCCAAGAAGGTATTCGTTGTAATCCACCAGTTCGATCAATGCCATTTCGGCACTGTCACCCAGACGATTCCCTGTTTTCAGGATGCGGGTATATCCCCCGGGGCGATTGGCTACTTTCTGCGAAATCTCCCTGAAGAGTTCCGTGACAGCTTCCTTGTTCTGCAGGTAACTGAAGACAATCCTCCGCGAGTGTGTTGTATCCTCCTTTGCCCGGCTGATGATCGGCTCGACATAGACCCGCAAAGCTTTGGCCTTGGCCAGGGTGGTATTGATCCTTTTTTTCAGGATCAGGGATGAAGCCATATTCGACAACATCGATTTCCTGTGTGTGGATGTTCTGCTTAAATGATTAAAATTCCTCCTGTGTCTCATGGCAGTTATTCCTTTTCTAATTTATACTTCGCTGTATTCATTCCGAAATCAAGTCCTTTTGATTTCACCAGCTCTTCCAGTTCTGTCAGGGATTTCTTTCCAAAGTTCCTGAATTTGAGCAGGTCAGTCTTATTAAAAGTGACCAAATCACCCAGGGTTTCCACATCGGCAGCCTTCAGGCAGTTCAATGCGCGTACAGAAAGATCCATATCCACCAGCCTGGTTTTCAGTAGCTGCCGAATATGCAGCGTATTTTCATCAAATTCTTCTGTTACTGATTTCTCTTCGGTATCGAACGTTATTTTTTCATCGGAGAACAACATAAAATGCTGGATGAGAATCTTGGCAGATTCTTTCAGTGCTTCTTTCGGATGGATTGAGCCATCGGTTGTAATCTCCATGACCAGCTTTTCATAATCGGTTTTCTGCTCCACACGGTAATTTTCCACGTGGTATTTCACATTCTTGATGGGTGTATGGATTGAATCCAGGAAGATGACTCCCAGGGGTGTATTCATCACTTTATTCTCTTCGGCCGGAACATATCCCCTGCCCTTGTCAATGTTGATTTCCATAGTAAGCTTCACATTGGGCTGCATATGACAGATCACCATATCGGGATTCAGCACCTGGAAAACGGACAGGAATTTATTCATATCCCCTGCTTTGAAGGATGTTTCGTTCTGGATCACGATCATCACTTTCTCACTGGTTTCAGAATCCAGTTGTCGTTTAAAGCGGATTTGTTTAAGGTTCAGAATGATATCCGTCACATCTTCGACAACGCCTTTAATGGATGAGAACTCCTGGTCCACTCCGTCGATCCGGATGGACGTGATGGCATATCCTTCCAGTGAAGAAAGAAGGATCCTGCGCAGGGAGTTGCCAATAGTAATACCAAAGCCTGGTTCAAGGGGTCTGAATTCAAAGGTACCCTTCGACTGATCGGCTTCGATCATGATCACTTTATCGGGTTTCTGAAAAGCTAAAATGGCCATATCAATATTCTCAAGGTTAAATAATAACGATTACTTTGAGTACAACTCGACGATCAGCTGTTCCCTGATATTCTCAGGTATTTCCGACCGCTCGGGGTAATTCATGAATTTCCCAATCAGTTTATCCTCATCCCATTCCAGCCACGAAAATTTCTGGATTCTACCTGCGAGTGAATCGGTGATGGCTTCCAGCGATCTGGATCGTTCCCTGACACCTACCAGGTCGCCCGGTCTGACTGAGTAAGACGGAATGTTGACCACTTCGCCGTTGACGACGATATGGCGGTGGTTAACGAGTTGCCGGGCTGCTGCCCGGGTAGGTGCAATACCAAAACGGAAGACGACATTATCCAGCCTGGCCTCACAGAGTTGCAGCAGGATTTCTCCGGCGATACCCTTTTTGCGGGTAGCACGGTAGAAGGTGTTTTTAAACTGGCGTTCCAGAATGCCGTAGGTATACTTGGCCTTTTGTTTTTCCTGCAGCTGAACTCCATATTCTGATTGCTTTCTTCTTCTTTTGGTTGCCCCGTGCATTCCCGGTGGATAATTCTTCTTTTCATAGGTTTTATCAGGTCCATAGATAGGATCCTTGAATTTCCGTGCAATTTTCGTTTTCGGTCCGATATATCGTGCCATTCCCTGTATGATTTAAATGATTGCTGTTTTATACTCTTCTTCTTTTAGGAGGTCTGCATCCGTTATGGGGAATTGGCGTAATGTCGCGGATTTCCATAACCTCGATGCCGCTGGTATGGATGGTACGGATCGCTGATTCGCGTCCGGCGCCAGGCCCTTTCACAAATACTTTCACCTTGCGCAATCCCAGTTCAAAAGCCGTCTTTGAACAGTCCTGGGCTGCCATCTGAGCCGCGTAGGGTGTATTTTTCTTTGAGCCTTTGAAACCCATTTTACCGGCTGAAGACCAGGATACAACCTGTCCCGCACTGTTTGTCAGGGAGATGATGATGTTATTGAACGAGGCCATGATGTAAGCATGTCCGATCGGATCAATCCTGACCACTCTTTTTTTGACTGATTTCGTCGTTTTAGCCATAGATTTATAATTTCGCGCTGATCAATGATTAGTTACTGATTTTTAACCTTTGGGTGCCTTTTTCTTGTTGGCGACCGTTTTTCTTCTGCCTTTCCGGGTTCGTGCATTGTTCTTGGTGCTTTGGCCACGGACCGGCAGTCCGAGACGGTGGCGGATACCGCGGTAGGACCCAATATCCATCAACCGCTTGATGTTCATCTGAACTTCAGAGCGAAGTTCCCCTTCTACCTTCTGGTTTTCGTTGATGACGGTACGTATCCGTGTCAGTTCCTGGTCGTCCCAGTCCTGCACCTTTTTGTTGAGATCCACACCTGCTTCCTGCAGGATATGGCGTGCGCTGCTCCGCCCAATCCCGTAAATATAGGTCAGAGCAACTTCACCGCGTTTGTTCTTGGGTATGTCTATACCTGAAATTCTTGCCATGGTTATTGCTTTATTGTGTTTTTTGGATGAACCCGTGCCAGGTTATATCGCTCCTTATCCCTGACGCTGTTTCAGTTTCGGGTTTTTTTTGTTGATGATATAAATCCTGCCTTTTCTTCTGACGATCTTGCATTCAGGAGATCTCTTCTTGACCGATGTCCTCACTTTCATTGGTATATATTTTAACGTTTACAGAATGTCCATTTTAAAATCAGATGCTTCATTCAGCTCGTCCCGCTACTTGTACCTGTAGGTGATCCTGCCTTTTGTCAGGTCATAGGGTGACATCGCCACTTTCACTTTATCGCCCGGCAGGATCTTGATGTAATGCATGCGCATTTTACCGGAAATATGAGCTGTGATCACATGTCCATTTTCCAGCTCCACGCGGAATATCGCATTACCGAGTGATTCCTTCACAATACCATCCTGTTCGATCGATAGCTGTTTTGTCATCGAATGCCTAAAATTTTTGATCATTGAGTACCTGCTCAACATATTCGAATGTTGAGAGTATTTCACATGAATCTTTTCTCACAACCACTGCATGTTCATAATGAGCAGAGGGTTTCCGGTCAGCCGTGCGGATGGTCCACCCATCGCGTTCCTGTATCACCACCCTTGTCCCCAGGTTGATCATCGGTTCGATACAGATGGTCATCCCTTCTGTGAGCTTCATCCCGGTGCCCCGTTTGCCGTAATTGGGTACTTCAGGCTTTTCGTGCAGGTTTCGTCCAATCCCGTGACCCACAAGATCCCTGACAACACTGTACCCGAACTGCTCTACCCAGTCCTGGACTGCAAAACCAACATCCCCTATACGTTTTCCGGCCACTGCCATTTCGATTCCCTTATACAGTGATTCCTTGGTGCGTTTCATCAACAGGATGATATCCTCCGGAACTTCCCCGACAGCGAAGGTATAAGCAGAATCACCGTAAAATCCTTCTTTAACAACTCCACAATCGATTGAAACAATATCTCCGTCGATGATTTCCCTTTTTCCGGGGATACCGTGCACCACCTGTTCATTCACCGATACACACAGGGTAGCCGGATAACCATCATACCCCTTAAATGCCGGTGCGGCTCCATGGTCGCGGATAAATTCCTCTGCGATCCTATCCAGTCGCAGCGTCGTCACCCCCGGCCGGATATGTTTTGCCACCTCTGCCAGTGCTTTACCAACAATCAAAGAACTGTTCCTGATCCGATTGATCTCTTCCTCGGTCTTGATCAACATCTTTTCAAACACACAACCCCCTGGTTAATGGTTATGTACCCATGCTCATAGAAGAACGTCCCTTGATCCTTCCGCTCTTGGTCAAACCATCGTAATGCCTCATAAGCAAATGACTTTCAATCTGTTGTAGTGTATCCAACACCACACCTACCAGAATGAGCAGGGAAGTGCCTCCATAAAACTGTGCAAATTGCGTATTAACGCCCATCAACCGGACAAAAGCTGGCATAATGGCAACAAAAGCCAGGAAAATTGATCCGGGCAGGGTAATACGCGACATAATATTATCGATGAATTCAGCGGTCTTTCTGCCGGGTTTGACACCGGGAATAAAGCCGCCGTTCTTTTTCATATCCTCAGCCATCTGGTTAGGATTGATGGTAATGGCCGTATAGAAGTAGGTGAAAAGAATGATCAGGATTGCAAAAACAAAGTTGTACCAGAATCCGTTCATGTTGCTGAACGTAGCTGCAAACCGTGACATTCCTTCCGATCCGAATCTAGCAAACGTAAGAGGTAGAAACATGATGGCCTGGGCAAAGATGATCGGCATAACCCCGGCTGCATTCACTTTCAGGGGGATGTACTGGCGCACACCTCCGTATTGTTTGTTACCGACAATTCGTTTGGCGTACTGTACGGGGATTTTGCGGGTACCCTGGACCAAAAGGATACAGAGAAGAATGACAAGAACGAGCACGGCTAATTCCACAATGAAAATAATGAGTCCACCTCCCTGGATTTCCAGTCTGCTGATCAGTTCGCCGAACAGTGCAAAGGGCAACCGGGCGATGATCCCGATCATGATGATCAGCGAGATACCGTTCCCGATGCCTTTGTCGGTGATTCGTTCTCCCAGCCACATGATGAAGAGCGATCCGGCTGTCAGAATGACGATGGAAGATATGCCAAAAAACGAAAAGACGGAGTGGGTCGTCACGTCGGACTGGAAAGGATAGATGGCTTCAGCCGGCAGTTGGTGCGCCAGATTGGCAATGTAGGCCGGCGATTGGAAGATCAGGATAAACACGGTAAGGTACCGGGTGATCTGGTTCATTTTCTTTCTTCCGCTTTCTCCTTCCCGCTGGAGTTTCTGGAAATAGGGTATGGCCATTCCAAGCAGCTGGACGACGATGGATGCCGAGATATAGGGCATGATTCCCAGGGCAAAGATGGATGCATTGGAAAATGCACCTCCCGAGAACATATTTAATAGACCCAGCAGTCCGGAACTGGCCTGATTTTGAAGGGCAGCGAGCTGGTTGGGGTCAATGCCCGGCAGTACCACATAGGCTCCCAACCGGTAGATCAGGATGATGCCCAGGGTATAGAGGATCCTCTTCCGGAGGTCTTCTATTTTATATATATTCCTTATGGTCTCAATAAATCGTTTCATTCAAACTAAATTTTTGTTGCAACGCCACCGTTAGATTCGATCGCTTTGAGGGCCGAAGCCGAAAAAGCATGGGCTTTCACTTCCAGCTTTACTGTAAGTTCACCTCTTCCGAGTATTTTGATCAGATCCTTCTTTTCAGACAGGCCATTTTCGATAAAAACGTCCTGATCGAAATAGGTGATCCCTTTGGCATCGTGCAGCCGTTGAAGCACATCCAGATTGATGGGATGGAACTCCACCCGGTTGAAATTGATGAAACCATACTTGGGAACACGGCGGTGCAGGGGCATCTGACCTCCCTCAAAGCCGATCTTGCGTTTGTTTCCTGACCTGGACTTGGCACCTTTATTGCCTTTTGTGGATGTGCCTCCCTTGCCTGATCCCTGTCCCCTTCCGATCCGTTTGCTTTTCCTGACCGAACCTTCAGCCGGTCTTAAGTTACTTAAATCCATCATAGCCTGATATTATCAATAATTCATTCGATGTATTATATTTCCTCCACAGTGACCAGGTGGCGCACTTTTTCGATCATGCCCAGGATCTGCGGTGTAGCGTTCACCTCAACTGTCTGGTGGATACGCCTGATCCCCAGTGCCTTCAGGGTTCTCTTCTGGCGTTCCGGTTTTCCGATACCGCTTTTGATCTGTGTGACTCTAAGTTTATTCATTTTGTATTTTCATTTATCCGTTGAACACTTTTTCCATGGGTATGTTTCTCAGCTGAGCAACCGCATAGGGATCCCGGATCTGCATAAGTGCGTTGATGGTAGCTTTTACCACGCTGTGCGGGTTGGAAGATCCTTTGGATTTAGCCAGCACGTCTTTAATTCCGACACTTTCCAGCACTGCCCGCATGGCACCGCCGGCGATTACGCCGGTTCCGGGTGCTGCCGGCTGCAGGTACACCAGTGCTCCGCTGTACTTGCCCATCTGTTCGTGAGGAAGTGTTCCTTTCAGGACAGGAACCTTGATCAGGTTCTTCTTGGCATCGTCGATTCCTTTGGCGATGGCAGCCGTTACTTCCTTTGCCTTGCCCAGCCCATGTCCAACCACACCGTTCTCATTACCCACAACCACAACCGCGGAGAAACTAAAGGTACGTCCACCTTTGGTGACCTTGGTGACACGCTGTATACTGACAAGCTTATCCTTGAACTCGATTTCGCTTGATTTTACTCTTCTGACATTCAAATTGGCCATCGTTTTAAAATTTAAGTCCACCTTCCCTGGCTGCATCAGCCAATGATTTAACTCTTCCATGGTATAGATATCCTCCCCGGTCGAACACGCAATCAGAGATTCCGGCTTCCAGGGCTTTTTTCCCGATCAAAAGGCCTACCTGCCTGGCCTGTTCCATTTTATTGACCTTTTGATCGGCGATCTCGGGCTGGCGTGAGGAAACCGCTAAAAGTGTCCGGCCATTCAGGTCATCCACAAGTTGCACATAAATATCGCGGTTGCTTCTGAATACGCTCAAACGGGGCCGGTTGGCCGTACCTTTGACGACCTTTCGGATCCGCATCCGGATCCTCGACCTTCTGAATTCTTTATTACTGTTTATCGACATTATGCCTGGTATTATTCATTAAGGAACAGGTTATTTCTTTTCAGCTGCTTTGCCTGCTTTTCTTCTCAGCTCTTCGTTTTCAAACTTGATACCTTTACCCTTGTAAGGTTCAGGGGCCCTGAACGAACGGATCTTTGCCGCAACCTGGCCCAGCAGTTGCCTGTCGTGCGACTGCAGGATGATCAGCGGATTCTTTCCCCTTTCAATCTTCACCTCCGCTTTGACTTCCGGGGGAAGCTGAAAGATGATGTTATGGGAATAGCCCACAGCAATGTCGAGGGTTTGTCCGGTCAGCACAGCTTTATATCCCACACCCACCATCTCCTGAACCATTGTAAATCCGGAAGAGACTCCCTTGATCATGTTGGCCAGAAGCGCTCTGTACAGTCCATGTTTAGACCGTGGACCAATCTCGTTGGAACTTCTCCTGACGTAAAGCGTACCCTCTTCTATCCTGATCTCGATCTGGGGATCAACCTGCTGGCTCAGTTCACCCAGCTTACCCTTTACGGTTACCCTGTTGTCATCCGTAATGGTCACGTTGACACCTGCGGGAATGGGTATGGGTAATTTTCCTATTCGTGACATGGTGTATTCTCCTGTATTAACTTATGTAACATAGAACTTCGCCGCCGATGTTCAGTTTGCGTGCTTCCTTATCGGTCATTAATCCCTGGGAGGTTGACAGTATGGCAATACCAAGACCGTTCAGCACCCGTGGCAATCGCTCTGCATTTACATATTTGCGGAGGCCCGGTTTGCTAACCCGTCTCAGATAGCTGATCGCCGGCAATTTCGTCGTGGGATGATACTTCAGGGCAATTTTGATGATACCCTGTATCTGATCATCCTCGAATTTATAATTCAATATATAACCTTTATCAAAGAGGATCTTGGTCATCTCTTTCTTGAGATTGGATGCGGGGATCTCCACGATCCGGTGATTGGCCTTCACCGCATTCCTGATTCGGGTCAAATAATCTGCAATTGGATCTGTCGTCATTGTTCGTAACTCGGTTTAATTTAAAGACATTTTGATCACCAGCTGGCTTTTTTAACACCGGGGATCAGGCCCTGGTTGGCCATTTCCCTGAAATTGATCCGGGAGATGCCGAACTGTCGGATAAATCCCCTGGAACGGCCCGTGAGCTGACAACGGTTATGCAGCCTGACGCTGGAGGAATTACGTGGCAGTTTTTGCAATGCAATGTAATCGCCTTGTGCCTTTAATTCTGTTCGTTTGGCCGCGAACTTTTTATTGAGCATAAGCCGCTTGATCTCGCGTGCTTTCATTGATTCCTTTGCCATGTATACTTATTTTTGAGTTTTAAATGGAATTCCAAATTCTTTTAACAGCGCATAGGCTTCTTTGTCGTTTCTGGCGGTAGTCACAAAGGTGATATCCATCCCATTGATCTTGGCTACTTTATCGATATCAATTTCCGGGAAAATGATTTGTTCCTGAACGCCGAACGTAAAATTCCCTCTACCATCGAATCCCTTGTCACTGATACCCTTGAAATCCCTGATACGGGGGATGGAAACGGAGATAAGCCGGTCGAGGAATTCATACATTTTCACTCCCCTCAGGGTCACGCGGATACCAATGGGCATACCCCTACGCAGTTTGAAATTCGATATATCCCGTTTGGATTTGGTTGTGACGGCTTTCTGACCGGTGATGGAGGTCATTTCTGCAATTCCTGTTTCCAGCAATTTCTTATCGATAATGGCGGATCCCATCCCCTGGTTCAGGCATATTTTCACCAATCTGGGCACCTGCATCAGGTTGGTAAACTCAAACTGCTTCATCAATGCAGGAGTGATAGCCTCCTGGTATTGTTTTTTTAGACGTGGTTCGTATTTCATTACTTGATCACCTCCCCAGATTTAATTGAGAACCGGACTGATTTCGTTGATTTTGGGTCGACTCTGCGCCCTGTCCGCGTCGGTTTACCGGAGGAGTCGATCACTTTGAGGTTGGAGATATGGATGGGCGCTTCCTTATGAATAATACCTCCCTTTGGATTCTGGGTACTCGGTCTGCTGTGCTTAGCCATCATATTGACTCCTTCAACAATGGCCGTATCCTTATCCACATCAACCTTGAGGATCCTGCCCTGCTGACCCTTGGAGTCACCGGCAATGACCATCACGGTGTCTCCCTTGCGAATATGAAATTTCTTGTTCATCACTATTCCGTATTTGAATGCTATAGTACTTCAGGTGCCAATGAAATGATCTTCATGTATTTCTTATCCCGGAGCTCTCTGGCTACCGGTCCGAAAATACGTGTACCGGCCATTTCTCCGGCATTAGTTAACAGCACCACCGCGTTATCGTCAAAACGGATATAGGAACCATCATTGCGACGGATCTCCTTTTTGGTTCTGACCACAACCGCTTTGGAAACGGTTCCTTTTTTAATATTACCGGATGGTATGGCGGTTTTCACCGTGACGATGATTTTATCACCGATGGTAGCATACCTTTTTCGTGTTCCACCCAGTACGCGGATACAGAGCACTTCCCTGGCGCCACTGTTATCAGCAACTGTCAATCGCGATTCTTGTTGTATCATGGTTACTTTGCTCTTTCAATGATTTCGACTAATCTCCAGCATTTTGACTTACTCAGGGGGCGGGTTTCCATGATTCTGACCGTATCGCCCGTCCGGCATTCATTTTTATCATCGTGTGCTGCAAATTTGGAGGTCCTTTTCACAAATTTGCCATAGATCGGGTGTTTTACTTTCCGGAGAACTTCCACAACGATGGTTTTTTCCATCTTATCGCTGACGACCACGCCGATTTTTTCTTTTCTGAGATTTCTTTCCATTTCCGTGTAGGGTATTATTTGACAGACTGTTTTTTCAATGTCCCTTGCAATTCCCTCTTCCTGAGTTCGGTTATTATGCGTGCGATAGCCCTTCTGTAGGTTTTGATCCTGTTGGGATTATCGATGGGGGAAACAGCATGGTTAAGCTTGAGTTTGGTCAGCTGTTTCTTTTCCTCCTCCAGCCTTTCCAGCAGTTCGGAGGTGGATAATTCCTTTATTACTGTCTGTTCCATGGGTAATTATGTTGTTTCTTCGATATAATCTCTTCTGACCACAAACCGGGTTTGAATGGGTAGTTTCTGGGCGGCCAGCCGCAGGGCTTGTTTTGCGATTTCCAGGGGAACCCCGTCGGCTTCAAACATGATCCTGCCCGGTGTGATGGGTGCCACAAAGGCTTCCGGGGCTCCTTTTCCTTTTCCCATACGGACTTCTGCCGGTTTTTTCGTAATGGGTTTATCGGGAAAGATCCGGATCCAAATCTGACCTTCCCGTTTCATATGACGTGTGACAGCCTGACGGGCAGCTTCGAGCTGGCGGCCTGTCAGCCAGGCCTCTTCCAGTGCCTTGATGCCAAAAGAACCAAAGGCCAGCTGGTCTCCCCGCTGGGCATTTCCCTTCATTTTGCCTTTTTGCTGCTTTCTGTATTTCGTCTTTTTAGGTTGTAACATAGCTGCGTGATATTACCAATGGTTTTTTTCTATTCTGATTATCTTGGTCCTCTCGGCTTGCCCCCCCGTGGTCGGGGCTTCATGCCCGCTCCAGCCGGAGCTGCTTTGGTCTTGGGGGCTGCCATCGGAGCGAAATCCTGTTTACCGTAAACCTCACCTTTGCAAATCCATACCTTGACGCCGATACGTCCGTAAGTAGTATGGGCTTCACTGATCGCATAATCAATATCTGCACGCAGGGTGTGGAGCGGGATCCTGCCTTCCTTGTACTGCTCGCTTCTGGCCATTTCGGCGCCGCCCAGACGTCCGGAAATTTCAACCTTGATGCCCTCTGCCCCGATTCGCATGGAGGAGGCAATAGCCGTTTTGATGGCACGACGGTAGGATATTCTACCTTCGATTTGTTTGGCAATGGTCGATCCCACGATCAGTGCATCCAGTTCCGGCCTTTTGATCTCTGAAATGTTGATCTGAACTTCCTTCTTGGTGAGCTTCTTCAGTTCCTCCTTCAGCTTGTCCACTTCAGCTCCCTGACGGCCGATGATAATACCGGGCCGCGCCGTATTGATGGTCACCGTAACCAGTTTGAGGGTGCGTTCGATCACAATTCTGGAAACCCCAGCCTTCACAAGACGTACATTCAGGTATTGACGGATCTTCTCATCCTCCACGAGCTTATGCACAAAATTCTTTCCGCCGTACCAGTTGGAGTCCCATCCCCGGATGATCCCTAACCTGTTGCCTATTGGATTTGTTTTCTGTCCCATTAATTTCGATGCGATTAATTAGTTTTTGATTCGGTTATGCTTCTGCTTTTTCAGTGATCTGACGGCTATCCAGGATCAGGGTCACATGATTGGAACGTTTTCTGATCCTGTGGGCCCTTCCCTGGGGAGCAGGATGTATCCGTTTGAGAATCCGTCCATTGTCGACAAAGATCTCCTTGATATAAAGATGACTCTGCTCAATCCGAACACCTTCATTTTTGTTTTGCCAGTTGGCAATGGCAGAAAGTAACAGCTTGCGTATGCGCAGGGATGAATATGTCGTTGAGCTTTTCAGAATATGAAGTGCTTTTTCAACCTCCAGACCGCGAACCATATCCGTCACATACCGCATTTTACGCGGGGATGTCGGACAGTTGTTCAGGCTGGCAATATAGGTCGACTTTCTCGTCTCCTTATACGACTCTGCTGCTGATCTTTTTCTTGCTCCCATGATCTGCTCTGTTTATAGTTTCTTACCTTTATTTCCCTTTATTTCCCGCATGGCCCCTGAAAATCCGGGTCGGTGCGAATTCACCCAGCTTATGTCCCACCATATTTTCCGTGACATAGACCGGAATGAATTTATTTCCGTTGTGCACAGCGATGGTCAGGCCGACAAAGTCGGGTGAGATGACTGAACTTCTCGACCAGGTTTTGATGACGGCTTTCTTTTTGGACTCCTGGGATTCCCTGACGCGCTGTTCAAGTTTATAATGAATGAAAGGACCTTTTTTTAATGAACGACTCATAGTATTTCCCGTATTGAATTATTTCTTTCTTCTTTCAATGATGTATTTATTCGATGCATTTTTCAGGCCGCGGGTACGATAACCTTTGGCAGGAACGCCTTTCCTTGACCTGGGATGCCCGCCGGAGGCTCGTCCTTCACCGCCGCCCATGGGATGGTCAACGGGGTTCATGGCCACACCCCGCACTCTGGGTCTGCGTCCCATCCAGCGGGTTCTGCCGGCCTTACCCGATGTCTCCAGCGAATGATCGATGTTGGATACCATTCCAATGGTTGCCTTGCAGGTCTGCAGGATCATCCGTGTCTCCCCTGAGGGCAGCTTGAGGATGGCAAACTTGCCGTCACGCGACATGAGCTGTGCATAGGAGCCTGCACTGCGCGCAATTTTGGCACCCTGCCCCGGTCGAAGCTCAATATTGTGTATGATCGTACCGAAGGGTATCTCGCTTAAATACATTGAGTTGCCAACATCCGGCGATATCCCTTTCCCCGATATGACCTGCTGCCCCACCTTCATGCCGTGAGGCGCAACGATATATCGCTTCTCACCATCCGTATAGAAAAGCAGGGCAATGCGTGCCGAACGGTTCGGATCGTACTCGATTGACTTAACCACCGCCGGGATCCCCTCCTTGTCACGCTTGAAGTCAACCAGACGATATTGTTGCTTATGCCCGCCTCCAACATAACGAATGGTCATTTTACCCTCGTTGTTTCTGCCACCGGTTTTCTTCCTGGGTGTCAACAATCGCTTTTCAGGTACTGAAGAGGTTATCTCTTCGAAAGCGCTGATCAACTTGAAGCGCTGTCCTGAAGTTGTCGGTTTAAATTTCTTTAAAGCCATTTATATTAGATATTGCTGTAAAAATCAATTGTTTCTCCTGCTGCCAAGGTTACGATCGCTTTCTTGAAGGAATTGGTCCTCCCGGTAAGAGCACCCCCCTTGGTAAAACGGCTCTTCTCCTTTCCCGAATAGTTCATCGTGTTCACCTCAACGACCTCAACCCCGTACAACTCCTTTACGGCTTTCCTGATCTGGAGCTTATTGGCTTTTTTGTGCACAATGAAACCATACTGGTTCAATTTTTCCCCCTTCTGGGTCATCTTCTCCGTAATAACAGGTTTGAGAATGATTTCCATGGTCCCTGGTATTTATGATTTTTGGATACTTCCGTATTATTTCGTCAGTACTTTTTCTATCTCCGGCAGTGAACTTTCAGTAATGAACAGCTGCCTTGCGCTTAAAATATCGTAGGTGTTCAGGTCTGTCGCCTGGATGACCTTCACCTGATGGATGTTGCGGCTGGAAAGTATGATGTTCCGGTTGGGCCTGGCCAGCACGAACATGGCCTTTTGACCGGCAACGCTGAAATTATTGAGCAATTCCACGAAGGATCTGGTCCGCGGTGCTTCAAAATCAAAATCTTCCAGAACGATGATCTGGTTTTCCTTCGCCTTGTAGGTCAACGCTGATTTTCTGGCAAGCCGTTTTACTTTTTTATTCAGTTTGAATCCATAGTCACGGGGTTCCGGACCAAATATCCGGGCTCCGCCACGGAAAAGAGGGGATTTCATGCTTCCGGCACGTGCGCTGCCTGTTCCCTTTTGCCGTTTGATTTTCCGTGTACTGCCCGAAACAAGGCTCTTCTCCTTGGTACTGTGTGTACCCTGGCGCTGATTGGCCATGAATTGCTTTGTGTCAAGATAAATCGCGTGATCATTCGGATCAATGGCGAAGATCGATTCATCCAGCATCACCTTCCGGGTGGTTGGCTGGCCATTTATTTGAAAAACTGCTAGCTCCATCTTTCTAATATTAAATATGAACCATTGGGTCCGGGAACGGCCCCTTTGACCAGTACCAGATTCTTCTCAGGAATCAGTTTTACGATTTGCAGGTTGATCATCTTCACGCGGTCAGTACCCGTATGTCCTGCCATCCGCATTCCTTTCAACACCCGGGATGGATATGAAGAGGCTCCGATGGAGCCCGGCGCACGCTGACGGTTATGCTGACCATGCGTGGAGTTGTTCACACCACTGAAATAATGGCGCTTGACCACACCCTGAAAACCCTTACCCTTGGAAATCCCAACCACATCAATGAATTCTCCTTCAATAAATACATCAACGGTCAGCTTATCTCCAAACTTCTTCTGATGCCCCACTTCAAATCGGGTAAATTCCCTCACGATTTTTTTGGGAGTGACACCTGCCTTAGCAAAATGACCGCGAAGTGCCCCGTTGGTGTGTTTTTCCTTCTTGTCATCAAAAGCCAGCTGTATCGCATCATACCCATCGCTATCCTTCGTTTTGACCTGGGTGACAACACAGGGGCCCGCTTCTATGACGGTACAGGGAATATTCTTACCATTTGCATCATAAATGCTGGTCATCCCTATTTTTTTACCAATCAGTCCTGACATGTTCTTTCCATTTAATGCCTCAAACGAAGCACAATTAAACTTTAATTTCGACTTCCACACCACTGGGTAATTCCAGCTTCATCAAGGCATCGATCGTCTTGGATGTTGTACTGTAGATATCCAGCAGCCGCTTATAGGAGCATAACTGAAACTGCTCGCGTGATTTTTTATTCACAAAGGTTGCCCTGTTTACGGTAAATATCTTACGATCGGTGGGCAACGGGATCGGGCCATTCACAACAGCACCTGTCGATTTGACCGTTTTTACGATCTTTTCCGCTGATTTATCAACCAGGTTATGATCGTATGATTTAAGCTTTATTCTGATTCTTTGGCTCACCTGTACAATGATTATGTTTTGACAATTAGATTTAAGTGAGAATGTATCCCTTAATTTTATAAATGATCTCTTCGGTCAGCACATCGGGAACCGGTTCATAATGGAGAAACTCCATCGTTGAGGTGGCTCTTCCGGAGGTAATGGTACGCAGGGCGGTCACATAGCCAAACATCTCCGACAGGGGCACCTTGGCCCTGATGATCTGCGAACGTATCCGCGGAAAAACATCGTCGATATGTCCCCTGCGCCGGTTCAGGTCGCTGGTGATATCTCCCAGGTATTCATCCGGGGTGATGACTTCCAGGCGCATGACAGGTTCCAGCAATATGACCTTTGCCTTTTTGCATGCTTCCCTGAACGCCAGGTTGGCAGCAATCTCAAAGGATAGTGCATCTGAGTCAACCTGATGGTACGATCCATCCAGAAGCCTTACTTTCATATTATACATGGGAAATCCAAGCAACACGCCATTGTTCATAGCCTGCCGGAAGCCTTTTTCGATTGCCGGGATGAACTCCCGCGGAATGCTTCCACCCCTGACTTCGTTGATGAACTGCAAACCGCTGTACCCATTATCCCCTGGGCCAAGCTCAAAAACGATATCGGCAAATTTACCTTTGCCTCCCGTTTGTTTTTTGTAGACCTCCCGGAATTCGACCGTACCTTCCAGTGCTTCCTTGTAAGCAACATGGGGAACGCCCTGGTTGATCTCCAGGTTGAACTCCCGCTTAAGCCGGTCAATAATCACCTCCAGGTGTAGTTCGCCCATACCGCTGATGATGGTCTGTCCGGTTTCCGGATCCAGCATGACCTGGAACGTCGGATCTTCCTCAGCCAGTTTGGACAGTCCGCCTTCCAGCTTATCCAGGTCATCCTGGGTTTTGGGTTCCACGGCTATTCGTATGACGGGCTCCGGGAACCGGATGGGTTCCAGAGCTATGGGGTGAGCGGGATCACAGAGGGTATCGCCGGTTCGTATGAGTTTAAAGCCAATGGCTGCTGCGATGTCACCCGCTTCGATGCGTTGCAGGGGTTTCTGTTTGTTGGCGTGCATCTGCAGGATGCGTGATATCCGTTCGCGCTTATCCGTGTGTGAGTTCAATACGGTTCCGCCGGCTTCGAAAGCACCCGAATAGACCCTGAAGAAGGCAATGCGTCCTACATAGGGGTCAGTGGCAATTTTAAAGGCCAGTGCCGTGAAGGGCTCGGATGAATCTGCCCTTCGGATCTCTTCTTTTTCCGTGTAGGGATTCAATCCTTTCACGGGGGGTATATCCAGCGGGCAGGGAAGGTACCTGACGATGGCATCCAACAGATTCTGTATTCCTTTATTCCTGAGCGCAGTGCCACAGAGGACAGGTGTGAGGCGCATTTCGAGTGTGGCTTTTCTCAGGCCTGTCAGAAGCTCATCAATGGTGATGGATTCCGGATCAAGGATAAATTTTTCAAAAAGCTGTTCATCCGTCTCCACTACACCCTCAATCAATTTCATCCTGTACGACTCTACCATCTGGATCATGTCGTCAGGGATGGGGGTTTCAAAGTAAACCATGCCCAGGGACTGCTCATCCCACTGGTAGGCTTTACGGTGAATCAAGTCAACCACGCCGGAAAATGTATCTTCATGCCCGATGGGAAGCTGGATCGCAACCGGATTGGCTCCGAGTTTATCCTTGATCTGCGCAATAACATTGAAGTAGTCGGCTCCGGGCCGGTCCATTTTATTCACAAAGCTGATCCGGGGCACAAGGTATTTATCCGCCTGTTTCCAGACGGTTTCCGATTGGGGTTCCACTCCGCCGACGCCGCAGAAGATGGCGATGGCACCATCCAGAACACGCAGGGAGCGTTCCACCTCAACGGTAAAATCGACATGGCCGGGGGTATCAATGATGTTGATCCGGTATTTCTGAGCATCCACATCCCAGAAAACAGTTGTTGCGGCCGATGTAATGGTAATGCCTCTTTCCTGTTCCTGTACCATCCAGTCCATGGTGGCAGTCCCTTCATGCACTTCTCCCATGCGGTAATTAATACCGGTATAGTACAAAATGCGCTCAGTCGTTGTGGTCTTACCCGCATCGATATGAGCCATGATGCCTATATTCCTGATATGTAACAACCTGTCCGACATGGTGCTTGCTGCTTGAGGGGTACGCTGTCGTTGAAAATTAAAACCTGAAATGTGAGAATGCCTTGTTTGCCTCAGCCATCCGGTGGGTATCCTCTTTCTTCTTGAAGGCAGATCCTTCTTCTTTATATGCCGCCAGGATTTCACCTGCAAGCTTCTGCCCCATCGACTTCTCATGACGGGCACGGGAATATTTGATCAGGTTTTTCATCCCGATCGACATTTTCCGCGAGGGCCTGATCTCAGAAGGGATCTGGAAAGTGGCACCGCCAATCCTCCTGCTTCGCACTTCCACAGAAGGAGTCACATTGGCCAAAGCTTTTTTCCACACTTCCAGGCTATCCTCCCCGGATCGTTCACCTACGGTATCCATGGCCTCATAAAATACTTTATAGGCAAGATTCTTTTTGCCGCGATTCATCAGGTTGTTCACGAACTTGGCAACCATCAGATCATTGAATCTCGGATCCGGAAGTACCTCTATCTTTTTTGGCTTACTTTTTCTCATAGATCATTATATAATGTATCTTATTTCTTCTTGGGACGTTTGGTACCGTATTTCGACCTTCTCTGGTTCCTGCCTTCCACACCGGAAGTATCCAGTGCACCGCGGATGATATGATACCTCACCCCGGGCAGATCCTTTACCCTTCCTCCACGGATCATGACAATGGAATGCTCCTGGAGATTATGACCCTCTCCCGGAATATACGCATTGACCTCCTTGGTGTTGGTCAGACGGACCCTGGCCACCTTCCGCATGGCAGAATTGGGTTTTTTGGGAGTGGTCGTGTATACCCTGACACATACCCCTCTGCGCTGAGGACAGGAATCCAGGGCAGGGGATTTACTCTTGTAAATTAATTTCTTCCTTCCTTTACGGACTAATTGCTGAATCGTCGGCATAGCTACGATGTTAATTCATATGAATACTGGTAGAAATATTGAGGAAGGATACAGTAAGAAATTACAGACTGGTCCGATCCATGATTGGTGAAAATCCCTGTCGGCCGAAACCTATAACCGTCTTACTTTATCAGGTTTCCTGAATATTCTGAGATTGCGTCTCTGTCTAAACTAAATGAAAGAACCTTGAAATTCGATTTGCTTCTAATAAAGCGGGTGCAAAAGTACAATTTATTTTTTAAATACAAACCTTTCTGTCATTTTTTTTAAACCAATTCATTTGCCCAAATCTATTACTTTTGCGAGACCTGAACCGAAAACCGATGAACATACTGGAAGACCTGAATCATGAGCAACGATTGGCCGTGGAACACATCGAAGGTCCTGTCATGGTTCTTGCCGGCGCAGGTTCGGGGAAAACAAGGGTGCTGACCTACAAGGTAGCGCACCTCATCAACCTGGGCATCGATCCATTTGCAATTCTTGCACTGACCTTCACCAACAAAGCCGCCAGGGAAATGAAAAAAAGGATCATCTCCCTCGTGGATAACCACGATGCCCGGAATGTATGGATGGGAACGTTCCATTCCATCTTCGCCCGCATCCTGAGAATAGAAGCTTACCGACTGGGATTCCCTTCCAATTATACGATTTATGATACGGATGATTCCAAAAGCCTGATGAAATCCATCATCACCGAACAGGGGCTGGATACCAAGATCTATGCTCCCTCCTCGGTACTCAACCGCATTTCACAGGCAAAGATCAACCTGGTCACACCCGATGTATATAACCAGGATCCCCAGCTCAACCTGCAGGATAAAATTTCAGGAAGGCCCAAAACAGGACAGCTGTACACCCTGTACCAGAACCGCCTGGTGAAAGCATCCGCAATGGATTTTGACGACCTGCTGATGAACATGTACCGTCTGCTGGAGGAATACCCGGATGTTTTGTACAAATATCAGCAGAAATTCCAGTTCATCCTGGTGGATGAGTACCAGGACACTAACTACGTTCAGTACGTCATCCTGAAAAAACTGGCCGCCAACAACGAAAATATATGCGTGGTCGGTGACGATGCACAGAGCATCTATGCTTTCCGGGGTGCTAACATCCAGAATATCCTCAACTTTAAAAATGATTACTCCGACGTGGTCATCTATAAACTCGAGCAGAATTACCGTTCCACCAAAACCATCGTTAAAGTGGCCAACGGAGTGATTGTCCGTAACAAAGATCAGATATTCAAAGAAATATGGACCAACAACGAGGAGGGCACCCTGATCGGCCTGCTGAAAGCCATCACGGACAGCGAAGAAGGGACCCTGGTCGCCAACTCGATTTTCGAAAACAAAATGAACCATCAGCTCCGCAACGATGCGTTTGCCATTCTTTACCGCACAAATGCCCAATCCAGGGCTTTTGAGGAATCATTGCGCAAGCTGAATATCCCCTACAGGATCTACGGTGGATTGTCATTCTACAAGCGAAAGGAAATCAAGGATCTGCTGGCCTATTTCCGCCTGGTGATCAATAACAGGGATGAAGAGGCCCTGTTGCGGATCATCAATTACCCCGCAAGAGGAATCGGCAAAACCAGTTGTGAACGGCTTGTTGTTCAGGCAGATAAAGAAAAAACAAACCTCTGGGAGGTCATCAGCAGAATGCCGGATAAGAACCTGGGCATCCCGGTTCCCACACAAAACCGGATGAATGATTTTTTGATCATGATTCAAAGTCATTCGGCGCAGCTCAAGAAGAAAAATGCCTATGAACTGGCCAGGGAAATCGCCTCCACATCAGGGATGCTGAGGGAATTGTACGATGATAAGACGCCGGAAGGGGTGAGCCGTTTTGAGAACATCGAAGAATTGCTCAATGCCATACATGACTTCACGGAAAAGGAGGGCACCTTATCCCCCACGGCTGATAACCTGGAAAATATCCCCAGAACATTGGATGAATTCATGCAGGAAATTGCCCTGCTTACGGATGCGGATACTCCCGATTCAGAAGATCCTGATCATGTATCCCTCATGACCATTCATGCAGCCAAAGGGCTGGAATTCCCCTTTGTTTACATCGTGGGCCTCGAGGAGAACCTGTTCCCCTCAATCCAGTCGCTTAACTCCCGTGCCGACCTGGAGGAAGAAAGACGGCTTTTTTATGTGGCACTGACCAGGGCCATGAAAAAAGTCACCCTCTCCTATGCAGAGAACCGCTACCGCTGGGGTACACTGACGGCTTCCGAACCCAGCCGGTTCATCGATGAAATCGATTTCAACGCTTTTGAATTGCCCAGGAAAGTGTCCTTTCTGCCCGACGAAAACAGGTTCACTTTCCAGGGGGAAAATAAAAAAAACTCCGGGGCTCAACAGCATCCGTACCGGAAAAATTTCAGACGTCTGATGCCCTCCCGCGAAAACGATCCGGCTGGCCAAGATGATAATTCAGCATTGATCCAGACTGGGATGAGTGTTGAACACGCCCGCTTCGGCAAGGGGAAAGTGATCAGCATTGAAGGGACGGGACCCAATAAAAAAGCCACCATCTTTTTTCAGAACATTGGCCAGAAACAGCTCTTGCTTAAATATGCCAAACTCAGGATCCTGTAAAGAATCCCGGGCCATATTCCACTAATTTCTAAATCCCTGGATTCATTGAACAAATTTAATTGTATATTTGCAGCCGAATCTGCCGTTGACACGAAAGCATACATTTGACGACCGAGTTTACTTTCCCGGGGAATTACTGCGTACAGAACGAATGTAACCAAAAAATCATTTAAATCATCTCATTCATCATGGAGTATAACACCACCCGCAACCGGCTTATCCTTCGGGAGTACGGCCGGAATGTACAAAAAATGGTTGAAAACCTGATAACCATTGAAGATACTGAAATCCGAACCCAATCGGCAAAAGCGATCACCAACGTGATGTCGCAACTCAATCCCAACATCCGTGAAGCCGGCGACGTGAGGCATAAATTATGGGATCATATCTTCATCATGTCTGATTTCCGGCTCAACGTTGACAGCCCGTTTCCCGTTCCATCGCCGGGCGAAATCTTCAGACGGCCAAAACGGCTGAAGTATCACGACAGGGATATTAAGTTCCGCCATTATGGAAACAACATTGAGCTGATCATACAAAAGGCCATTGAGTACCCTGAAGGACCCGAAAAGCAGGCCCTGGTCCATACGATCGCCAATCACCTGAAGAAGTCGTACCTGAACTGGAACCGTGAATCCGTCACGGACGAGCTTATCGCCCAGCACCTGGAACTGCTTTCAAACGGTCAGCTTAAGCTGAGTACAGAAGATAAACTCAGTCATACCAACGATATTCTCGCCCGTAACAAAAAGAAAAAATTCGTCAAGGAACTACCCCAGGGGATGAATAAAAATCATAACCATGGGTACAAGAATGGTTTCAATCACAACTTCAACCCGCGCCAGAGAAAAGACAGAAGGCAAAAAACGCAGGATTAAAGAATTTCCTATCTTTGAGGAGTTAATTTCTCCGAATGAGCTCATTTATCATTGAAGGTGGACGGCCGCTGCAGGGAGTGATACGTCCTCAGGGTGCCAAGAACGAAGCGTTACAGGTAATTTGTGCATGCCTTCTGACCAAAGAAAAGGTAACCATCGAAAACATACCCGACATCCGGGATGTCAATCATTTGATCGAATTGCTGGCAGGATTGGGGGTGAAGGTACAGCGAACCTCACCTGAATCAGTGACATTCCAGGCCGACGATATCAACCTGGATTACCTGCGTTCAGCGGAGTTTAAGAACAAATCAAAGAGCCTCAGGGGTTCCATTATGATCCTGGGTCCGCTGCTGGGAAGATTCAATATAGGTTATCTGCACCAGCCCGGTGGTGACAAGATCGGACGACGTCGTCTGGACACCCATTTTGTCGGTTTATCCGCCCTGGGTGCACAATTTACTTTCCTTGCCGATGAAGAACTTTACAAGGTCTGGGCTGATGGGCTCAAGGGGACCTATATGCTTCTGGATGAGGCTTCGGTGACCGGTACAGCCAATATCATCATGGCGGCTGTACTTGCACAGGGTAAAACCACGATCTTCAATGCGGCCTGCGAACCTTATGTATCACAGCTCTGCCTGATGCTGAACGCCATGGGTGCAAAGATTTCCGGAGTCGGATCCAATCTTCTGCACATTCAGGGTGTGGATGTTCTCATGGGATGCTCTCACCGATTGCTGCCCGATATGATCGAAATCGGCAGCTTCATCGGTCTGGCTGCCATGACCCAGTCAAAACTGACGATCCAGGGCGTGGATCTGCTGCACCTGGGACTGATCCCGGAAGTTTTCCGCCGGCTGGGTATCCAGGTGAAACAGACCGGACCCGACCTTGTTATTCCCGAACATGACCATTATGAGGTGGAAACGTTCATGGATGGATCCATCATGACCATTGCCGACGCCCCCTGGCCAGGATTCACACCCGACCTCATCAGCATCGCACTGGTGGTCGCCATCCAGGCAAAAGGAAGTGTGCTCATCCATCAGAAAATGTTCGAAAGCAGACTTTTCTTCGTGGATAAACTGATCGATATGGGAGCCCGCATCATTCTATGCGATCCTCACAGAGCTACCGTCATAGGCCTTGATCATGAATACCCGCTTAAAGGCATTGACATGACCTCTCCCGACATACGTGCAGGAGTCGCCTTGCTGATCGCCGCACTCTCAGCCCAGGGTACCAGTGTTATCCATAATATCGAACAAATCGACAGGGGATACCAGCATATTGACGATCGGCTGAATCGTATCGGGGCCTCGGTTCAGAGATTGTAGCCCTCCCCTGCCAATTTGTCGCTAATTCCACAGTGGCAAATAAATTGATACGTTGAGCCATCTGTCTTTTTCGATTATTTTAACCGAATAAACATATATATAAAACCTGAATTCGATCATGAGTGAACAAGAGAAAATCAAGGACGAACAACGTGCACCGGAGGATATCGCCGATCTGAACAAAACGAAAAAAGAAACTCAGGATACCCGTGAATCAGGCCATTCGGCTGAACATAAAACGAGTAAAACCCATAAGAAAAATGTCCCCGTGGAAGCTTTGGAAACCCTCCAGAGCAAGCTGAATGAAATCAGCGATAAATACCTCCGGCTCTACTCAGAGTTTGATAACTACCGCAAGAGAACCCTTCGGGAAAAAGCCGAACTGACAAAAACAGCCACTTCAGAAATCATCATCGATCTGTTGCCCGTTATGGATGACTTCGAGCGAGCCATCAGTAATTCGGAAACCACCGACCATATCGACGCAATCAGGGAGGGGGAAAAGCTCATTTTTGCAAAGCTGAAAAGAATACTGGAACAGAAGGGGCTGGAGGAGACAAAAACCATCGGTGAATCGTTCAATACCGATCTGCACGATGCGATTTCCAGTGTAGCCGCTGCATCGGAAGAGATGAAAGGTAAAATCATCGACGAAATCCAGAAAGGATATCTGCTGAACGGAAAAGTGATCCGCTATGCAAAGGTGGTGGTGGGACAGTAGGAATTTGACAATTTGACAATTTGACAATTTAGCAAGATAGCTGATGTCCAAACGCGATTATTACGAAATCCTCGGAGTGCCTAAGAATGCTGACGAGACCGAGATCAAGAAAGCTTACCGTAAAATGGCGCTCAAATATCATCCCGACAAGAATCCGGGTGATAAGGATGCGGAGGAGCACTTTAAAGAGGCCGCTGAGGCTTATGAAGTGCTCAGCAATCCTGAAAAGCGGCGTAGGTACGATCAGTTTGGGCACGAAGGCGTGCGGGGTTCAGCGGGAGGTGGTGCCGATGGTTTTGGCATGAGCATGGAAGATATCTTCAGCCAGTTCGGAGATATTTTCGGCGATGCATTCAGCAGCTTCGGGGGATTCGGATTTGGTACCGGAACACGGGAAAGACAAAAACGAACCACCCGGGGAACCAACCTGCGCGTGAAGGTCAACCTCACCCTGGAGGAAGTTGCCCACGGAGTGGAAAAAAAGATCAAGGTCACCAAGTACATCAGCTGCGATCACTGCCATGGATCAGGTGCGGAGGGAGGCAGTTCGTACCAGACCTGCTCCACCTGCAAGGGCTCGGGGCACGTCACACGGGTGACCAGCACCTTCCTGGGCCAGATGCAAACCACTTCCACATGCCCCAACTGCGGCGGAGAAGGAAAAATCATCACCAACCGGTGTATGAAATGCGCCGGACACGGAATTGTGAATGGCGAAGAGATCATCACCATAAAAATACCCGCCGGCGTTTCAGAAGGAATGCAACTATCCCTCAACGGTAAAGGGAATGCAGCCGCACGTAACGGCATCCCCGGCGACCTGATCGTGCTGATCGAAGAAGAAAAACATCCCTACCTGACCCGGGAGGATCACAACCTGATCTATGAACACTATATCAGCCTTCCGGAAGCAGCCCTGGGAACCTCTATCGATGTGCCCACCATCGACGGGAAGGCCCGGATCAAAATACCACCCGGAACCCAACCCGGAAAAATTTTCCGCCTGAAAGACAAAGGTATACCGGTACTGAATGGCTATGGACAGCGGGGTGACGAACTGGTAAATGTACAGGTCTGGGTCCCAAAAGCCCTGACCCGGGAAGAGAAAGAAATGATGGAAAAGCTGATGCACTCCGAAAACTTTAAGCCCAGCCCCACGGGAAAAGACAAGAATTTCTTCGACAGGTGGAAAGATATGTTCAACTCATGAGATCCTGATGCAAGCCGATATCCTTACAGCCTTAGATGTTACCAAGCGATACGCGAACCATACTGCACTGAAATCCGTTTCGCTGGCCGTGCCCCAACAGAGCATTTATGGCCTGCTGGGTCCCAACGGCGCGGGTAAGACTACCCTCATCCGAATTGTGAACCAGATCCTGGCAATGGATGAAGGAACCATCACCTGGAAAAATGAACGATTATCACCTGACCACATCTACCGGATTGGCTACCTGCCCGAAGAAAGAGGTCTCTATAAAAAAATGAAAGTGGGCGAACAGGCACTCTACCTGTCACAACTGAAAGGATTAAATCGTACCGAAGCAGACCGCCGTCTCCGATGGTGGTTCAAAAGGTTCGATATCATGTCATGGTGGAACCGGAAAGTGGAGGAGCTTTCCAAAGGGATGCAGCAAAAAGTGCAATTCGTGGTAACCGTAATCCATGAACCGGAATTGCTGATCTTTGATGAGCCCTTCAGCGGTTTTGATCCGATCAACGTCAATATCCTGAAGGAGGAGATCCTTCGCCTGCGCAACGAGGGTGCAACGATCATCTTTTCCACCCACAACATGGCCTCTGTTGAAGAACTCTGCGACCATATTGCCCTGCTGAACCGATCTGAAAAGATCCTCGAGGGAAAGGTTGTGGATATCAAAAACACCTATAAGACAAATGCCTACATCGTTTACTTCGAGGGATCGGCTGGATCTCTCCGACCAATCCTCCACCCAGCCTTTGAAATCCTGGAAGAAGACCTGCAGAGTGAACTGAAATCCGCCAGGATTCGCTTACCGAAAGAGGCAAATCCAAACGATTTGATTGCAAGCCTGCTGCCGCATGTCACCCTTCACGGTCTGTCGGAACTGTTACCGACCATGAATGAGATCTTTATTTCCAAGGTAAACGAATACAGCAAGCCCTCACCATGAATAAAATCAAGCTGATCATCCGCAGAGAGTATCTTTCGCGCGTGAAGAAACGCTCATTTGTGATCATGACACTTCTTGGCCCTGTCCTGATGGCAGCCATGTTCATCATTCCTGTCTACATTGCCACACAGGAAGGTGATGTAAAAAAAATAGCCATCCTCGATGAAACCGGGATCTTCCATCAAAAATTCGCAGATACCAAAATCCTCCTTTTCAAACAGGTAAGCACTGACATCGAAACACTGAAAACGCATCTTGCCGACAGTGGGTATTATGCCGTCGTCCACATACCCAAAACAGAAGTGATGATCCCCTCATCGGCCATCATTTATTCCAACAAACAGGCCAGTGTGACCGTAACCAGCCACATCAGGAATGTGATGCAGAAAGAGGTGGAACGGCTGAAACTGGAAGCGTCAGGAGTTGATGAGGCGGTCATTGAAAGTGCCAAAACCAAAATACAGCTGGCCACATTCAAAATCGACAATGAGGGCAATGAAGAAAAAAGCTTTACAGAGGTCAGCATGGTGATTGGTTATATAGGAGGTTTCCTGATCTACATGTTCATCTTCATGTATGGTTCCCAGGTGATGCGCGGTGTGATCGAAGAAAAAAGCAACCGGATCGTGGAAGTAATCCTATCCAGCATCAAACCTTTTCAGCTGATGATGGGTAAGATCATTGGCATCGCAATGGTCGGGCTTACCCAGTTCATTTTATGGGTTTTACTGACTGCTGCGCTGGTAACGACCTTCACTGCCATGACCGGCACATCCATGTCAGAGGCAGGATCTGCTCAAATGCTCGTGACCGAGGACAGCCGGCTGGCACCCTCTGAAGCCATTCCGGACGAAGATGAACTGGACAGCGACGAATTACAGTTTATCCTGGAAGCCGTCAACACACTGAATTACGGTACCATCCTGGGTTTTTTCCTGTTCTTTTTCGTTGGCGGCTATCTCCTGTATGCCGCCCTTTTCGCCGCTATCGGTTCCGCAGTGGACAACGAAGCAGATACCCAGCAGTTTATGTTACCTATAACCGTCCCACTCATCCTGTCGATCATTCTGATCCCCTATATCATCAACAACCCGGAAGGACCGCTTGTATTCTGGGCTTCCATCATACCCTTCACCTCTCCTATCGCCATGATGGCCAGGATCCCCTTCGGTGTCCCCTTTATGGATCTGATCCTTTCGGTCATCCTTCTCATTCTGGGCTTTGTGGGGACTACCTGGTTGGCAGGCAGGATCTATCGGACTGGAATTTTAATGTATGGAAAAAAAGTGAATTACAGGGACCTTGGGAAATGGATAACGTACCGGCAGTAAGTAATACGCACAATTTTTATTTGTAATAAAATGATTAACAAACAGTTACTTAATCCTAACCGTATTGTGGTCATTGGTGGTTCCAATGATATCTCCAAACCTGGTGGTAAAGTATTGAAGAATATACGGGAGGGCAGCTTCCGGGGAGAACTGTATGTTGTTAATCCAAAGGAAAAGATCATTCAGGGTATCCCCTGTTATCAGGATCTTGCATCATTACCGGATTCGGATCTTGCCATCATCGCCATTGCAGCACGCTTTGTACCGGAAACGGTTGAATACCTGGGACAACATAAGAATACCAGGGCTTTCATCGTGATCTCCGCCGGTTTCAGTGAGGAGAGCCAGGAGGGCAAACAACTGGAAAAGAAGCTGGTAGAAGCAGTCAATGCCGTGGGGGCTGTGCTGATTGGTCCCAATTGTACGGGGATATTGACTCCTGATCACCAGAGCATTTTCACCCTTCCCATCCCGAAGCTATCCCCCGGTGGCTGTACACTGGTGTCCGGATCGGGGGCGACGGCATGTTTCATCATGGAGCTGGGTATTCCCAAGGGTCTGACCTTCTCCGGTGTCTATTCCGTCGGAAACAGTGCCCAGACAGGAGTGGAAGAAGTAGTAGAGTACCTGGATCTCAGCTTTGATCCCGCCAGAAGTTCTCGGGTGATCCTGCTGTATATTGAACATATCCGCAATCCCCGGTTACTGATGAAACATGCGATCTCCCTCGTGCGAAAGGGATGTAAGATCGCGGCCATCAAGGCAGGGGCCTCCGAGGCAGGAAACCGTGCAGCTTCTTCCCATACGGGTGCACTGGCCAGTTCAGACATGGCAGTGGGAGCCCTCTTCGAAAAAGCAGGTATCGTCAGGTGCTACGGGAGGGAGGAACTGATCACAGCCGCCTGTATCTTCATGCACAAGGAATTGAGAGGAAAAAACATTGCCATCATATCCCATGCGGGCGGACCCGCGGTCATGCTCACCGATGAACTGGAAAAGAACGGAATGCAGGTGCCGCATTTACAGGGCCCCATCATGGAGAAACTCAAGCAAAATCTTTACCCGGGATCCTCTGTAGCGAACCCGGTCGATTTTTTAGCCACCGGCACAGCGGATCATCTCGGTATGATCATCGATACGATTGATCGTGACATAGAAACCATCGACGGAATGGTGGTCATTTTTGGCACCCCCGGATTGCAACGGATCTTCGATGTCTATGACCTGCTCGACCGTAAAATGTCCGGAGCTGCCAAACCGATCTACGCCGTCCTGCCTTCCATCACAACCGCAGCAGAAGAGATCGAAGCATTTCTGGCCAACGGCAGGGTGTGTTTTCCTGATGAAGTCCTGCTCGGGAAAATGCTGTCGCGGATCTATGTAAAGCAAATGGATGAACCTGAAAAAGACAGATATCCTGAAGTGGATGTCACGGCAATCCGGAACATCATCCGTGAGGCTTCGCCAGGATACCTGGCTGAGGCCAGCCTGCTGAAACTTCTCGACGCTGCAGGAATACCCAGGATTGACGAAAGGATCGTGACGGATGAAAAAGAGGTCACCGATGCGTGCCATCATATTGGATTTCCTGTTGCCATGAAAGTTGGAGGGCTTTTGCATAAATCCGACCTGGGGGGCGTAAAGCTGAACATTACCGGTTATGCTCTCGCCCTGCAGGCTTTCAGGGAGCTGATGTCCATCGGAGGAGCCCATAGTGTGCTGATCCAGCCCATGGCCAAAGGCATGGAGCTCTTTGTAGGAGCAAAAGAGGAACCTGGTTTCGGACACCTGGTACTCTGCGGATTCGGGGGTATCTTTATTGAAGTCCTCAAGGATTTTCAGGCGGCCCTGGCCCCCCTGACCCATGAGCAGGCACTGCGAATGATCCGTCAGCTGAAGGGTTATAAACTCCTGAAAGGTGTCCGCGGCAGGGCTGGCGCCGATGAGAACGTGTTCGCTGAAATCATTTCCCGTGTGGCAGCACTGGTCACGATTGCCCCCGAAATCAAGGAAATGGATCTGAATCCCCTGATGGGCTTCAGGGAATCTGTCCTGACAGTCGACGCCAGGATCCGCATCGAAAAGTAATTCGTTTCTTTCAGCCCTGTTCCCTTCCTTTCCGTCTGGAATTTTTTTCCTACTTTTGAAGGACGATTTGAAATTATCAAAAAATACAATAAAATATTGACAAATGAAAAACATACCTGTGAATTATGACATCGTCACGCAGAAAATCCAGGAAAGCAGGATTCCTGTTCTGAGCAAAGCCTCCATCCGGATGATCAAAAAGCTGGTGGATGACATTGAAGCTGCTACGGGAGAAAGATACGTACGGATGGAAATGGGTGTTCCGGGATTATCTCCGTGCCGGATCGGGGTGGAAGCAGAGATTGAAGCATTGCGAAAGGGTGTTGCATCGATCTACCCTGATATTTACGGAATCCCTGAATTGAAAAAGGAAATCGCCCGCTTTGTCAAGCTTTTTCTGAACATTGACGTCAGCCTGAACGGATGCATCCCAACGGTAGGTTCCATGCAGGGAGGATTCGCGACATTTATGACCATCAACCGGCTTCACGCCGGGAAAGACACGACCCTTTTCATCGATCCGTGCTTTCCTGTCCACAAGCAGCAGCACATGGTGCAGGGCAATCCATACGAGGCCTTTGATGTCTATAATTTCCGGGGCGACAAACTCAAGACAAAGCTGGAATCCTATCTTCAAAAAGGGAATATTGCCAGTATCCTGTATTCAAATCCGAACAATCCCTCCTGGGTATGCTTTACGGAAAAGGAGCTGAAGATCATTGGCGACCTGGCCAATCAATATGATGCCATCGTGATCGAAGACCTGGCCTATTTTGCCATGGATTTCCGAAAGGATTACTCCAGAGCGGGACAACCCCCCTATCAGCCTACCGTGGCACACTACACAGATAATTATATCATCCTCATTTCCAGTTCTAAAGTGTTCAGCTATGCCGGGCAGCGGATTGCCATGATGGTGATCTCTGATAAAGTGTATTCGATGCGGTCACCTGATCTGTTGAAATATTATGTATTCGACACTTATGGTCCCGCCATGATCTTTGGCACACTCTATTCACTCAGCTCCGGTACGGCTCACTCGCCTCAGTATGCCCTTACCGCCATGCTGAAAGCCGTTAACGACGGCAAAATGAACCTGATCGATGATGTTCGGGTATACGGTGAAAAAGCTCAGATCATGAAAAAACTTTTCACCGAAAACGGATTCAGGATCGTCTATGACATGGACGAAAACGATCCGGTGGCCGATGGTTTTTACTTTACGGTCTGCTATCCGGGTATGAACGGTGATGAACTGATGCGTGAGTTGCTCTATCACGGCATAAGTGCCATCTCACTGGGCATCTGTGGCAGTGATCATGAAGAAGGTATCCGGGCCTGTGTCTCCCAGGTACAACCTTCTCAGTTCCCCGCCCTTGAAGCCCGGCTGAAGACGTTCAGAGAGAATCATCCGCTGTGATCTGATTATGAAGCATGAAATATGCAATATTTAATAGTTAATGCTACATACTTCATGCTTCATGAAAATATTTCTTCCTGGCTTTGACTTTCCGATTGAGGAAAATTCAGTAATTTTGTAAGCGAAAAAACAAGCTGCAAGCTACAAGCTACAAGCTACAAGCTACAAGCTGCAAGCTACAAGCTACAAGCTGCAAGCTACAAGCTACAAGCTGCAAGCTAAAAGCTAAAAGACCAAAACTTGAAACTTGAAGCTTAACAGGCACAGTTAATCAAATTACTCCTATAAATCCAAACGACATGGCAAAAGTTCGGGGTGCAATAGTCATTGATATCGAAAAATGTAAAGGGTGTGAAGTTTGTATTGAGGCTTGTCCGTCAGAAGTGATCGGGCTTGCCAGCCAGGTCAATAGCAAAGGATACCGGTACACCTACATGAAGAATCCGGAAGCATGTACAGGTTGCACAAATTGCGCGATCGTATGCCCGGATGGGGTGATCACGGTTTACAGAATGAAAGTAGAAACGGAAACGGTTAAATAATTGGAATATGGGTGAATTACGTTTAATGAAAGGCAATGAGGCGATTGGTGAAGCAGCAATCCGTGCCGGTGTGGATGCCTATTTCGGGTACCCGATAACCCCTCAGTCGGAAGTCATCGAATACCTGATGGCCGAAAAGCCGCATGAGCGGACCGGCATGGTGGTCCTCCAGGCAGAAAGCGAGGTGGCTTCCATCAACATGGTTTATGGCGCTGCAGCTACCGGTAAAAAGGTGATGACCTCTTCATCCAGTCCGGGTGTAAGCCTGATGATGGAAGGAGTTTCCTATATCGCAGGGGCAGAGATACCCTGCGTGTTGGTGAATGTTGTCAGGGGGGGTCCCGGACTGGGCACCATCCAACCCTCACAGGCCGATTACTTCCAGGCGACCAAGGGCGGAGGTCATGGTGATTACCGGCTGATTGTTCTGGCACCTGCCTCAGTACAGGAAATGTCAGATTTTATAAAGCTGGCTTTCGAGCTTGCTTTCAGGTACCGTAATCCGGCAATGATCCTTTCCGATGGGGTTATCGGACAAATGATGGAAAAAGTGGTGCTCTTCGATCCAATTCCCCGCTGGACGGAAGCAGAAATCATCAAAATGTCACCATGGGCCACCACCGGAAAACCCAAAAGCAGGGAAAGAAACATTGTTACATCGCTCGACCTTCAGGCGGTTGTCCAGGAAAAACGCAACATCAGGCTTCAGCAAAAATACGCCACCATACAGGAAAAAGAGGTCAGGTATGAGACCATTTCCTGCGATGATGCTGAATATTTGATCGTTGCATATGGCTCCAGTGCACGTATCGCCCAAAAAACCCTGGACATTGCCCGGGCGCAGGGAATCAAGGTTGGCCTGCTCAGGGCCATCACCCTCTGGCCTTTCCCGACCAAACAGATCCGTACGCTTCTTGGCCATGTGAAGGGCATCCTGACCGTTGAACTGAGCTCAGGGCAAATGGTCGAAGATGTACGCCTGGCCGTGGAAGGTAAGGTTAAAGTTGAATTTTATGGGAGAATGGGGGGAATGATCTACACCCCTGAAGAGATCCTGGCTGTCCTCAAAGAAAAAATCATAGGAGAATAAAGTAATGGCTGAATTGAAAATTGAAGACATTGTCCGGCCCGAGAACCTGGTCTATAAAAAAACCTCACTCATGACCGATAAAATCCTGAGTTATTGCCCGGGATGCGGCCATGGCACTACGCACCGGATCATAATGGAAGTCATTGATGAGATGGGACTTCAGGAAGAAACGATCGGCGTCTGTCCCGTCGGGTGTTCCGTCCTGGCCTATGATTTCATGAATGTCGACATGCAGCAGGCCGCGCATGGCCGTGCACCAGCACTGGCTACCGGTATCAAAAGAACCTGGCCCGAAAGGATCGTCTTCACCTACCAGGGTGACGGTGACCTCGCCGCGATAGGCACTGCAGAGACCATCCATGTTTGCAACCGGGGAGAGAATTTCACGATGATCTTCATCAACAACGGCATTTACGGTATGACAGGAGGGCAAATGGCACCCACAACCCTTGAAGGAATGAAATCCTCCACAAGCCCCTATGGCAGGGATGTACGTATGATGGGCCATCCCCTGAAAATGACCGAAGTCATCGCAACCCTGCCGGGTACCTTTTTTGTTTCCCGCCAGGCTGTCCATACACCGGCAGCTGTCCGCAGGGCCAAAAAGGCGATCCGGATGGCATTTGAAAATCAACGTGACAAAAAAGGAGGGATCTCCTTTGTGGAAATTGTCTCCAACTGCAACTCCGGATGGAAAATGAGACCGGTTGACGCAAACCATTGGATGGAAGAAAATATGTTCCCGTTCTTCCCCCTGGGAGATCTGAAAGTGGACGGGAAAATGGTAAAATAAGGATTGCAGGTTTCAACCTGCAACATCAGTACGGTTTAAAAGCTAAAACTTACAAATAGAATCATGACCGAAGAAATTATTATTGCCGGCTTTGGTGGACAGGGTGTTCTGTCGATGGGTAAGATCCTGGCCTATTCCGGGATCATGCAGGATCAGGAAGTGAGCTGGATGCCATCCTACGGACCCGAAATGCGGGGTGGAACTGCCAACGTTACCGTAATTCTCAGCGATGAAAGGATCAGTTCCCCCATATTGAATTATTTCGATACAGCCGTCATCCTGAATCAGCAATCCATGGATAAATTTGAACCTTCGGTCAAACCGGGTGGAGTGCTGATCTATGACGGAAACGGTATCACACACCACCCCACCAGAAAAGATATAAAAATTTACCGTGTGGATGCCGCTGATGAAGCCTCGCGGTTGGGTCTTTCCAAAATATTCAACATGATCGTCCTGGGAGGCTACCTGAAGGTGAAACCGGTTGTCAAACTGGAAAATGTCATCCTTGGATTGAAAAAATCTCTTCCGCATCGGTATCACCACCTTATCCCGGACAATGAAAAGGCCATCCTGCGCGGCATGGAAAT
>JAGONC010000089.1 GCA_017993235.1 Lentimicrobiaceae bacterium
TGCTTACAGGCTCCTGCGAGGAAAACCAGGAATACGATCCCGACGAGTGAACACGAGCGGAGAGAATGAAAAACAGATCCCTTCTGGTGTAAACCGATACCCGACAGATGAAAGGCCGTGAGGGTCACTCTTTCACTCTGATTTCCAGTTTCTGGCCGGGCAGTATGGTTTTGGCGTTGGTGATGTGATTCCATGTCTTGATTTTTTCAACAGTCGTCCCTGGATACATGTTGGCAATATCCCATAGCGTCTCTCCTGCTTTCACGATATGATAAATGAACGCTTCCTCCTGCTGTGGTGGATCTGCCGGACTGGCAGCGGATTCATCACTCCGGTAAATGGGATCGACGATGGTAAGTTTCTGCTTGGGATAGATCGTTGTTGAGCTCAGGTTATTCCAGCGTTTGAGCTGATCCACCGTACAACCGTATCGTGAGGCGATCGCTGCCAAATTATCTCCCGATTTCACAATATGGGTGGTAGTCTGACTTTCCGTCGGGGGGCTTTCAGCAGAAGAGGAAGATCCATTGGTTGTGGTCACTGGAGCTGTAACATGGGAAGAGCTGCTGGATTGATATACGATCAGCTTCTGCCCCGGATAAATGGTCGAGCCCCGGATGTGGTTCCATTTCTTCAGGTCGGAAACCTTGACGTTGTACTTGCTAGCGATCATCCCAAGGCTCTCTCCTTTCCTGACCTTATGGTAACGGGTCTCTTTCACCTTGCTGACCTCCGCCATCAGCTGTTCATGCTCGATGCCCTTCTGGGTTTTGAACTGGTACAGGGCCTGTTCATTTGCTATGAACGGACCAATATATTCTTTGGGAAGCCGGAGCACATACGGCTCCTGATGAATGGAGGGAATTACGCCCAGCTTGTAGGCGGGATTTAAAAAAGTAAGATCCTCCATCGGAATGCCCAGCATTTCGTTCAGCTGATCAAAGGAAAGAAGATGGTTCACAACGATCGTATCGATCCCATTGTACAGAATGCCGGGATGAGTCGGGTACAGGTTATGCTCCTGGTTATAATTCATGATATAACACACCGAAATGAATGCCGGAACATACCCCTGGGTCTCCCGGGGAAGAAATGGCTGGATGGCCCAGTAGTTCTTAATATTGCCTGCCCGGCGGATCGCTTTATTCACATTTCCGGAACCCGAATTATAGGCAGCCAGTGCCAGCAACCAATCCTCATAAATCCCATACAGATCCGACAGGTGCCTGCATGCTGCATCCGTTGCCTTGTAAGGATCAAACCGGTCATCAACATAGGAGGTGACCGTAAGCCCATAGGACTTTCCGGTATTGTACATAAACTGCCACAATCCTTTTGCACCAGCCCTGGAATTGGCGGTGGGATTCAGTGCGGATTCGACAATGGCCAGGTATTTCAGCTCCAGGGGAAGATTGTATTTGTCGAGGTATTCTTCAAACAGCGGGAAATAGACCTGTGCCAGTCCAAGAATCCGGGAGGTCATTTCCTGTTTTTGACAGGCATACAATAAAATCCATCGTTTGACATCCTCGTTGTATACCAGATCGATCGGGGTCATCTGGTCAAGTACATGAATGCGTTCCCTGTAAACTGAATCCGAAAACTCCGGGATCGGATCAAACGGGTCCCGGTAAACGTTGAGAAATGAGGAATCTGTCGTAAAATAATAATCCTGGAAATATTTAATATCTGCCAGGCTATCCAGCGCCCTGACGATGGGGGAATCCTCTGTCAGTGTGAATTTCAGTGTATCCCTGCCCGGAATAATCCTTTCCGAATTCAGTGTATCCAGCAGCGTATCCGCCTGAAACAAGGTATCCGGCTGGTCTGGAAAAAATAACCTGGCAGCGTACACCGGCTGAAGGAAACAAATGACCAGAATACACGAAAAAAGGAAGGGTATGGTTTTATGTTGCAATGGGCTCATTAATTTTTGGAGGCGTCGCTGGTTTTGTCATTTTTTTCTTCATCACCGCTCACGCCTTCCTTGAAACTGCGAACGCCTTTTCCCAATCCTTTCATTAATTCCGGTATCTTTTTCCCGCCAAAAAAGATCAATATAATGACCAGAACGATGAGAAGGATCTCCCAGTGCCCGATCATGCCCAGAAAGATGAATCCTGTTATCATAACGATAGTTTTTAATGAACAAATATACGACATTTACGCTGAGGAATCCGGGACATATCAATTTTTAGATTTTTTAACACGGCCTCCGTGGCCAGATCAATGCACGATCCAAAGCATCGGATCCTGTAATTCTTTCCCTTTCCAGAGCTCAAAGTGGAGTTCCGTACGCCTCAGGGACTCGTCGGTCTTAATAGATCCGATAACCTGCTTGGTAACAATCTTTTCGCCCTTGTTTACCATGACCTCATCCAGGTTGGAATAAACCGAAAGGTATTCCCCGTGCCGGACGATGACAACGTTGCTGTATTTGGGTATGGAGATAATGCGTGACACTTCACCCGAAAAGACGGCTCTGGCAGCTGAACCGGATTGCGTCAGAATGTCGATCCCATTATTCTTAACCTTGATTCCTTTCAGATCAGGATGAGCATGTTCGCCGAACGTGCTGGAGATAACCCCGCGTTCCGTAGGCCACGGTAATTTCCCCATATTGGCTTCAAATGTATTGGACAACTCCCTCTCCTCTGGGGTAAGCGAAAAGGTTGCCCCTGGGGCTGAAGGCCTGCTGCTGGCAAGTTCGTTCGACCGGCGTATTTCTTCAGCAATGATCTTTTCAATGGCCTGTTGTAATTTTTTTGCTGCTAACTCTTTCGTTTGTAGTGTTTTACGCAGCTCAGCCTCTTTTTGTCCCAGACCGGTGACTGCCTGGTTCTTATTCTTCTTCTCGAGATCCAGGTTGGCAAGTTCCCTCTCTTTGGATGTCAGCAGAGAGAGCTTTTCCTCTCTCAACTGTCCGATCTCCTCTGTTTTGGCTTTCAGTTCCTCCTGCTTTTTTACGATCAGCAGAGCCTGCTGACGCCGGTAATCGCTGTATTGCTGCAGGTATTTCATTCGCTGATAGGCCTGGTTAAAGCTGCTGGAAGAAAACAGGAACATAAGCCGGTCATAGGCTCTGCGGTTCTTAAAGGCATAATAGATCATCCTGGCGTATTCATCCTTTAGCTTGTCCAG
>JAGONC010000002.1 GCA_017993235.1 Lentimicrobiaceae bacterium
CGGATATTGATCAGGTGAGCTTTCGCAGCATCATATTCCTCCCTTTCTCCATGGTATATGGAATCATTACGCATGTGAGAAACCTGTTGTTTGACAGGGGATTCCTCCCATCGGCATCATTTACCATACCCGTTATTTCGGTAGGTAATCTTTCCATGGGCGGTACAGGTAAAACACCTCATATCGAGTACCTGATCCGTCTGCTGAAGGATCGGTACCGTTTAGCGACCCTGAGCCGCGGTTACGGACGAAGTACCAGGGGATTTCACATTGCGCAGCCAGAAAATTCCGTCAAAGACGTTGGCGATGAACCGGGACTGATCAAGAATAAATTTCCGGATATTCTTGTTGCCGTTGACGAGAACAGGCGACGGGGAGTCCGCAGGCTGATGAACCTTCATCCGGCTCCGGAGGTAATCCTGTTGGACGATGCATTCCAGCACAGGTATATCGAACCGGGACTGTCCATTTTGCTGACAGACTATTTCAATCTCTACACAAGGGATCGCCTGATCCCTGCCGGGCGGTTACGTGAACACCGCAGCAGTGCAAAACGCGCTGATATTATTGTTGTTACAAAAACAGAACCGGAAAGATCGCCAATCCATGAAGGGGAATTGCTGGCAGAATTACGGCCTGATCCAAAACAAAAAGTCTGTTTCTCGTATATAAAATATGAGAACCCTGTTTCATTTTCAGGGGAAATACTGAACATTTGCTCTCAAAAGAACGGGGGCGTTTTAATGGTGGCCGGAATCGCCAATCCCTATCCCCTGGAACTCTACCTGAGGAATCATTTCACGGAATTTAAAAAATTGATTTTCAGGGATCATCATCCCTTTACAGCCAGCGATGTAAGGGATATACGTAATGTATACCGGCAAATGGCAGGAAATGACAAGATCATCATTACCACGGAAAAAGATGCCATACGCATGCGCGAAGCTCATCTCAACAAGCTGCTGAAGGATCTTCCGCTGTATTATCTGCCTGTCAGGATCGAGTTTCATTCCGGTTCCAAACAAACCTTTGATACAAGTATTTTACATTATGTGGGAAAAGGTAAATGACATTGCTGACAGCATCCGTTCAACGATTCCTGCCTCACCGAAGGCAGGGATCGTATTGGGAACGGGATTGGGCGGATTGGTGGGTGAAATTGCACATTCATCATCGTTCTCTTTTGCGGAGATCAGGGACTTTCCGGTGACGAGCGTGGAGGGCCATGCCGGTAAATTGATCTTTGGGACACTGGGGAATAAAGAGGTGGTGGTCATGCAGGGGCGTATACACGCTTATGAAGGCGTATCCATGCAGGACATCGTGCTGCCCATCCGGGTAATGCACCGGCTGGGCATCAGGCTTCTGATCCTGACCAACGCATCAGGTGGATTAAATCCGATCCTGAAAATCGGGGATTTGATGCTTGTCACGGATCAGATCAACCTGATGAACAGCAATCCTCTGATCGGGAAGTATGATAAACGTTTTGGCGACCGTTTTCCCGATATGAGTGAAGTGTTTGACAAAAGCATCATCAGCAGAGTAATGCAGATTGCCCGGGCGCATCAGGTTCCACTGCAATCAGGGATTCTGGCTGCCGCGACCGGCCCCACGTTTGAAACCAGGGCGGAATACGCCTATATGCGCTTTCTGGGTGCCGATGCGGTGGGGATGTCGATCATACCCGAAGCAATTGCTGCCCGACAACTGAATTTACCCTGTCTGGCCATAACCGTGATCTCTGATCTCGGCATTCCGGATCAAATAACAAAAGTGAGTCATGCAGAAGTTCAGCAGGCAGCAAGCCGGGCGGAACCCCTGTTGACCCTGTTGATCAAAAAGTTACTTGAAGGCTGGCAATAACGGTATGTTCAACCCAGCAATGGGTGTCAGCCAGATGATTTCATTCACTTAATACAGCCTGAGTTGAATTCACAGACAACGGATCAAATCAAAGGAAAGATATACTTTGTATCTGACTTTCATTTTGGTGTTCCTGATCACAACAGCAGCCTTGAACGGGAAAAACAATTAATCCGATGGTTTGAAGAGGTTAAAAAAGATGCTGCTGAAATCTACCTGATGGGGGATCTGTTTGACTTCTGGTTTGAATACAAAACGGTAATTCCCAAGGGTTTCACGCGCTTTCTAGGTAAGCTGGCCGAAATGACAGACGCTGGGATCCCTGTGCATCTTTTCAGAGGGAACCATGATATCTGGGCATTTGATTACCTAAACCGCGAACTGAACATCATCCTTCATCGCAAACCTGAGATCAGGGTATGGAATGGGAAACGTTTTTATCTGGCACACGGAGATGGACTGGGGCCGGGAGACCGGGGGTACAAATTCCTGAAGAAAACGTTTGAATGCCCGCTGAACCAGTGGTTTTACCGATGGCTGCATCCGGATATCGGCACCCGGATGGGCCTGTTTTTTTCAAGAAGAAGCAGGAATGCCGACATCGCCCGTGAAAAGAAGAATGCCGATGTGGTCAATATTCCGACCCAGAGGCTCTACCAGTTCAGCCTGCAGGTTCTGGAATCTGATCCCGGGATTGACTATTTTATTTTCGGACATCATCATCTTCCCGTTCATTTAAAAATAAATGAAAAGACGCATTTCTTCCTGATCGGTGACTGGATCACGAATTTCTCGTATGTAGTGTTCGACGGGAAAGAAGTTGAGCTCAAATTCTTCCGATGATCTCAGAGTGAGAACCATTTTTCCACCAGATCGACCAGCCGTGCAGCATAACCGGCTTCATTGTCATACCAGGCAACGACCTTGACAAGATCCCTTCGCTGACCGAGAACCGAGGTTAGTCCTGCATCAAAGATCGCTGAATGTGTATTGCCGATGACATCAGCCGACACGATCGGATCCTCGGTATACTGCAGTATGTTACGCATCGATCCTTTTGCAGCTTTTTTAAATGCCGCGTTGATTTGCTGAACGCTGGCGGGCATTTGCACAGTACAGGTAAGATCCGTCAGGGAGCCATTCACCACGGGAACCCTGATACCGGCTCCGCCAAGGTTTGCTTTAAGGTGGGGAAAAATGCGGGAAGAAGCTTTTGCAGCGCCGGTGGTTGTAGGTATAATAGAGCAGGCCGCTGCTCTTCCACGACGGAAATCCTTATGCGGGCCGTCAAGCAGATTCTGATCCCGCGTATAGGAATGCACTGTGGTAATGAAAGCTTCATCGATTCCCCAGTGATCATCGAGTATTTTGATCAGGGGAGCAACACAGTTGGTCGTACAGGAAGAATTGGAAATAACAGAGTCATCAGGGCGTAAAATATCGTCGTTTATTCCCATCACGATGAATTTGACATTATCTTCCGGTCCTTTTGAAGGTGCCGATATGATCACCTTACCTGCGCCCGCCTGTAGATGACGGCTGGCCAGATCTTTTGTGGTAAATTCACCCGTTGCTTCAATCACAACATCAATATCAAGTTCCTTCCAGGGCAGGTTCTCTGGCTGGCTGACCGACAGGGCACGGATCTTTTTCCTATTTACGACAAGCATATTCTGCTCAGCCCGGATGTGACCCCGGAATTCACCCTGAATGGAATCATATTTCACCAGATGAGCCAGGTTGATTGCATCAGCAAGGTCATTGACTGCAATCAGGTCTATGATTTTGCTTTTGAGCAATGCCCGGAAAGTCACCCTGCCAATTCGCCCGAATCCATTGATAGCAACCCTTATACGATCCATGATTCCCGATTTTGGATTGCCAAAGGTAAACATTTCCATTGTTGGCTTTCGGTTATCGCCGGGAATTCTTAATTTTGACCGTAATTACCAAAACGATCCTTTTCAGACCGGAAAAACATGAAAACATATCTCTAACCCAGAACAAGATTATGACACCATTGAAGATTAAGGATTACATCCAGGAAAACAAGGACCGTTTTCTTGACGAGCTCTTTGGATTGATACGCATCCCATCGGTCAGTACCCTTGCATCGCATGCACCCGATATGCAGAAAGCAGCGGAATACTGGAAAAAAATCCTTCTCGGTGCGGGTGCTGACAAGGCTGAAATATTTCCCACCAGTGGAAATCCGATCGTTTATGCTGAGAAAATTATCGATCCGGCGTTACCCACCGTTCTGGTCTACGCCCACATGGACGTGATGCCGGTGGATCCTGTGGAATTATGGACATCCGATCCTTTTGAACCGGTCGTCCGTGATGGCAGGATCTATGCCAGGGGGGCGGATGATGATAAGGGACAATCGTTTATGCACGCCAAGGCTTTTGAGTACCTGAACCAATCCGGTCAACTGCCCTGCAATGTCAAATTCATGATTGAGGGGGAAGAAGAAATTGGTTCGGTTCATATGGGCAAATTTTGTGATGATAACAGGAATATACTGAAAGCAGACATCATTTTGGTTTCGGATACAAGCATGATTGCAGAGGAAGTCCCTTCCATCACGGTTGGATTGCGTGGATTAAGCTACATGGAGGTTGAGGTGACCGGACCGGACCGGGATCTGCACTCTGGACTCTTCGGGGGTGCAGTTGCGAATCCTGCCAACATCCTTGCAAAAATCATCGCTTCATTACATGATGAGGATAACCGGATCACCATCCCCGGATTTTATGACGATGTCATGGAAATCCGTCATGCTGAGCGGCAGGAAATGGCGAAGGCTCCCTTTGATCTGGATGCTTATCAGAAAGCGCTGAAGATCAATGAGGTCTGGGGAGAGAAAGGGTATTCCACCATTGAGCGTACGGGCATCAGGCCGACCCTGGATGTGAACGGGATGTGGAGTGGTTATACCGGCGAGGGGGCTAAAACGGTACTGCCATCAAAAGCCTGGGCAAAAATCTCCATGCGGTTGGTTCCCAACCAGGATCATCTTAAGATCAGCCAGCTGTTCGAAGACCATATCAAAACGATTGCCCCCCCCTGTGTAAAAGTTAATGTGAAGACGTCACACGGAGGGCAGGGGTATGTTTCACCTACCGATATGATCGCTTACCTGGCGGCTGATCTGGCGTATATCGAATCCTATGGCAGGAAACCGGTTCCTGTGAGAAGCGGCGGAAGCATACCGATCATTTCGGCCTTTGAGGAAAAGCTTGGATTAAAAAGCATCCTGATGGGATTTGGACTGGAATCCGACTCCATTCACTCTCCCAATGAAAATTTTTCCTTGAATCAGTTCTTCAAGGGAATTGAAACGATCACGTATTTTTATCAGCATTATGCCAGGTTGATGAAAAAGGCCGGGCTCACCTGAGCGGGGAAGATCATTACCGTTTCCTGAATTCCTCGATTCCTTTATCAAGGAAAGCGACAAATTCATCGACATCCAGGTTATAGGCCCGAGGAGGAACAAGTTTTTGCCCGTCATGGTCAAGAAGGACATAAAAAGGCTGGGCATTCACATTGAAATGGGTGATCTGGAAATCCGCAAATTTCTTTCCAATGGTCTTTTTCACTTTTCCATCGTAGGTTGATGTAATCCATTCGCTTTCCAGCAGCGGAGTCTTATCATCCACATAGAGGGCAATGATAACATATTGTTCACGAAGGCGTTGGAGCACAGCAGGATCCGACCATACATTGGCTTCCATCTCCCTGCAGTTGACACAACCATGACCTGTAAAGTCGATGAAGACAGGTTTGTTGAGTTTTCTTGCACAGGCCATCCCCTGATCATAGTCAAAATAGCCCCCGAGTCCATGGGGAAGATGTAAAAAGTCGCTGTACTTTGACTTTTCACATACCCCGGCCGTTGGCATGAAGGCGGAGGATGGATTCATTCCGGAGCCTGACGCCATTTTCACATTTTCACGGATGATATTGTTCAGGTCGAAATCATGGGTAGTCTGGGGTGGAATGTATCCGGAAAGGGCTTTCAGAGGAGCCCCGAACATGCCTGGGATCATATAGACCACAAACGTAAATGTGATGATCGCCAGGGCGATACGGGTTACACTGATATGTTTGATATCTGAATCGTGTGCAAACTTCAGTTTTCCCAGGAGGTAAAAACCCATCAATGTAAAAATCACGATCCAGAAAGCCAGGTAGATTTCCCGGTCGAGTATTCCCCAGTGGTAGGTTTGATCGGCGATGCTGAGGAACTTGAGCCCCAGTGCCAGTTCAATAAAGCCCAGAACCACCTTGACAGCATTAAGCCATCCTCCCGATTTAGGCAGGTTAGCAAGCCAGGAAGGGAAAAAAGCAAACAGGGTGAACGGCAGAGCGAATGCCAGTGCAAATCCAAACATACCCACGATGGGTTTGAGGATCTGACCACCGGCAGATTCAACCAGGATTGCGCCAACAAGAGGACCTGTGCAGGAAAATGACACAAGCACCAGGGTGAGTGCCATAAAAAAAGCACCGGTAATACCGCCCTTATCAGCCTGTTTATCCGAACGGGTGACCAGCCAGCTGGGAAGGGTCAGCTCAAAAGCACCCAGGAACGAAGCTGCAAAGATCATGAAGATCAGGAAGAACAGGACATTGGGAAGCCAGTGTGTGCTAAGGAAATTGGCAAAATTCGGACCGAGGGTGATGGCAACGACGGTTCCAATGATCGTATAGATGGCAATGATGGAAACTCCGTAGACGATAGCCTGAAATCTTGCCTTTTTTTTACTTTCATTATCGTGCATGAAAAAAGTTACCGTCATCGGGATCATCGGGAACACGCAGGGAGTCAGAATGGCAATAAATCCTGCAAGAATGGAGATCAGAAAAAAATAGAACAGTGACTTCTTTTCTTTTGTACCGGAAGTGGAATCGTCCAGTGTACTTTCTGAAGAGATTTGTTCCTGCACATCGGTCGCGGTCGGGGAAACGAGGGAATCCCCCGTTAATTCAAGCTGTGTCACCGGTGCAACAGGAACGCCTGTAACCTTTTGACTGGTTTGCACCGAATCCGCCGTGGTTTTACCGGTAACAGGCTGCTGATGAAAGGTGAAATTAAATTCCTCATCTGCAGGGGGTAAACATTTTTCGTCGTCACACGACATGAAATTGATATATCCTTTGACCGTAACCGTATCCTGGCCAAGCAACCTGATCTTCTGCGTAAAGGTTGCCTCCCGGGCAAAGTATTTAAGCACCATTTTAAAGTTCGGATCATATTCCTCAATGGCAGCGGGCTCGGTTACCTTCCCCACCAGTTCGTATCCCTTCACATCTTCGAACGTGAATGTGGTGGCTGGCGGGGTCATGGGGATATCCTGAGAATAAAGATGCCATTTGTCCTCGATTTCAGCCCTGAAGATAAGTTCTGCCTCGGTCGGGCTGATCATACGGTTGCTGAAACTCCAGGTGACGGGCTCAAAGATCTGGCCCTGCAATCCCGTGCAGGCAAGCGTAAAAAGGATGAACAGCCACCTTCTATCCATGCGTATATTGTTGTTTAATAATCTCATATATATATTTTGAGTGCAAAGGTAATGAAATGGAAATTATGGCCCTGCATAAAAAAATTGCCTCACTTATTTATCCTGATTTCCGGCTGTTTCACAGCAGCAATTCAATCCTTAAAACATTCCGGGTCCGGGAGGTAATCGCAAAACGGTTATCGATGCGATGGCCCACAATCCAGATGATCTTCCCGTCCGACTCAAGGATCCATGCATTTGATTTCCCGATCAGGCTCAATTTCTCATCGATAAAAAAATCACTGACTTTTTTGGACTGGTTCATTCCCAAGGGATAAAACCGATCTCCCCTTTTCCATTTTCTTAACCATAGCGGAAACCGGATCAGGGCCAGGTCGAGGTTGGCAACTTCGGGTCGTGTATCCAGACGAAGGTTAACAGTAACTTCTTCTCTTTCAATCCTAATAGGCAAGGGAGTGTTCAGGCGGTGAACATCTGCATCAATGAAATACTCACGGGCAGCCTGGGGAGTACCGATATCAAGCGGGGTGACGATCAGCCGCCTGCGGTCTTTAAGCAGACAATGGGTTGGCGATAAAAAAAGCTTCCCTGAGATTCCGGTCAGCGAGCCGGCAATTTTTTCGATTGTAGGGTAATTAAATCCCAGAGGGGCAAGAAATTCAGTCAGATAAGCGGTTATGGGAGATAATTTCAGAAGCTCGGGGATGCTGATCAGCGTCGTATTCTGATCTTCTGTACATACAAGCGTTCTCTTTTCGTTGATCTTTTCTGCCACCATCTTTCCGGCATCCTGCAATCTCCGGATGGTTTGCGTTATTCCGTTCCGAAAATCAGGATTGATGGTTTCCAGGATGGGCATGATTTCATGCCGGATTTTATTTCGGGTATATTTATCCGACAGGTTGGATGAATCGAGGCAAAAGGGAAGTGCATAAGCCAGCTGGAACTGTTCAATTTCCCGGCGTGTTGCAAACATGAGCGGCCGGATGATCCTTCCCTGTTTTGCGTGGATGCCCTGGAGGCCATTGAGTCCTGTACCCCTGGTCAGGTTGATCATCAGGGTTTCGATCTGGTCATCCAGGTGATGGGCTGTTGCCGCATAATCGTAATTTTCGTCTGCCATCAGTTCGTTGAACCAGGAGTACCGAAGTTCCCTGGCGGCCATTTGAACCGAAAGATGATTTTGTCTGGCAAAGGATTCCGTTGGGAACCTCCTGGAAAAAAAACGTACGTTGAGCCGTTGGGCGAGTTCCCTTACAAACGATTCATCCCTTTGGGATTCGCTGCCTCTCAGGCCAAAATTACAATGGGCGATGCCGAAGGGTAATCCTGCCTGCCGAAACAGTTCGACCATGACCACCGAGTCAATACCCCCGCTGACGGTAAGCAAAACAGGCTGATGCGGCAGGAAGAGGGATTCCTTTTCAATGAAATGAAGGAATGCATTGAGCATAGTTCATGTAAAATGCAAAGATAGCGAAAGATATCCCCTGGAGGATTATAAAAGGACGATTGGGGTCAAATCTGCCAGACGTTGCCGGTATTGATCAGTTCTTCCAGGGTTTTGATTTTGGATTCTTCCATGCTTCGGATCACCTGCCGTTCCAGGGCCTGGTCATAGGGTTCCGAGGGGAACGAACGGATGACGCCCGTAGCCACAGGGAACTCCGGATAAGCCATCCGGGTCAGCATATAATGCATTGCAATGTCAGGTGTATAGGCATCATGTACCAAAAGATCATCTTCTGTAATACCCTCTTCACCAAGATGGACAACCTTGAGTCGCGAGTCCTGCAGGACGAGTCCCTTATCCCGGTTGATTCCAAAGATCATGGGTTTGCCATGCTCCAGGTAGATGATGCGGTCGTCCTTGACATCCTTTCCCGTAATTTCCTGATGTATTTTATTGTTAAAGATCACACAGTTCTGAAGGATCTCCACCACGGAAGTCCCGTCATGCCGGGCTGCTTTGATAAAAATATCGGTCATCTGCCTGGGTTCGGTATCGAGGGCTCTGGCAAAAAAGGTACCCTGAGCTCCCATGGCAAGTTCTCCCGGAATAAACGGTGGTTCTATGGTTCCGTCGGGTGATGTTTTGGTCTTCAATCCCTTGGGTGAAGTTGGAGAATACTGTCCTTTGGTCAGGCCGTAAATTCTGTTATTGAAAATAAGGATATTGACATCGATATTACGTCGCAGGATATGGATGAAATGATTACCGCCGATGGCCATGCTGTCGCCGTCTCCGGTGACCATCCAGACACTGAGTTCGGGATTGGCAATTTTAATCCCCGTGGCAACGGCAGCGGCTCTTCCATGAAGCCCGTGGAAGCCATAGGTGTTGATATAGTAAGGGAACCGGGAAGAGCACCCGATGCCGGATACGAACACAATGTTTTCCTTTTTCATCCCGATTTCGGGAAGCGCATTCTGTACGGCTGACAGGATGGCGTAGTCGCCGCATCCTGCACACCATTTGACGGGCTGATCCAGTTTGAAATCGTTTCTTGTCAATTCCTGCTGACCGGGTATGGTTTCAGTTTTTTTGTCCATTATTCAATTCCCTCCAGAATTTGATTGAATTTCTGTTTCAACTCCTCGATCATAAAGGGAAGTCCCTGTATCTTATTGTATTTCGTATATTGAAATTGCGGAAGGAGTGCACTGAGGTACATGGCAAACTGACCCATATTCAACTCACAGACAATGATTTTCTTGAATCCTTTGAATACGGATTCTGTATTTTTGGGCAGAGGCTTAATGAAGTTAAACTGGGCCAGGCTGATTCGTTTACCCTGTTGCTGGAGTTCCTGAACGGCGCTGATCATGGCTCCGAAGGTTCCTCCCCAGCCCACTGCCAGAAGATCGCCCGTGGGTTCACCCCAAACCTTCAGATCAGGGATGTAGTTGGCCACCCGTTGAACTTTTTCTTCTCTCAGTTTGACCATTTTTTCATGGTTAAGGGGATCATGGGATACAAAGCCTGTAACATCTTCCTTTTCGAGGCTGCCGATCCGGTGGCGGAGTCCTTCCTGACCGGGAATGGCCCAGAAGCGGCTCAGCTTATCAGGATCTCTCCGGTAAGGCTTAAAATCCGGAAGATTATCCGGTACCAATGGGGGAACAATGGGGGGCAGTTCATTGATTTTGGGTATGTTCCAGAGCTCAGAGCCATTGGCCAGGTATCCATCGGTAAGCAGGATAACGGGTGTCATGTGCTCAATGGTTATCTTACAGGCCATGTAGGTATAATCAAAGCAATCGGATGGAGAAGAAGCTGCGATGACCACGGCAGGACTTTCTCCGGACCTGCCATACAATGCCTGTAGGAGGTCGCCCTGTTCGGTTTTGGTCGGCAGGCCTGTGGAAGGGCCGCCACGCTGAACATCCACCACAACCAGGGGCAACTCGGTGATTACTGCCAGACCAAGAGCTTCACTCTTCAGGGCAAGTCCGGGTCCCGAAGTAGTGGTGACACCCAGATGGCCAGCAAAGCTGGCTCCGATAGCCGAGTTGATCCCTGCGATTTCGTCCTCTGCCTGAAAGACCTTAACACCCAGTTGCTTTCTTTTGGCAAGTTCCTGAAGGATTTCCGAAGCAGGAGTGATCGGATACGATCCCAGGAACAAAGGCCTGCCCGAACGTTCGGAGGCAGCAATGAATCCCCATGCCACTGCCGTGTTACCGGTGATATTCCTGAATTTACCTTTCCGTTCCCGGTCATGAATGATCTGAAAACGGGAATCCAGTGTTTCAAGGGTTTCAGCGTAATTATACCCCGCCCTCAGCACTTTCTTGTTGGCTTCAGCCAGGATAGCCTTGTTTTTAAACCGTTCCTCCAGAAACTTCTCACCATATTCCAGGCTCCTGTCGAAAAGCCAGTAGAGTATCCCCACTGCAAACTGGTTCTTGGTTTTTTCAGCTGTCTTGCTGTCAAGTCCCAGCTCTTTTACCGTTGCAAAATTCAGGTAGGTTATCGGGGCCCTGACAACGTTATACCCGTCAAGTGTACCATCTTCCAGCGGATCAGATTTGAATCCTGCTTTCTGATAGTTCTTTTCTTCGAAACTATCACTATCAATGATAATGGTCGCACCCTGTTTTACCCACTTCAGGTTGGTTTTAAGGGCCGCAGGATTCATCGCCACAAGTACATCGGCAAGGTCACCCGGTGTTTTTATGTCTTTGCTTCCAATCCGAACCTGAAATCCAGATACCCCGGCAATGGTTCCCTGGGGTGCCCTGATCTCGGAGGGATAATCCGGAAATGTTGAAATATCATTCCCTACAAATGCAGAAGTGTCGGAAAACTGGGTTCCACTCATTTGCATTCCATCACCTGAATCCCCCGCAAATTTGACTACTGCATCTTCTAACTCAATGATTTTACGCTTTTTAATACCCATATTGTTACTTTTATAACAATGGCAAAGTTACAGACAATATTCTATTCAAGCCAACTTTCCGTTTTTTTTTAATCGATTATCCATCCTGACCTATCAGCCCTGTTCGGGATTTCAATCCTCTAGGATCGATGGGTGATTGTTTAGACCAAAATTAAATTTGTGAATCCTGTTTCCGGTAACTGAAAAAAAAATACTTTTGTACCATCAAAATCAACTGTAGTCCTTTATTATTAACCAAAACCTCTTAGCCATGGCCTATAAGATCTCCGATGATTGTACAGCTTGCGGCACATGCATCGATGAATGTCCGGTTGAAGCTATTTCCGCTGGTGATATCTATGTGATTGATCCTGACGTTTGCACCGATTGTGGCACCTGTGCTGATGTTTGCCCTGTTGAAGCAATACATCCTGAATAATCACCGACAGAGTATATATTGAACATCTGAACTTCCGGGTTCAATAGAAAAGTTCACATCCCAGGGATGTGGACTTTTTTTGTATGTACCTCCCAGGCGATATACGCGCAAGGCAGTCAATACTACGTCTTTAATTCATACATTTGCTGCAATCTATCAATATACTTCGTACTCAATGGATACCTATTCCTATTTATCCAACAGTGACCTGGCACAGCTGGAAGAAATGTATTTACAGTACAAAGCCGATCCAGACTCCGTTGATTTCGGATGGAAAAAATTTTTTGAGGGTTATGAATTTGCAGGCACTGCGTTTTTAGAAAAGCAGAAAATTACGATTTCATCCGATGAGTTCAAGGTAATCAACCTGATCCATGAATACCGGAAAAGAGGTCATTTATTTACAAAGACCAATCCGGTCAGGACCCGCCGCACCTATACCCCTTCCCTGTCGTACGATCATTTTGGATTAACTGCGAACGATCTGGAGAAGACCTTTGAAGCCGGGAGAGAGATCGGGATCGGGAAAGCCCGGCTAAAGGATATAATTTCATTTTTAGAACAAACCTACTGTCAGTCCATCGGGGTTGAATATTTCTACATCAGGAACACGGAGATCGTTGAATGGCTGCGAAGTAAAATGGAATCCAGCCGGAATGCACCTCAGTACTCCAGGGAACAAAAAATCCAGATCCTTTTAAAACTAACTGAAGCAGTTGGCTTTGAGAAGTTTGTGCATAAAAAATTTCCCGGTCAGAAACGATTTTCACTGGAAGGTGGAGAGTCCCTCATTCCGGCGTTGGATGTCCTGATTGAAAAAGGAGCAAGTCTTGGCATTCAGGAATTTGTGATCGGAATGCCTCATCGCGGCAGGCTGAATGTCCTTACGAATATCCTTGGAAAGTCGCTCCAGGTGGTCTTCAGCGAATTTGAGGGAATTGCCTATGATGATGAGACCCTGCTGGGGGATGTCAAATATCACCTGGGATTTACGTCGCTGCGACAAACCAGAAGCGGACAGAGCGTCAGGTTGACCCTGACGCCCAATCCCTCTCATCTGGAAGCCGTGAATCCGGTGGTTGAAGGTATCGTAAAGTCAAGGATTGATCATCAGTATCACGGAGATAACGCGAATATCGTCCCCGTCCTCATCCACGGAGATGCATCCATTGCAGGTCAGGGTGTTGTATACGAGGTGATTCAGATGTCGGGGCTGGAAGCCTATCATACCGGTGGAACGGTGCACCTTGTGGTCAACAATCAGCTCGGTTTTACCACAAACTACCTGGAGGGCAGAACCAGCATTTATTGCACCGATGTGGCCAAAACCATCCAGTCTCCCGTTTTTCATGTAAACGGAGATGACGCAGAGGCCGTTGCCCTGACTGTTGAAATGGCGATCGAATTCAGGAACCATTTCCACAGGGATGTGTTCGTTGATCTTCTGGGATACAGGAAATATGGGCATAATGAAGGAGATGAACCCAGGTTCACCCAGCCCATTCTGTATAAAATCATTGAAAATCATCCGGACCCATGTCAGATCTACAGGAAGAATTTGCTCGAACAGGGAATCGTCGATCAGGGAACCGCTGATGGGATTGAGCAGGATTATCATGCACGGCTCGAAGTTTCTCTTGCGCGGTCGAAAGAGATAGAGCGAGCCCACATTACGTCATTTCTTGAAGATAGCTGGGCTTCGATCCGGAAGGCGACCACAGAAGATTTCATTCAGTCGCCGGATACATCTGTCCGGCAGGATTCGATCCTTTCGATCACCCGCAAAATAACATCACTCCCTGAGGATAAACGGTTCTTCAGAAAAACGGTCAAATTGCAGGAAGACCGGCGCGAAATGGTTTTGACAAACGACCGTGTCGACTGGGGGATGGCGGAACTGCTGGCATATGGCACTTTGTTGTCAGAAGGAATCAACATCAGGTTTTCAGGACAGGATTCCCGGCGGGGGACATTTTCACATCGTCATGCTGTGCTGACCCTTGAAGACTCTGAAGAAAAATATATTCCCCTGAACCATCTGGATAACATTCAGGGAAAATTTGAAATCTATAATTCCCATTTATCGGAATATGGGGTTCTCGGTTTTGAATACGGATATGCCTTAGCATCTCCCCATGATCTTGTCATCTGGGAGGCCCAGTTTGGTGATTTCAGCAACGGTGCACAGATCATTTTTGATCAGTACCTGAGCAGTGCAGAAGATAAATGGAATGTAATGAATCATCTGGTGGTACTCCTGCCCCATGGTTACGAGGGACAGGGACCCGAGCACTCCTCAGGGCGTATGGAAAGATTCCTGACCCTGTGCGCTGAACAAAACCTGCAGGTTGCCAATTGCTCGACTCCTGCCAATTTCTTCCATATCCTTCGCAGACAGTTGAAAAGACCGTTTCGTAAACCTCTGATCATTTTCACCCCCAAAAGCCTTTTACGGCATCCCCGCTGTGTTTCTCCCCTTTCCACTCTGACCACAGGTGGGTTCAATGAGATCATGGATGATGATCAGGCGGTTCCGGATGAAATCGAAAAACTCGCCTTTTGCAGTGGTAGGGTGTATTACGACCTGCTGGAAGAAAAGGAAAAGATCCATGCTAACCATATAGCCCTGATCCGTATTGAGCAGTTATATCCCCTCCCGGTTGTCGGAATAAAAAATCTCGTGCAAAAATACAAGCATGCAACCCGGTATCTCTGGGTACAGGAAGAACCTGTCAACATGGGGGCATGGAACTTTATTCATCAGCTTTTGCTGCAGGAAGGGATCACCTTGTGTGTCATTGCCCGTCCGGCCAGTGGCAGTCCTGCTACAGGTTCACCCAGGTTTCACCAGGTCCAGCAACGAAAGATCGTGACCAAGACGTTTGATGAATGTGACTGCCATCGTTTAAAAGAAGAGTGCCGCATGGTTTGCATCGGAAACAGGTGGCGCCAGTTTGAGGTCGAAATCCAGGCGATCAATAACAAAAAGAATCGTTTAACCTAACCTATCATCTGATCATGATCATTGACGTGAAAGTTCCCTCCCCGGGTGAATCCATTGTCCAGGTTCAACTGGCCAGCTGGTTGGTGAGTGATGGAGACCATGTGCAGAAAGATGCGGAGATTGCCGAGATTGACTCCGATAAGGCAACCCTGAGCATCACGGCTGAGCAGGAAGGCATACTCAACATTCTGGTTCCTGCAGGTGAAACCATCGACATCGGTACGGTCATCGGTAGGATTACGGCCACAGGAGTCCCTGGGATTGAACCTGCGAAGAGAATATCCGAAACGCCCCCGGGAGACCCTCCCTTCGAAGCGAAGGCTGAAGAAGCGCGAGTCTCACAGCCCGTCCACGTATCTCCCCTGGCCAGAAAAACGATGGAAGAAAACCAGATCACCCCGCAGGAAATGATCGAACGGTTTGGTAGTTATCGCATTTCCCGCAAAGAGGTGGACCAGTATGAAAAATCCCGCACAGCCTCCTCTGCCCCACCGGAAGCTGTTTCAGGCAAGCCAGGACAAGTTATCCGGGAAACGGAACGGCAAAAAATGTCGACCCTGCGGCTGAAACTTTCCGAACGCCTGGTTGAGGTGAAAAACCAGACAGCCATGTTAACCACCTTTAATGAAGTTGACATGAGCATGATCATAAAAATCCGCAACCAATATAAAGAGGCTTTCAAACAAAAATTCGGGATTTCCCTGGGATTCATGTCTTTCTTCACCAGGGCCGTGACCGAAGCGCTGCGTCTTTACCCGGCCGTCAATGCCCAAATTGATGGTGAATATATTGTTTATCATCAGTTTATGGATATCGGAATTGCGGTGAGCGCTCCCAAAGGTCTTGTAGTGCCTGTACTTCGCAATGCGGAGAGCATGACGCTCGCTGAAATTGAAATCCAAATCAAAGAGCTGGCCGAGCGGGCCCGGGCAAACAAAATTACGCTGGAAGAAATGACAGGAGGTACATTCACCATAACGAACGGAGGCGTCTTTGGTTCGCTGATGTCAACCCCGATTCTCAATCCTCCTCAAAGTGCCATTCTGGGAATGCATAAAGTGATGGATCGGCCGGTTGCTGTTAACGGGAAAGTGGAGATCCATCCCATGATGTTCATTGCGCTGTCGTATGATCACCGTATCATTGATGGCCGGGAATCCGTAGGATTTCTGGTCAAGGTCAGGGAGATGCTGGAGGATCCCATAAAAATGATGTATAAAGGAGATGATCCGATAAACGTCTTATTAAATCTTTAATTCCGATGAGAAAAAAAGTTGATTTTCTGGTTATCGGATCTGGTATCGCAGGTCTGAGCTACGCATTGAAGGTTGCTGATCATGGAAGTGTCTGCCTTGTGACAAAGACCAAAGCCAATGAGACTGCCACGCGCTATGCCCAGGGGGGGATTGCCACGGTCATGTACACTCCCGACACCTACGAAAAGCACATACAGGATACCCTCATCGCCGGAGATCACCTCAGCAATGAAAAGATCGTCAGGATCACCATTACGGAATCCACAGAGCGCGTAAGGGAATTGATTGCCTGGGGCGCTGAATTTGATAAAGAAAAATCCGGGAAATATGACCTGGCAAGAGAAGGGGGGCATTCTGAAAAACGAATCCTTCACTATAAGGACCAGACAGGTGAGGAAATTGAGCAGACCCTGCTGGAAAGAGTGACCAGCCATCCGCATATTGAGATCCTGGAGAATTATTTTGCGATTGATATCATCACCCAGCATCATCTCGGCATCGAAGTGACCCGCCGCACCAGGGACATCCAGTGTTACGGGGCCTACGTTTATAATCTGGAGGATCATTCGATCAATACGATCCTTGCCAAGACAACCATGTTATCCACCGGCGGTGCCGGGAATGTTTACAGCATTACGACCAATCCCCAGATCGCCACAGGTGATGGTATTGCGATGGTGTACAGGGCAAAGGGAAAGGTTACCGACATGGAGTTTTTCCAATTTCATCCCACCGCGCTGTATCATCCAGCCGAACGGCCCGCATTTTTGATTACGGAGGCTATGCGCGGATTCGGAGCACGTTTAAAGAACCGGCAGGGGGAAGAGTTCATGTATAAGTACGATAAAAGAGGCTCGCTGGCTCCCAGGGATGTGGTTGCACGCGCAATCGATAATGAGATGAAAATATCGGGTGATGAATATGTTTATCTCGACTGCAGGCATCTAGATAGAAATCAGCTTGTGAATCACTTTCCGAACATCTACGCCAAGTGCCTGAGCATTGGGATCAACATCACCAATGAAATGATACCGGTGAATCCGGCGGCCCATTATCTGTGCGGGGGAATCAAGGTAGATGAATGGGGCCGTAGCTCCATACGGAATCTTTATGCATCAGGGGAGTGTGCATCCACTGGACTTCATGGCGCCAACAGACTGGCATCCAATTCATTGCTTGAATCACTCGTATTCTCTCACCGTGCGGGTACCGATGCGGTCAACCTGATCAAAACCACAGCATTCCACGATGACCTTCCCGACTGGAATGATGAGGGTACCGTGCTGAATGAGGAAATGATCCTGATCACCCAGAGCATGAAGGAGTTGCAGGCGGTGATGACCAATTATGTCGGCATTGTCCGATCGAATCTACGATTGAATAGGGCATTGCAGCGTCTGGAGATCATCTACAAGGAAACAGAAGAGTTATACCAAAAATCGGTCATTACACGTCAGATCTGTGAATTAAGGAATCTGATCAACGTGGGATACCTGATCATTAAAGCAGCCATGGATCGCAAGGAAAGCGTCGGGCTGCACTATTCAATCGATTACCCGCGCTCGCGGGATAATGAATTTCAAGTCATAAAAAACGATTAACAACGTTCAATGGCAATCATCAAGACCATCCGCGGCTTCACACCTGAATTCGGAAAAGGTTGCTTTCTGGCAGAAACTGCGGTCATTACCGGCGATGTCATTACCGGTGATCAATGCAGTATCTGGTTCGGAGCGGTCATCCGCGGGGATGTGAACCTTGTACGGATTGGCAATAAAGTCAACATCCAGGATGGAGTCATCATACACGGTACTTACCAGAGAGCGGCCACCCATATCGGTAATGAAGTTTCCATCGCCCACGGAGCCATTATTCATGGCTGCACCATCCATGATCATGTTTTGATCGGTATGGGAGCCATTGTCATGGATCACGCCGTTGTAGAAAGCAATTCCATTATTGCTGCAGGTGCTGTAGTATCGAGAAATACCGTGGTAGAATCCGGCAGCGTATATGCAGGGGTGCCGGCCAGGAAGGTTAAAGCCATCGATGTGAACCTGCTGGAAGATGAAGTTCATCGCATCGCCGACAGTTATGTCCTGTATGCAGGGTGGTATCAATAAAAAAGCCGGAGGTTTCCATCCGGCTTTTCACTATTGACTGACGCATGAGATTATTCAATCCCAAGCTTTTTCTTTACCAACAGCGTGATGTCGTCCCCCGGGTCTGCATAGAGCAGCATGCCACCTGTGGAATTCAGAATGTACGTATAACCATTTTCCTTTGCCACTTCCTTCACTGCGTTCTGTGCTTTCTCAATGATGGGCGTTGTTAATTCAACTTCTTTGTTCTGCAAATCCTGTTGAGCCGATGTTTGAAAAGCTTCCATCCTGGTCTGTAGATCGGTGATCTCACGTTCCTTTGTCTGGCGGATGATTTCCGACATGGTAGTCTGATTGTTTTGATAATCAGCAATCTTGGTTTCCAGTTCCGTTTGCATCGCATCAAATTGATCCTGTACGCTGGCGGCATATTTCTCATAGATCACTTTGACAGAATCGAGCCCTGGCATAAGCGCATAGAGATCTGCAAAATTAATATGGCCGAATTTTTCCTGGTTCTGGGCACTGACACCAAGGGTCAGGGTACAAAATGCCAAAACGGTCAATGATTTTAAAATAATCTTCATTTCTAAATAACGGTTTAATAAATTATGAATCAGGGTGCAAATTTAGGATTTTTTTGTTACCATCGAATAAAATCACGAGTTTTCAGGTACTATTTACCGGAATCGAATGAATACCCCAACTTAGTCAGCACATCATCGCTCAGGTCGTATTTTTCGTTGGCGTACAGCATGCTCAGGCTGCCTGCCTTGTCGAAGATGATGGCATAATTCTGCTGAACGGCCATTTCCTCGATGGCATTGTAGATCTTTTCCTGAATGGGTTTGATCAATTCCTGCCTTTTTTTGAATAAATCACCATCTTTCCCGAAGCGCTGACGCTGCAATTCCTTAACGGCCTGTTCCTTTTTAATGATTTCATCTTCTCTTTTTTTCTTCATCTCTTCCGGTAACAGGACAACTTCAGCCTGATAGGATTTATACAGCTGATCAATCTCAGTATATTTATCTTCGATCTCCTTTTGCCATTCAGCGGCCATATCATCCAGTAATGACTGAGCATCGTTGTACTCCGGGATATTTTTGAGAATATACTCCGTATCGACAAATGCATATTTCTGGGCCAGGCCTGTAAAAGCTGTACAAAGGATCAGGGCTGTTGCCAGAAGGTTTGTTTTGATGATTGTTTTCATTTTGCAAGCATTAAATTGATGGGGGGGGAGCGTTTCAAATATTGTACCAAATTAATCGATCGACTGGTTGATGGAAAAGTGGAACTGGCTACCGTTTGCATTGGGTAATCCGGGAACCTCATCGAAACCATATCCCCAGTCAAGACCCAGAAGACCAAACATGGGCAGATACACCCTGACACCAAATCCGGCAGACCGGTAAAGGTTGAATGGCTGGAATGACCGGAAGTCTTCCCACGAATTGCCTGCTTCCAGAAATGCTGCCATGTAGATCGTTGAACTGGGGTTAAGCGACAGAGGATATCGGATTTCCAGTGTATTTCTGCTATAAATGGTACCCCCCTTCGTTTGATTCGTATATTTATTGGGTGTCAGGGATTCGTTTTCGTATCCCCTGAATCCGATAATTTCCCTGCCATCCATATTATTATACCCGGATAAGCCGTCGCCTCCAAGGTAATATCGTTCAAACGGTGTTACACCGATATCGGTATTGTATGCTCCCAGGAATCCGTAGCGAAACTTCAGGGCAAAGACCAGGTTACCGGCGATAGGTTTATAAACCACCGCCCGGAATGCCCATTTATGATACTCGACCCACTTATACTTTTCATCTTCTTCCAGGAGAGAATAATCCTTATCAGAAAAAGCAGAATACGGTGGTGTCAATTTCAGGGAAAGGGATATTTCTGAGCCTGTGCGTGCAAAAATGGGTGCATCCACTGAATTCCTGGCCAGGGTTATTCCGTAGGTGATACTGTTGTATTCACCGGTTCCTGTTCCAAAAGAAAAGATGGTTGTATAATTATCCAGTTTATATCGCTGTAAATTGATGGTCTGAATCAGGGTAAAATAGTCATCAGGCCAGGTAAGGCGTTTACCCAGCATGAACGTAATCCCGTCGAGAACAAACGACTGTCGGGATATATCGCTTTTTGACATCCCGTTGGAATAAAGTGAATGATAATAGGATGTCGTAAAAGAAGTCGGCTTTCTGCCTCCCAGCCATGGTTCGGTAAAGCTTGCATTGTAACTGATGTAACCCTTACCGTATGACTGGAGACGGACAGAGAGTTTCTGGCCATCACCGGTTGGGACAGGACGCCAGGCACTTCTGGTAAAGACATTCTTAAGCGAAAAATTGTTGAAGGAAACGCCCAATGTTCCGATGACCCTGCCATACCCCCATCCCCCGGAGAGTTCAATCTGGTCAGAGGATGTTTCTTCAACTTCATACTGAATATCCACCGTACCATCAGAAGGATTCGGAATGGGTACAGGATTGATCTTTTCCTGATTAAAATACTGTAACTGAGCCAGTTCACGTGTAGTACGAATGATGTCCGAGCGCGAAAAGAGTTCCCCGGGTTTTGTTCTGATCTCGCGAATGATTACATGGTCATTGGTCCTGTCATTCCCCTTGATGGTCACTTTATTGATCCTGGCCTGCTTACCTTCATAGATTCGCATCTCCAGATCAATGGAGTCGTTCTCTACTTTTACTTCGACCGGGTCGACAGAGAAGAACAGATAACCATTATCCAGATACAGGGATGTGACATCCATCCCATTTAAATTGAAGGACAGGTTCGTAGAAAGCAATTCCTGGTCATAGATATCCCCTTTCTTGATCTTCAGCACCTCATTCAGCTGATCGGCGGTATATTTGGTATTGCCAATCCAGGTTATGTTCCTATAATAGTACTTGTTCCCTTCACTGACCTTTAGGTTTAGGTCAATGGTATTATCCGGATTGGGTGAGATCACATCTTCGACAATTTTTGCATCCCGGTAGCCCTGCTGGTTATACTTTTTGATCAGGTTGCTCTTGTCTTCCTTGAAATCATCGGCAATATATTTTGAACTCTTGAAGATCCTCAGTTTCATATTATCGGTAAAATAGTCTCCGATGGCACCGATGACATTGATCATGTCGAGTGTGGTAGCGGCTTTCAGGGTAGAGGTGATCAGTGTATCGATATAATTCAGAGGATGGACATAGCTTTTTTCTTTTGTTTTTTTCAGGGCCCCTTTGATCTGTTGATCCGACATGGCAGAGTTGCCTTCAACAACGATATGCTTGATCTTCACCCGCTGGTTCTTATCAACCAGAATATCGAGAATGACATTATTGGATTTGCTGGTATCAGGAATCTGCCTGAATGTCACCTCTGTATTCAGGAATCCCTTGTCTTTGAAATACTTCTTAATGGTCTGTGATGTACGGACAAGCAGGTTATCGGTCAGAACATCCCCTGAGCGCAGTGTAAGATCCTCCTTGACGTTGTCGGCTTCTGTTTTCTTGATCCCCAGCAATGAAAATTTTGACATCCTCGGTCTCTCTTTCAGATAGATATTCAGGAAGATCACATCGTTCTGGATACCTGTAGCGGTGATTTTAACATCTTCGAACAGGCCCTGGTCCCACAGGTTTCGCATTGCATCGCTGATGTCGTCACCGGGTACCGTGACACGATCGCCAACGGAAAGCCCCGACAGCATGATCAGTACATTGTGGTCAAGGTACTGTACTCCGCTGATGGTGATTCCCCCGATTTCGTATTCTTTGGGTTTCAGATAGTCGATTCCAGACAGATCATCCCCGATGGTGACCTGGGTCTTACCTGCTAACGACAGGAGCATTCCGGCAATGATGGCTAAGATGATCTTTTTAATGAACATGAATGAACCTGATGGACATAGTGCTGTTAAACCTTTCCAAATCTTCTATCTCTTTTCTGAAAATCAAGTATAGCCTCATACAGGTCATCCCTGTTAAAATCAGGCCAGAGTTTCGGTGTAAAATACAATTCTGTATAGGCAATCTGCCATAGCAGAAAATTGCTCAATCTGAATTCACCGCTGGTACGGATCAGCAGTTCAGGATCGGGTATCCGGGCCGTGGTCAGATGTTGGATTAAAACATCATCATCAACGGTTTGATAATCCAGCTGATGAAGACTGGCCTTTTCCGCGATCCTGCGGGCAGCCTCGACAATTTCCCATCTGGAGCTGTAGCTGAGCGCCAGGATTAACGTCATGCGTGTATTTTCAGAGGTGGTGCGGATTGCTTCCATCAATTCCGAATGACATTTTGCGTCCAGGCTTTTAAGATCACCAATCGCCTGGAGGCGGATATTATTCTTCATGAGGGTTTTTGTCTCCTGGCCGATCGTCTGTACCAACAAATGCATCAGGGCGCTGACCTCTTCTTTCGGGCGTTTCCAGTTTTCGGTCGAAAAGGCGTACAGGGTAAGGTACCGTATACCCAGTTCGGCCGCTGCCTCGGTAGTTTCCCTGACCGCTTTCACGCCTTGTTCATGCCCGAAAATGCGCTCTTTACCCTGCCGCTGAGCCCAGCGGCCATTCCCGTCCATGATCACCGCGATGTGCAGGGGTAACTTCTGCCGATCGATTTGTTCCTTAATGTCCATTTATTTAAAAACCACCCCTTTTCAGTTGAGGAGGGATATCCTTTAAAATTCAAGATTACGGCACTTATGTTTATTGGTAAAGCTAAACTTGTAGGTGGCGGCAACGCCTATAAATCCATAGAAGGGTTGGCTGACAGGTAAAAATCCATTGTCCTGGTCACTGCTGAAACCCAAATTCTTCCTCAATCCGATTTCTGCAGAAAGTCCAAGCGACTCCCCAACACTGTATTTAAATCCCATACCAAAAGGGATAGTAGCAATCCGCATTGTCGGAATGCTTGCTGTGTCGTCTACATACTCTGGCATGCCGAGCAAAGTTGAGTCCTTACCTATTGCATACGCAAGTCCTCCAAAAATATACGTTGAATAATAGTTTCTCTTGCTGCCAAGGATAAAATTACGGAAATTGATTTCATAGCGGGCAGCCAGTTCATAGAAATGTGAATAGGAGAATGTTCCCGAAACTGCCTGTCGGGAATCAAAACTATGACGATACAACAGTTGAACGGTTGGAGATATCTTATCGAGATGAGGCAGAAAATTTACTACATTTTGATCCATTTGTTTTGGATTAAAAAAGCTCGCGCCATTGATTATAAAAAAACTGCCCCCAAAAACGCCAAATTCGTCATATTGCGCTTGTGCGTTGATGAACATGATCAGGCAGGACAGAACCAGTAATAATCGTTTCATGAAATTCAGGCGTGCAAAATTACCACTTTTTTTATTCCCTACCCTCTCAGTCATAACCCCGGTTTAGTTTCTGATGTCGAGGCCCCATTTCAGCTTTCCCCGGATCGTACTGAAGAAGCTATGTTTTTCCATCCGGATAAGGTTGACTTTGAAATCCTCTTTAACCAGGATGATCTCGGAAGTGGAATCCAGGGCGTGAAAACGGGAATCAAGGCTTACAAAAAACTCACTGCTCCGGCCTTCCACCCTGAGTCGAATCACACTATTATCAGGGATAACGACAGGTCGGACGGTTAAATTGTGCGTGGCGATCGGCGTGATGATAAAATTTTGAGAATCCGGAAGCACGATAGGTCCTCCGCAGGAAAGGGAATAGGCAGTGGAACCGGTAGGGGTTGCAATGATCAATCCATCAGCCCAGTACGAATTTAAAAATAGATTATTGACATACGTATGGATGGCCAGCATGGAATTGGGGTCCTTCCGGTAAACAGCCACTTCATTCAACGCATAGTTCATCTCACCAAACAGACCTGCCGGTGACTCCAGCCGGATCAACGTACGCTTGTCGATCCAGTATCGCTTGTTGAGCAGTGCATCCAATGCCTGGTCGGTGTCTTCCACCGAAACGCTGGACAGGAATCCCAGGCGCCCTGTATTGATCCCAAATATGGGTATGCCCGAATCGCGCACAAGGGTGATGGTATCGAGCAAGGTCCCATCCCCACCGATGGAAACCAGATAATCCAGATTGCCTGCAATGTCGTGATGATGACCGAAAGTATCTGCCTGTATTTCAAGGTTATATTCTGTTTTCAACCGGTGATGGAATGATTCATAAATGGTCAGGTGAAGGTCTGGCCTGGTCAGATGCCGAAAGAGTTGCTGTATAGCAGGTAGGCTTTCTGAAGGAATGGATTTACCGTAAAAACCTATATTCATAATATTTTAGATGTTCAGATACTTCATCAGGGAATCATAGCGGTCACGGAGGTCTTCATTGAGATCCTTGGGTGAAAAAGAGGCTTTAACGATATAATTATACCGGTTAAAGGTCTGAAGGATAGACCTGATGTTGGTCTGATTGATTTTGAGCGTAACGTCCAGTTTTGTGGATTCCGAATGGGATGTCAGGTATATGCCAAGGATCTTTGCGTCGTTGGATTCGACGATCTGTGCTATTTCAGATAAAAGGTAATCATTGACGTTCAGTTCAAGGATAATAATGGATCCGGGGAAATCCGTACAACTCATCTTTGCGAAACCACCCAGCAATTTCTCAAGGGTGATCATTCCAAGGTATTCTTCCTTCTCATTCAGCACGGGGATGACGGATATATGCATCGAATCGGCCAGTTTGATTACATCAAAAATATGATCATAATCATTGACAAAGGTCCTCTGGAAGGAGGTTTTTAGTTTATCCAGCGTACAATCAGGATCATCCAGCGCGTAAAGATCAGGTTCGGTGACCAGTCCCAGGAAGGTTTCTTTATCTGTCACGGGCAGATGCCAAACTTTATATTCATCCATCAGCACCATAGCGCTGGTACCCGTATCCCTGATGTCAAGCGGATGCAGGCTTTCGGCGATGAGGTCTTTGGCAATCATGTTCATGTTGAGAAAAGGACTGCTAAATTAGGGATTTTTAACGCATCAGTGATGATTTCCGTTAAAATTGGATTCATTGTGCATCAGATGATCCGATTTAGTAGTTTTGTGTTACAGGAACTTACAGGAGAGATCATGGTCAGGTTAAGCGTCAACATCAATAAAATAGCTACCCTACGCAATGCGCGCGGTGGAAACATTCCGGATGTACTCAAGGCGGCAGTGGACTGTCAGCGATTTGGTGCTCAGGGAATTACGGTTCATCCCCGACCGGATGAACGACACATTCGTTACCGGGATGTGATTGAAATTAAACCTTTGATCACAACGGAATTCAATATTGAAGGTTACCCATCGGAAAGTTTTACCGAACTGGTCCTTACCGTGCTTCCTGATCAGGTTACGCTTGTCCCGGATGCACCGGGGGTTCTTACCTCCAATGCCGGCTGGGACACGCGGGAAAACCTTGCATTCCTGAGCAGGCTAATCGGCAGGTTCAAAAAGGCAGGCATACGAACATCCCTGTTCGTGGATGCGAATCCGGATCTGATCCGTTATGCACAAAAGACCGGAACGGACCGGATCGAGCTGTACACTGAAAGCTATGCCCGCAATTATCCCCGGGATAAAGAAACTGCCATCAGCCCCTTCCTCAGAGCTGCTGAAACTGCCCTGGAGGTGGGGCTTGGACTGAATGCAGGTCATGATCTCAGCCTTGAGAATCTGCGCTATTTCGCGGCTCATATCCCGGGCTTAATGGAAGTTTCCATCGGTCATGCACTGATCTCCGATGCACTTTACTACGGATTGGAGAATACGATACAACTTTACAGGAGGCAGTTGGTGGCGGTAGAGGATGTTCATAGTCATTTGTAGTTATTCGTGGATATTCATGGTTATTTGTGGTTATTTGTAATATGAAATTGCATTACAGGCAGTTTGGGGAGGGGAAGCCGGTGATCCTGTTGCATGGCATCTTTGGATCATCGGATAACTGGGTGACCATCGGGCGCCAGCTGGGAGAACATTTTTCCGTATATATCCCTGATCAAAGGAATCATGGACAATCACCTCACAGTCCAGTTTTTAACTATTATGCCCTTGTGGAAGATTTACGGGAGTTCATTGCAGAGCTTGCTTTGGAAAACATAACGTTAATCGGGCATTCCATGGGGGGAAAGGTTGCGATGAGTTTCGCGCTGGACCAGCCCCGGCTGGTGAATCAACTGGTCATTATTGACATCAGCCCGGGGTTCAATACGATACGCCAGGAGCACCGTGACATCCTGCGCATCATGCGGGCGGTAGACCTTACGACAATTTCATCACGCCAGGAGGCAGAGGCTGAGCTGCGCAAATGGCCACTGAGCGAAAGGATACAGTCATTCATACTGAAAAACCTGTACCGATCGGGTACTGACAGGTTTGCATGGCGCATCAACCTTGATGCGATTGAAGACAATGCGGAGCTGATTTTCGGCCCGATACCCTTTTCCGGTCGTTATCCGGGTCCGGTACTTGTGATTCAGGGTGGAGATTCCACATACATTACCCATGATAACAAGGAGGTATTCAACCATTATTTTCCGAATGTCAGGTTTAGCATCATCCCCGGTGCATCCCACTGGGTACACGCCGACAAACCGGATGATATGATGAAAACCCTGCTGGATTTCCTGCAAGGTACGGAAAGAGGGATTAATAACGGTTAATGCTCAGGCTGGAAACCGCTGCATCAATCGTGATGTAGATTTTATGGGTTGCAGTTGAAAAATCCTCTGTCTGAAAAATATGATCCCTTATTTTGTGAAATCCTTCCATGTTCCTGGAAGATAGTACCGTATTGGCATTTACTTCACACCCGGTTGCAAGCGGTATGGAGAGTGTAATAGATGATGCGCCTGCATCAATGGTGATCTGGGTTTCCGGATATTCGTCGCCCAGTTTCAGGTCAATAGAGGTGGCGCCTCCATCAATATCGATGGTCCGGGTCTGGTACCCACTCAGATCCATGGTCATCGCTGCGGCGCCGATGTCAAGATCGAAATCCCAGACAGGGAGGGAATTCAGTTTTATCTCCACTTTATGTTCTCTGCCAGGCCGGTTGATATTTCCCCCTTCGAGCGTCAGAGAAATGATCTGTTTATCCCCGGAATCCATGGAGGTCATGCTGTAATCCCCCCAGAAACCACTTCGCTCAAAATCAATGAGATCTTCCGTTGTGTTGCTGATGTGAAACTCCCCTGCTGCTGCATCCAGCCGCAGTTCAGCAGATGCAATGGTCGTATCGTAGGGCTCGACCAGGTGCTGGTATGTCCGGTCAGCACTGTCGTATTTCTTTCGGTCAGGTTTATTCCAGTCATCCCCACTGCGGTTCCATTGGTGAAAAGGCCGGCTCCAGCCCCAGAAACCCGGGTAGGAAGCTTTATTGTTATTAGCGACGAGGATAACGGAAAGCACCAGGATCAGGAATGATATAAGCAGTTTGATCCAGTCTTTCACCGGGATCAGGGAAATCCCCCAGAGCACCAGTATAACCGGCCAGAGTCGTAATACCGACCACCAGGTAAAATAGATCGCCCCAACATTTTTCAGAATGATCAAAATACCGATCAGGATAAGGATGGCTCCCCAGAAAATTTTCTTATAGCTCATGATGGATTCTTGTTTTTATCTTTATATGCATTATATACCAGAACAATCCCGCCGACAATCAGGATAACAGGCCAAAGATCACCAAAATGTACATTGGGTAAGAATCGGTTGATCAGGAATAAAATACCGATGGTGATCAGGATGATCCCGGCAATGAGGCTTCCGTTGGTCTTTTCCTTTTTCGGATCCCCCGGGCCGGGTGGAATGGGATTGGGTGTGTTTGACGTTTCTGGATCCATGGTTCAGTTGTTTAAATATTGAAATCCTTCAGCGGAAAAGCTGAAAACATATTGATTGGACGTAAAGATAAGAAAAAAAGTTACACTTTCACCTTATTTTCAACCCGCCAGCTCCTGATTTTGCCGGTAACCTCTGGCAGCAATGAATATGCTGATTTCGTACAGTCCGTAAAGGGGGATGGCCACCATGGTCTGGCTGAAAACGTCAGGAGGTGTGATGATGGCTGCAACGATCAGGATCAGGACCAGGGCATATTTACGGTTCTTTCGCATAAAGTCAGGGGTCATGATCCCGATACGGGAGAAAAAGTAGACAAAGGCGGGTAATTCGAATACGAGTCCGGTGGCAAAGGTGAGGGATACCACTGTACTCAGGTAGGATTTCAGGGATATTTGATTCTGGATCATGTCGCTGACCTGGTAGGATCCCAGGAAATTCAGCGTCAGTGGTACGATCAGAAAATAGCTGAACAGAACCCCGATGAAAAAAAGCAGCGACATGATCACCACTGCCCCACCTGAATATCTTCTTTCTTTTGCTTTCAATGCAGGTTTTACAAAACGCCATATTTCCCAGAGCACATAGGGTACAGCCAGCAGGAACCCGGCTGCCAGGGATATATACATATGGATCATAAACTGACCCGACATGGACAGGTTGACAATGTTGAGCGAAAAGTCCTTAAAACATAGCGCGGGTGTGGAAAGAATGTCAGCCAGCCGGCAGAGCCACTGGTTGGTGATGAAGTTGACATCCTTGGGAGCCAGCAGGATATCATCAAAAAGGAGCCCTCTGTTCATAAAAGCGACTATGGACAGGACGACAACAGCGATGACCGATCGAAGGATATGCCAGCGGAGCTCTTCCAGATGCTGCCAGAAGGACATCTCTTTCTCGGGATTCGGATCTCTGAGCTTTTTTGTGGTTTTTATTTCCGTCACTTGCGTGAATTTATCATATCAAAAAGGCAAAGGTAGTCGCCTTCTTCGATCAGGAACATCCCCCGCTGGCTACTTTTTTCTTCTTGATTTTGGTTGTAATGGTTGGTTTTGGGGAAGTGGAGGCACTTTCCTGCTGTGAAGGGGTTACGGATCCGGCTCCGAGTGCCATTCCTGCTCCCTTCCTGAAATCATACCTGGCAAATTCATCTGCGGGACTGGTTGAAGAGGGGGCCGATGGATTCATGATGGTCTCAACCCAGTAATTCAGTCCCCCTTCCAGCACAAAATTATTGGTATATCCCAGCTGCCGGACAATCATCCAGGCTTCATTGGAATGGGTTGTGCCATTGGAGTACAGTACATTCATGTTGACATCCTGGTCAAGGATATCGGTCCATTGATCTGACAGAATGTTATCCAGCGGAACATTGATTGCACCGGGAAGATGGAATTTATCATATTCATCAGGAGAGCGCACATCGATAAGCCTCAGGTAAGGATCTTTATTGATGAGCATGTCGGCTACCTGATCCGGGTGAATAAACTGCGTCCCGCCCTTGATTTCCTCCAGCAGCTGGTCAGAGGTCAACTTGTAGGGTTTTGTCGTATTTTCAGGGACAGCAGCGATGATCAATCCAAACAGGATCATCAGGAGCGAAAGGATAACGCGTGGGGTCAACGTAGAAAGCATCGTATTCGGATTTAAAGATTAAATGCTAGTATTCTTCTCTGTGAAATTTCCTTTCAGCCCATTCCCCTACCCAGAACATTCCGGCTGCAACAAGAATCAGCAATAAAACAAACACACCCGGGGATAGGTCCAATGCATCATAGATGGTAACGGTGCCCAGGAATTTTGCCAGGTACAGGTTTTGCCACAGCGGGAATCCCTCTGCAAAGATAAGGATTCCGATAAAAAGGCCGCCAACGAACACCAGTGCATCAATCTTGACTATGGCAGCGCCGCAAAAACTCGTTCCGGGGCAAAACCCTCCCATGATGAAGCCAAGCCCCATGATAACGCCTCCGACAATAGTTGACCAGAGGTACGTGGGATTGACAAAGACATAGTCCAGTTCGATCCATCCAAAAAGACTGAAAAACAGCAAACCCAGCGCTGCAGTGAAAGAACGGCCATACCACTCAGGGTTGATCCACTGGTGCATCCCCTGCCCAGCTGGGATCCGAATCCAAACAGGGCACCCCCCATCAGGGCGCAGATCAATCCTGCACGCCAGATCATTCCTTTTTCAGACCATAATTTTGAGAATGACACCATGATGACCACGCCAAAAAAAGCCAGAATGGAACCTGAGAATGGAACCCGCAGGTTATGAAGAAAGCTACCCAGTATGATCTCAACCGAGGCCCACAGGCCTCCGGCGATGGCAGCCTTTTCCCACACGATGTTGTTTCGGATAGCCGGTTTTACTGGTTCATTCATCCGTGTTCCCCGTTAAGACATCATGCGCTTCCAGTGAGGTCAGGTCATCCGGGGTGTTGATATTGGCAAAAATCAGCGGATTGCTGAAAGGATAATCTTTTCCGACAGGCATACCTTTAAATGGGACTTCTTTATACAGGAGCGGGAGGGTATAGATATTACGTTCCATAAGCCTTTTCATATCACCCGTAATTTCACGGTCATACAGGCCAATCATCGGCTCATACTTCGCCCTACCGTGGTCGGGTACAACAATCCGGGCATTTTCTTTCATGGAGATCAGGGCCCGGTAAAGTCCCACAGGCACCAGCGGGGTATCCACGGAAGCCACGAGGTTGACCTGTGTCGGAGACTGGATGAGGCACGAATAAATGCCCATCATTGGACCGCAGTCATTCACAAGATCGGGGATCACAGGATAACCGAGGTTTTGATAAAGGTCGCTGTTAGTGCTGATCAAAATCGTCTGGCAAATGCGTTTGAATCGTTCTATCGCGATGCTGATCAACGGCTGATCCCTGAACATCACATTCCCTTTATCCGTTCCAAACCGGCTGCTTTTGCCACCGGCCAGTATGATACCGGTAGCGGCTGGCTTATGGTTCCGGTCATAGATTTCCAGTTCCCTTCGAATGGCTGGCATGAGGCTTTCAGGAGAAGTTTCGCTGATGCGTATCACCTGGGTGCCGGTCAGATGCCAACGATTCACGACCCTTTCGACCAATGATTCGCGTACGGCCATGACGATGATTCCGACAGGTAATTCCGGTAAGATTTCCAGGAATGGGGCCCAGCCCTGGTTCTCCAGTTCCAATCCTCCGACCTCGTCGATCATGAGAACATCAGGGTGCGTATGACATACTTTATGCAGCGCATTCAGCCCAAAATCCAATCCGGTATGTTTAAAGTAAAAATGATGGAACGCGATATCCCTGCCCGAATTTCGCCGGTTGCAGAGCAATGAACGCTGGTTATTTTCAACGTCCATCACGTGAAACCGGTCCCGCTGTCCATCTGCCCAGGTACCCAGGGAACAAATCCCTCCCACCTGGATAAACTCCCGCAACAGGAGGTGGGAAAGCCGGATGAGCCAGCTGGTCTTGCCTTCACCCTGTCTGCCGGTGGTCACCAACATCATGATGGAAGATCCTTTTTGCAAAAAAGGCAGCTATCGCCATAGCTTAAAAAGCGAAACCCATGATCCAGCGCATATTGGTAGGCCCGCTTCCAGTCATCACCGATAAAGGCAGCCACAAGCAACAACAGTGAGCTCTGGGGTTGATGAAAGTTTGTGATCAACATATCTGTCATGCGGAACCGGTAACCGGGGACGATCATCAGGCTGGTCTGACCTTTCAGGTCTGTCATCCGTTTCCGGTCCATCAAATTCAGGATGGCTGCCAGGGAGTCTTTCATGGACATCTGTTGCAGCGAATCGGGTATCCGGTAAGGATCCCACTGCCGGATGGAAAAAGGGATTTCTGCTCCCGGATCCTGAATCAATTTTACACCGTACCAGTAAAGGCTTTCGAGAGTGCGGACGGTGGTTGTGCCCACAGCGATCAGTTTGCTGTAATGACCTGCGATAAGGGACCGGATCAGGCTAACGGATATGCAGATGGTTTCCGTATGCATAATGTGGTCATCGATCCTTGAAGTGATGATGGGAGTAAAGGTACCTGCCCCGACATGAAGCGTAACTTCGGCGCGTTCAATCTGTTTGTTCCTCAGTGTTTTCAGCACATGATCTGTGAAGTGCAGTCCAGCCGTGGGAGCAGCCACTGAGCCATCCGCACGTGCAAAGAGTGTCTGATACCGGATATCATCAAGCGGGATGGGTTCGCGCTGTATATAGGGAGGAAGCGGTATTTTCCCGAAAGCTTCGAGCACCTGGGCAAACGTCAGGTGTCCGGGATCCCATTGGAATCGTATATGACACGGATTTGTGGCTTCACCGCATCGCTGGGCATAGCAGGTGACCGTGGTGTCGCCCCTCATCGTCGACAGGGTAAGGGTACCCTGTTTCCATCTCCTGGCATTTCCGACAAGGCACTGCCAGGTCACGCCGGAAGGTTGGTCAAACGCTGACTGAATCTCCTGCACGGGCTCAACAGGACTCAGGCAGAATATTTCCACCCGGGCACCTGTTCGCTTTTGAAACAGGAGACGGGCGTGGATCACACGTGTATTATTGACCACCAGAAGTCCCCGTGCAGGGAGGTGATCGGCGACATTCCGGAAAATATCTTCACTGATGGATTGATCTTTATACAGCAGAAGTTTTGATTGGTCCCTTTCAGGCAGGGGGAACTGACTGATACGGTCAGCGGGCAACGCATAAGTGAAGTCACTGATCTGGAATCCCATGCTATTTATGCAGCTCCCTTTTCATTTCACGATGATACTTCAGCTGAAGATCCTGCAACTGCTCAAGGGTGCAAGCAATATCATAGATACGCACCATGTCAATCATTCCGTCAGCAGAATAGGCTGCAGCCAGGGCTGCATCATATCGTTTATAATCAGAATTCATCCGGATCAGGAGCGAGATCTCCTCAAAAGTCTCCCAGGGAGGCATGAATGGGATGGTGATGAAATGCAGTTCCGGTCTTGTCCTGTGATGATAGATCCCTTCATGTACTTCATCCAGCTGATAAAACGTTCTGATTTTTATGATGCTCTCATACGGCTTGATTCGCTTCCAACGTATAAACTCAAGGCCTGTATTTTTATATGCCTCAATAAGTTCAGGAACAATCCCCAGCTGAGACGTATTTATCCTTATGCACGGATGAGTTTTATTGAACAGCAATAATTGTCCCTGTACGGCGTTAAATTCCCATCCGGTATTCTCCCGGATCCGGGTAGTATTACGGATGAATTCATCGTCGTTGAGATAATCCATCCCCCTGGCTACAAAGAAAAGGTGATTCGGAAGCAATTCTTTTTCGGGAATGGGTACCTGAAATGAATCATAATATCCCGGGAAGGGTGCCAGATCTTCCAGAATCATTTCCTGGAGCGGCACATTAGATTCATAGGAGGCAAGTTTTTCTTTTTTAATGATGATTCCGATGGTATCAAGCTGTTTCATATAAATCCTTTTGGAATGATAAAACACAGGAGAATTCATTTCAACACACAAATATAGGGATATTCAGTCCCAAATCGACGTATTTTTGTATTGCTGAACAGCCAATCCGATTATTCATCTGTATGTCCCATCCATGAAAAAGAACCTTCCCAACCTGATCACCCTGTTGAATTTAGTTTCAGGGACCCTGGCGATAGTATTTATTCTCCGCGACCAACTGGTAATGGGGTCACTTTGCATTACCATCGCACTGGTGCTGGATTTCCTCGACGGATTTCTGGCCCGGTTACTTCATGCTTACTCTGCCCTGGGAGAACAGCTGGATTCCCTGGCTGATCTGGTTTCATTTGGAGTAGCACCCGGTTATATTATCTGGTCGCTTATGAATGCTTCGGGTGATCCGGGAGGTGGTCTGTGGTCGGACCTCTCCCCTTACATCGCTTTACTGATCCCTGTTTTTTCTGCACTCCGGCTGGCCCGTTTCACCATTGATGATTCGCAGAAATACATATTTCGCGGATTGCCAACACCTGCCAGTGCAATTTTCATCGGGGCACTGCCTGTAATCCTGGAAAGCCATCATACCCCATCCCTGGTGCAGAACTTCATTGCTGATCCCCTTGTACTTACCGTGATCACGATCCTGATTTCCTTCCTGATGGTGGCACCGGTCAACATGCTCTCCCTGAAATTCACGGATTTCTCATGGAAACTTAACTGGCTGCGCTATCTTATCCTGATCATATCCGTACCGCTGATCCTGTTGCTGAAGGCAGGAGCATTACCTGTCATGATCATCCTTTATGTACTGTTATCCATTTTTTTCGTTCCTCAGCGGTGGTGGAAAAATAAGGTAGGATAGTATACTGATCAGGGCAGAATGGGGTTTACCTCCCACTTCTGCATATTTTTTCGTTTTTTTTCATAATTTTGCAGCCTGGCTGAAAACAGTCCGGTAAATCATGAGGAGCGTAGTTCACAGCACTTTATTGAGACCAGCACTCATCCTGCTCTTTATTTTTATTTTTATCCCCGTTGAAAATAATTACGGTCTTCAACATAAACCCAAAACGGATGTTCTGACACTGGAAGAAGAAGATCATATCAAAGAATTGATCTTCGGTAAGATGTACCATCAGTTTGATTCCATTTCGGATATCTGCACTCATTATTTAGGATTCACTGGGAACGTATTACTGGCTCACGACAATGAAATTGTATATCAGGTCTGTTCGGGTTACGATGGTGCGCAAAGGATCAGATTAAATCCTCAAACTTCTTTCCAGCTGGCCTCGGTGAGCAAGCAATTTACGGCCATGGCCATTTTGATCCTTGAAGCAGAGGGCAGGCTCAGGCTGGATGATCTCCTGAGCAAATATATACCTGAATTACCCTACAAAGGGGTAACGATCCGTCATTTACTGAACCATACCTCCGGTGTTCCGAATTACCTGTGGTACATCGACAATTACTGGACATCGGAAGATCGGTTACCCAATAACGAAGACCTGGTCAGGATACTTTCGGAGCACGGAGAGCAGGTGAATTTTAAGCCCGGTCAAAAGTTCTCTTACTCCAATACCGGTTATGCACTGTTGGCCAGTGTGGTGGAACGTATCTCCGGTAAGTCGTTCGGATCTTTCCTGACTGAGAGGGTATTTATACCGTTGGACATGGAGAATGCTTCGGTGCATACCCCTGTTGTGCCGGCGACAGACTCCTCTTATCTTGCCGGCTACCGCCGTTTCAGGTCAGGGGCAAATGTTTACCAGACCGTAATGCATGATGGCATTGCAGGTGATAAGGGTGTATACGCTTCTCTGGAGGATCTGTTCAAGTGGGATCAGGCCCTTAACAGGGATGTACTGGTTCCCCACTGGAGCATTCAGCAGGCCTTCACAGCGGGAGAGCTTAATAATGACCGTGAAATTCCCTATGGTTTTGGTTTTCGGCTGGAATATGAAGGCAATTCGAAGGTGGTCTATCATTATGGCCGCTGGAGCGGATTCCGGACTGCCTTTGTCAAATACCTTCCGGAAAACCTGACGATAATTGTTTTAAACAACACCAGTTTCAACGGAGTGAACCAGATCGTCGCTGCTTTTAAGGAAACCTGGGATCACCTGTCGGTTTGCCAGGTTACCGAAGACATTGTTCAGACGGTACTTACACAGGGGAAGGAAGAGGGTTTGATCCTGTATTCATCCCGGGCCGGTGAGGAAAAAGAATGGATCTCACGGTCAAAGGTTTTGCCGCGCATAGCGCTTTATCTGGAGGAACAGGGTAAAACGGACAAAGCAAAAGAACTTCGTGAGTTTTACCAGGCTTTAGCGGCGTAATTCAAATTTCTCTCCCAGATAGACTTTCCTGACGTGCTCATCATGAGCCAGTTCCTCAGAGGTTCCTGATTTCAGGATTGCACCTTCAAACAACAGGTACGATCTGTCGGTGATGGAAAGTGTTTCATGCACATTGTGATCTGTGATCAGTACACCAATGTTCTTGTCCTTCAGCTTGGAGACGATATACTGAATGTCTTCCACAGCAATGGGATCCACTCCGGCAAAGGGTTCATCCAGCAAGATGAATTTAGGATCTACGGCCAGTGCACGGGCGATTTCGGTACGTCTTCTCTCCCCTCCCGATAACGTGATCCCCTTGCTGTTCCTGACATGCTGAAGTCCAAATTCTTCGATCAGTGATTCCCGTTTCGCTTTTTGCTCCTGTTTGGATAGTTTGGTAAATTCCAGTACCGCCCTGAGGTTGTCTTCAACGGTCAGCTGCCGGAAAACGGATGCTTCCTGTGACAGGTATCCGATGCCCAGTTTTGCTCTTTTGTACATCGGTTCATGAGTAATTTCGAGATCATCCAGAAAGACCGTTCCTGAGAAGGGTTTGATCAGGCCGACGATGATGTAGAAGGATGTGGTTTTGCCTGCACCGTTCGGTCCCAGCAATCCGACGATTTCCCCCTGCTGTACCTCAATGGAAACATCATTGACAACAATCCTGTTCTTGTACTTTTTTACAAGATTCTTTGTATGGAGCAACATAATGAGCCTATCTAGATAATTCCTTCCTTAAGTATATCGTGCAGATGAATAACCCCTGCATAGCGGTCATGGTCCAGTACCAGCAATTGTGTGATGTTGTTTTTCCGCATCATCTCCAGGGCTTCCGAAACCAGTTTATCCTTATCGATGGTGCGTGGGTTTCTTGACATGATATCTTTTGCCCGAAGGGTATCGAGCGGAATATTTTTCTGAAGCATTCGCCGCAGGTCGCCATCGGTGATGATGCCGACCAGCCGGTCATCTTCCATAACCGCAGTGGCACCCAGCCGCTTGGAAGAGATCTCGATGATGGTCTGGTTGATATCTGCCTGGCTGTCGACTCTGGGTACTTCATTGTTGATAAACAGTTCACTGACTTTCAGGTACAATCTTTTACCCAGGGATCCTCCCGGATGATACCTGGCAAAATCCTTCATGGTGAATCCGTGGCATTCGATCAGGCATACGGCCAGTGCATCGCCCATAGCCAGCTGAGCAGCGGTACTGGAGGTCGGGGCAAGGTTGTTCGGGCAGGCCTCCTTGCTGACGTCGGTACGGATCACCAGGTCGGCAGTCCGGGCAAGGTACGAAGAAGGATTCCCGACCATGGCAATTAACGTATTGCCCAAAAGCTTCAGTAAAGGAAGCAGAACCTTGATTTCCGGAGTTTCGCCACTTTTGGAAATGCAAACAATGATATCGTCGTCACGGATCATCCCCAGGTCGCCATGTATGGCATCGGCAGCATGCAGAAAAATAGCCCGGGTTCCGGTTGAGTTCAGCGTGGATACGATCTTATTGGCAATGTGCGCGCTTTTACCGATGCCGGTGATGATCACCCTTCCCGTGGAATGATAGATGATCTCAACGCATCTGTAAAAATCGTCGTCCACATAGTCCACCAGGTGCAGGATAGCTTCCGACTCATCCCGGATGGTCTGTTGTGCAATCTGTTTGATTTCCTCTGCTGATTTCAAATGCTAAAATGTTTTATGGATCATAGCAAAAACACCGGCATACAAAGTTACAATTTCCATCCATTTTCCCTACCGATGACGGGATGATAATAAAATGTTGAAAATCCATGTTTATTGTAGTATATTTATGAAAGAATTTTTAACAATTATTTTAAGGGTAACATAAAAAGTATTTTATGTAAATTTGTGTAAGGAGGAAGGAATTTAAGGGTGACAGGATTACGCTGGAGAGCGAATGAGGTGTTTTTTGAACTGTGAATTACATGGAGACCAGGATTGATTTTTCGCTTCATCAATTACTAAAAAAGTTTTTTGGATTTGATTCCTTTAAAGGGAACCAGGAAGCCATCATTAACAATTTGCTATCGGGCAACAATACGTTTGTGATCATGCCGACGGGCGGTGGCAAATCGATGTGTTATCAGCTTCCGGCGCTGATCAAGGAGGGTACGGCCATTATCATTTCTCCCCTGATCGCCCTGATGAAAAACCAGGTGGATTCCATCCGGAACTTCGGCACCGAGACAGGCATTGCCCATTTTCTCAATTCCTCCCTGTCGAAAAACGAAATCACTCAGGTCAAGCGCGATCTGGTTTCGGGAAAAACCAAGTTGCTCTATGTTGCGCCTGAATCGCTTACCAAGGATGAAAATGTTGTATTCCTGAAAGATATCAATATTTCTTTCTACGCCATTGATGAGGCACACTGCATATCGGAATGGGGGCATGATTTCAGACCGGAATACAGAAGAATCCGGCCCATTATCGAAAGTATCGGACAGGAGGTACCCGTCATTGCACTGACAGCCACAGCTACGCTGAAAGTACAGCAGGATATCCAGAAGAATTTAAAGATACAGGATGCTGTGATCTATAAATCTTCCTTCGACAGGCCGAACCTGTACTATGAGGTTCGTCCCAAAACAAAGGAAGTGGTCAAGGACATCATCCGGTATATCAAGAACAATTCTGGTAAATCAGGGATTGTTTATTGTCTGAGCCGTAAAAAAGTGGAAGAGCTTGCGGAAACCCTGAAAGTCAATGGAATACGATCTCTGCCCTATCATGCAGGCCTGGACGCCACAACGCGCCGGAATAACCAGGATAAGTTTCTGATGGAAGAAGCCGAAGTAATTGTGGCTACCATCGCTTTTGGGATGGGGATCGATAAGCCTGACGTACGGTTTGTGATCCATCATGACATGCCCAAAAGCATTGAAGGATATTACCAGGAGACAGGCCGGTCGGGTCGCGATGACGGAGAAGGCAACTGCATTGCATTTTACAGCTACGATGATATCCTGAAACTGGAAAAATTCAACAAGGACAAGGGAGTTGCCGAACAGGAAATCGCCAAGCAACTCCTCATGGAAACCGTCTCCTATGCTGAATCCTCCGTCTGCAGGCATAAACTACTTCTTCACTACTTCGGTGAGATTTACTCACGCGACGGATGCGGAGCCTGTGATAACTGCCTGCATCCCAAAACACGATTCGAAGGGAAAAAGTACGTGGAGCTGGTTCTGGAAACCGTTGAGACCACCAAGCAACAGTTCAAGGCAAAGCATATCATCAACATCATCACGGGAAAGCCCTCCTCTACCATCAAGCAGATGAGGCATCACCAACTGGAAATGTTTGGAAGGGGAATGGAAGAGGATGAAAAATTCTGGAATGCGGTCATCCGGCAAACCCTCATTGAGCGTCTTCTGATAAAGGATATTGAAAACTACGGGATCCTCAAGATCACACCCGAGGGAAAGAAGTTCCTGAACAAACCCTATTCGATCATGCTTTCCCGGGATCATGATTATGACAATCCTGAAGAGGAAGAGGATATGATCGGAAGTGCCCACAAAACCAGCACTACAGATAAGACCCTTTTCTCCCTGCTCAAAGACCTCCGCAAAGAGATCTCCCGGAAGGAAAACCTCCCTCCTTTTGTCATCTTCCAGGATCCCTCCCTTGAAGATATGGCGATCCAGTATCCTGTAAATGAAGAAGAACTCAAACAGATCACCGGCGTGGGCATGGGTAAGGCCCAGAAATATGGACGGCCCTTCCTGGAACTCATCAAGCAATATGTGGAAGAAAACGAGATCATCCGTCCTAACGATATGGTGGTTAAATCAGTGGTTAACAAATCGGGACTGAAAGTATATATCATCCAAAATATTGACCGGAAAATATCCCTTGAAGATATAGCCTTCGCAAAAAATCTTACACTCGGGGAACTGCTGACCGAGACGGAAAGCATTGTTTCCAGCGGTACAAAACTGGATATCAATTATTACGTAGATGAGTTTGTCGATCCCTATCACCAGGAAGAAATCTTTGAATATTTCAGGGAGGCTGAATCTGACTCTGTTGAAAAAGCCCTTTCCATTCTTGGAGAAGATGAATATACCGAGGAGGAAATCCGGCTGATGCGGATTAAATTTTTATCGGAGCTGGGCAATTAATTCATTAAAAATAACCATCATGCAAGAAGAAACGACGAACAATGTGGGTAAAAAATTAAAAATCAGTTTTTTATTAAATGCAATCCTCCTTCTGGCCCTTGCTGTGCTTTACGTGCTTTTCTTCACGGAAAGAAAAGCACCTGGCGGTGTGGATTCAAAACAGGGAGTCATTTCAGGTTCCGAAGTGAGGGTAGGTTACGTGGATTCAGATTCCATCCTGACTCACTATACACTGGCCATTGAAAAAAGCAAAGAACTGGAGATAAAAGGGAAAAACCTGGAAACTCAGCTCAAAAGCCGCCAGGATCAGTATGAAAAAGATGCAGCCTATTTCCAGGACCAGGTATCTCAGAATAAACTTTCCGAACAATCGGCACAGTATATCTACAATCAGCTTATGGAAGAACAGCAGAAGATCTATGAAATGCAGAACCAATTTGCTGCTGAACTTGCAGATCTTGAACAACAGGTCAACCTGATGCTGCTCGACAGCGTTACCAATTTTCTGGAACGATATAACCGGGTGCTGAACTTCGATTATATTCTGGGTGATAATCCAGGCAGTAACCTCTTATTGAAAAACCCAAAATATAATATTACTGATCAGGTCATTCAGGGATTGAATCATGAATACACTCCCACACAAGAATAGCTGGCCAGCCTGGATACTGTGCGTTCTTTTACTTTACTTGATCTCCGGTTGTCGTACCGGGGGCAGCAGGAGCGAAATAGCTGCGGCCCCCGATGACCTGATTGCAGCAGACTCGATGGTGAAAATCCTGGTGGATGTGCATCTGATCGAATCATCCCTGAAGACCATCCACACAAAAAAACAGGATAATGAACATTTCACTGATCGTTATTACACCACACTTTTCGAAAAACACCATATCACGCGGCAACAGTTCCTCCGGAGCATGGATTATTATGAGCGTAATGCAGGACAACTGGAGAAAATCTATGAAAATGTGATCATCGAATTAAGTAAGCTGGAAAGTGAGGTCAGGTAACGGGGTCCGGTAAGGTGAACTGCCATTGGCTTACAAGTGGATACGCTCAAATACAGCGGTATAGGTGAACATATCCCCTCCAACTTCAACCGTATATTCCCAGTGGGTTTCATTCTTCGAGATATACTCTCCTGTGCCCTTGATCGTAATGCTCTCATCATAACAAACCTGCTGGGTCGGGATGACCACCGACTCACCGTTGACAACTCCAAAGGGAGGTTTTTCATCAGTACCGATAAAAGCAAAATTATGCAGGATGATTTGCGATGGATCCGATGGATCTTTCGAAATGGTCACCGTGTAGTTCATTTGCAGCTTACCATTCAGGTATTCACGACAGTTCCAGTCGCCGGTAAAAAGTTCACGGGAATCTTCATCCATGGGTTCGTCCAGCAGATCACAGGCAGGGAAAAGTGAAACGGCAGTGAAAAGGATAAGCAGCAGGTATGTACAACGGGAATTCATGCGGGAATTATATCAACTACCATACCAAGATCCATTAAGCCCAGCCCCTTTAACAGGGCATGGATTCGAAAGTACAGGAATTATAATCTATTGATATTCAATCCGTTTAATAAATTATCCAGTAACCGGCTGGCGCCAATCCGAAACAGGTTTGGGTCAATCCAGGCATCGCCGGTGATGAGTCTGACCAGCCTGTAATATCGGATCGCCTGTTCCGGTTGTTGAATGCCGCCTGCCGGTTTTATCCCGACACGTTTGCCCGTCGCGACCTCAAATTCCCGAATGGTATCCAGCATGATCAGCACCGCAGTCTCTGTGGCGGCAGGCTGGATTTTCCCTGTGGATGTTTTGATGAAATCAGCACCTGCCAGGATAGCGATTTCACTTGCCCGGCGGATCATTTCAACCGATTGCAGCTCTCCGGTTTCCAGGATCACTTTTAACGTGCGGTCGCTGCAAATCGCTCTGATCGAGGCAATCTCATCATAGACTTCCTGTTCGTTACCTTCCAGAAGCTTCCCACGGCTAATGACCGTATCGATCTCATCAGCGCCTTCATCCAGGGCAAAGTGTATCTCCTGAAGTTTCAGTGACAGGGGCAGTTGACCCGACGGGAATCCACCAGCTGCGCAGGCAACCTTGATCCCTGTATGGACAAGGTTCTTCCGGGCGATGGAAACAAAGGGCGAATAAACGCAGACTGCAGCAACAGGAGGTATTCTCCTGGCAGTATCCCCGATTCTTTTTGCCTTTTCACATAACTGATTTACCTTTCGGGTGGTGTCGGCACCTTCCAGCGTCGTCAGATCAATGGAGCCGATCAGGTGTTTCAGGATCTGCTGCAGGCCGGGATGATCAAAATCCTCCGACAGAAGGTGGCGGACGCGCTGTTCGGCCTGATCCAGGGTTACATCATACGAATGAAAAACGGAATTCATGGTTAACAAGGATATTAAAGATGATTTGTACAGATTCCGTCGGGTAAGGCTTAGATTTTATATCGTTTCAGTTTGACAATGTCACGGCGTTGTCTTTTTGTCGGACGTCCAAGTCCCCGCTCCCTCACTTCAAAATGGGTTTCCCGGATCATCTTCTGGCGGGCATATTCCTCTTCGGGTGTCAGGTCAATGGCATAATCCGGGACGAGTTTTGCCGAAACGCGATTGGTCAGCAGGGCCTTTACCTGAACGGTGCGGACGATGAAGCCCAGATTGACGGTGATCACATCCATTTCATGTACCTCACGGGAAGGTTTCACGGCCTGGTCATCCATCCTTACTTTTCCTGCCCTGCAAGCCTGGGATGCCTGATTCCGGGTTTTAAACAAGCGAACGGCCCAAAGCCATTTGTCGATCCGGATGTGTTCTTCCATGTTTCGTCCTGAAGGAGACAAAGGTAGCCATTTCCCCGTGATTTCTTTTGATCGTAAAGAATTCATCATGAGGACGTTATTTGTTCCTGAAGTAGATCTTCATCGGTGTGCCCGAGAATTCGAAGCGCTGCCTGAGGTGGTTTTCAACAAACCGTTTATAAGGATCTTTTACGTACTGAGGCAGATTGCAGAAAAACACAAAGGAGGGGTATTGCGTCTTAAGCTGGGTTATGTACTTGATACTGATCTGCTTACCCTTGTACATGGGGGGTGGGGTCGCCTTCAAAACCGGGAGCAGAGTTTCATTGAGCACCGAGGTCGGTACTTTCCGGGTCCGGTTCAGGTAGACCTGCATACAAGTCTCCAACGCTTTATGGATCCTCAGTTTGGATGTAGCGGAGACGAACAGGATCGGAACATCCGAGAACGGGCTGATCTTTTTACGGATATCCGATTCAAAATAACGATGGGTATTGGTGTCTTTTTCAATCAGATCCCATTTATTGACAAGGACCACGATCCCTTTCATATTATTTTCGACAAGATGAAAAATGTTCAGATCCTGGCCTTCAAAGCCCTGAACAGCATCGATCATCAGCATGCAGACGTCGCTGTTTTCAATCGATCTTATGGCGCGCATGACGGAATAGAACTCAATGTTTTCGGTCACCTTCCCTTTTTTCCTGATCCCTGCCGTATCCACCAGCAGGAAATCAAAACCGAAGCTTTTATAGCGTGTAAAGATGGAGTCCCGTGTGGTACCTGCAACGGGGGTGACAATGTGCCGGTCTTCACCCAGCAATGCATTGACCAGCGATGATTTGCCAACATTCGGACGGCCAATCACAGCGATTTTGGGCAGGTCAGCGGTTTCTTCCTGTTGTTTCCCGCTGAGCTCTTTTACCACATCATCCAGCAGGTCACCCGTCCCGGCTCCATTCATGGAACTGACCGGATACACTTTGCCCAGTCCCAGTTTATAGAATTCGCCTGCACTGTTGAACAATTCGATATTATCCACCTTATTGGCCAGCAGGAAGACTTTTTTATCGGAGCGGCGCAACAGTTCTGCCACATCCTCATCCATGGGCGTCGAACCTTCGATCGTATCCACCAGAAAAAGAATAATATCCGCCTCTTCAATGGCCAGCACAACCTGCTTCTGGATCTCTTTTTCAAATACATCTTCCGAGTTCATGACATAGCCACCGGTGTCGATCACCGAAAATTCAACTCCGTTCCAGTCTGAATGACCATAATGCCGGTCACGGGTCACCCCGCTGGTGGAATCCACGATGGCCTGCCGTGTACCGGTAAGCCTGTTGAACAGCGTTGATTTTCCGACATTGGGCCGGCCGACAATCGCAATAAGGTTACTCATAGCATCCTGAATTGAGAGAAAAAACTAGACCTCGTACCCGAATCGTTTTAGCTGAATATCATCATCGCGCCATTCAGCCCTCACTTTTACCGATAGTTCCAGAAAAACCTTCACACCCAGAAAAGCTTCGATCTCTTTTCTGGCTTCAATTCCCAGTTTCTTCAGCGCCTGGCCCTTATTGCCGATGATGATCGCTTTCTGAGACTCACGGCCCATGAGTATGGAAGCACCGATCACGGTGATCTGGTCTTTCTCCTTGAAATGATCAATGACCACTTCAGCCGAATAGGGAATTTCCTGGTGATAATTCAACAGTATCTTTTCACGAATGATCTCTGAGACAAAGAAACGAACAGAACGATCGGTGAGTTCATCTTTGGGATAATAAGGAGGTGCGACCGGCAGTTTTTCCAATATCGCATCGAATACGGTATCCAGGTTAAATTTCAGCAGTGCTGAAACCGGGAAGATCTCTGCCTGGGGGAAATGTCGCTTCATCTCCGTGATTTTCATCAGCACGGTCACCTGGTCCGAAAGGTCAATCTTATTGATGAGCACGATGACGGGGATGCCTGACTGATGGATTGCCTGAAAGATCTCAGGTTCATAGGTTTTCTCATCCACCTGGGTGACATAAAGGATGATATCAGCGTCGATAAGGGCAGTTTCAATATACTTCATCATGGATTGATGAAGTTTGTAATGTGGTTTAATGATTCCCGGAGTATCGGAGTAAACCATTTGAAAGTTATCCCCATTAACGATACCCATGATCCGGTGACGTGTAGTTTGTGCCTTGGAGGTGATGATGGATAACTTCTCGCCCACCATCGCATTCATCAGGGTGGATTTTCCTGTATTGGGATTGCCGATGATGTTTATAAAACCTGATTTATGAGCCATTCTCATACATTTTTCTTCCCAGTAAATGGTCGGAGGGAATAAATCGCTATATTTGCAGACAAATTTAAGGGAATATTGGGTTAAGGCCGATAATTCCTGCGAATTAAGACAACACTGCGGGGTGGAGCAGAGGTAGCTCGTTGGGCTCATAACCCAAAGGTCATAGGTTCGAATCCTATCCCCGCTACTCTTTGAAAGTCCTATATTATAGGACTTTTTTTATTTTAGAAAATTCTCGTGGAGTAAGGAATTTTAACAATTTTATGATCATCTCACCGTAAACTATTCAGGGAAAATCTTCAAACTCGCCGTCTTTTTTACAGCTTCACTTTGCGCTATATAATGTTTCTGCACCACATCATCATTGCTATGATCGCTTATGGTAGTAGTTATAGACATACCAAATGTAATCAGCAACCAACAATGTTCAGAAAATGGTAAATAAGGATGGACAGTTTGGTCACCAATTAATCCAAAATCCATTTGATGATAACGATACCGATAGGTGTTATAGATAATGCCGAAGATGTTGAGCGCTTTTTCATTCTGTTACATCGGGCGGGAATTCTTTTTTATCCGGACAATTCATTTTACGATTATTACGAAATGAACGAGAATGGGGAAAAAGAACCATTGTTTTGCGACTATGAGGCCATGCGTCTTGATCGGCTAATGCATATATGTTTGTATATGCACGACGAAAAAATCATTAATTTATGGCGGATAGCAGAACAAACCCAATTAATAATTATTGGTGATCTTAAACGCAGGAATTGATTGCATAATGGATGATGAAACACAATATTCCATTTCCCGGACCATTGTAACCCTGGATCATTTGATCTCAGGTTGCATAATTCATATTTAATGAAATTCGAAAATGTTAACTTTACCCGACCCTAATACAATATCATATGAAATCCATCAAAGGTCTACATAGGCAGAGCTGATGATATTACCACTCCGAGCCGAAAAGCGTTGACCATTTTATTCCATTGATTGTATTGCTGTTAGGGGAAAAGATAGATACCGGTAAAGGATCATCAATCTGTCCGGTATCTACAATTGGAGTATAAATTAGATTAATAAACAAATACACATCTAGAATGTATCATAATCAGCTCCGCAAAAGGATATTTTTTCAAAAGATAAGTCATTTGAAAATCTTAAAAATCCAATAGGTAATGATTCCACAGGTGTGTATTTTAACGATAAGTAACTATAAAGCCAATGGTTCTCATTCAAAGAAATGATGGTTTTTTTGCACCCTAATTGCTTTGCTATACACTCTACGGCATGGATAAAATCTTCTGTATCATTATTTTTAAAATAGGCTACATCCCCAACTATTAGATGCGAGTCAGCCTTTATTAACATAATAAAATCCTTGTAATTAATTAGATATGTATTATACTTTTTATATTTAAAATAATTTAAATCTTTTTTCACATGACCCCAGGATTGTGAAAGATTGAATTTGTCAACAATTTCTTCATTTGGCTCTAAGCGGTGTTTTGATAGCCTAATATCACAAAACTTTTTATAGATAGGTTTTAAAATCCAAAATTTCGACACTAATTCACAAATCGGGAAAGCTTTATTGTTAAACTTAAAATCCTTCATTCTTCCGTAAAATTCCCAGTTGAGTTTTTTAATAAATCCCGGATATGAATTTCTGTTAGGAAAACCAAAGACAAACTGGACTTTTTTTTCTTGGATGTAGTTATAGGTTTCCTTTGCCAGCTCGATGAATAATCCTTTACCCCTATGTGCTGGATCGGTCATGGTATCTCCGGATTGAGCAACAAGATAATCTTTATTATCAAGTGACATGATCATAGGAAAAACTCCATAATAGGCCGCCGGTCTGTTTTTCTGATCAAATGCAAGAAAGCCGGTATCGCAAAGGCCAAATATACTTGTGTCATACTTTAAAGAAATATCATTTAGCGATTTACGAAGTTTAAAGCATCGATAGTACAACTTTTTAATATGCTCGACTGAGCTCTTATTAATTCGAATTATTCTATACTCGCTCATAAAATTTTAATTTTAATTATAACCCTTGGACCTAAAAGCTAAGTTAAGTGTTACTACATTGGACTCATAAGTTGTAGTTGAGGATATTCCATGGCGGTTAAGAATGCGAGGATCATTGTTATCCATTTTGTCAATATAATTAACTGCTAATTGCTTTGTAAACCCTATTTCCATGGCCATATCCTTTAATGGTGAATTATAACTTCCATCTGGATAAGCCAGGCTGTCCACTTGTTTATCAATTACCTTTTCTAATAGATCCTTCGATTTCTTCATATCATTGAAGGCATCAACAGCACTTAAATTTGATAAGTTATAATGTAGATGACCATGTGAGCCAATTTTAACAATCTTCGAATTCGATAATTCTATGATTTCATCTTTTGACAGCAAAGACCATTGTTCAGAAGGAATATCCTTGATTTTTTTTCTTAAATCAAACTCATGAACTAGATTGTTCAATATTTGATCGCGTTTTGAGGCATCCTGACTTTTCAGATAATCGACAAGGCTTAGTCCGGTCATGTCATCGACGAAATTCTGAAATCGCATGTTTTCAATTTGTATAATTGCATTTTTATTATAATATTTCAGACATGCAATGTCATCAGCCCATAATATGGGTTCCAGATTATTTTCCAAAACGATGGTTGATATAAAAAAAGTGGCCTGTGCATCATATTTCTCTAATATTGGTAAAGCATTTATCAGATTGTTTCTATATCCATCGTCAAATGTGATGTTTATTGATTTGCGTTTAGGCTTTATTCTGTTCCTGTAAAGATTAAAAGCCTCGTCTAAACTGATGATATCAAACTCTTTAGTTAAATATTGCAAAATCTTCTCGAACTGATTTAATGGGATATGTCTTGGAGAAAAATTCTTAAAGTCATTTTTCACAACACCATGGAACATTATATTAAGCACTGAATGATCTGAGAACTTCCTAAAGATTTTCTCCAAACCTGTATCAGTAATGAGGGGGAAAACCACCTTTCGTGCAAATTTCTTGTCAAACCTCATTTTAAGAATGTTTTAATTGTCCTTGACACAACGAATGGATTTTCCAGTATACCTTTTATTATTTTGGCATCTGACATCCTGGCGGTCATAAAGTAAATTTCTCTTAATTGCACTAGTCGATGTATTTGTCGAGGATGTCCAGAATGCACTATTGGCACCAATATATTGAAAAGATCCGTCGCTATTCATCCGCACACCTGCCGGCACTGCAGTGAATCCGCTTGAATTTGTCGCTCCAAGATTGGGCGTCAACCAGTGAACAGTACCAGTTTCTTTTAAATTTCCCCCGGCATCATACCCCCTGTAACCGTATATTTCCCAAATGGGATCCCCGACAGGATACTGGCTGTCGACCGTGCCTTCCAGAATCTTCCATTCATTATGTGAGGGGATGTGCCACCCCTGGGGACAGATGCCTTGTGCGCTTTCCGTGGTCACATACTGCATAGCTTCATCCCATTCATACAATCCGCCGTAAATAACACAATAGGCTGTATCGTTGTTGTAACAAAACTTTTCAATGAAGCCGTTATCCGACTGTTGCGATTCCCCTGCCGTGCTCATGACCATGGTTCCGACATTCAGATTCTCTTTCATCCAGCACTGCGTGCCGATAAGTACCGTATGGTATGTCCTGCCTTGGTACAGCAAAACAGGAATTCCTGGACAATATGTCGGTGATGGGGGTTCATCCGGAAAAATAAAATCTCCTACCGAATCGACCCATACAGATTCATTACTGATATAGGTCATAATACCTCCCCTGAAGACGGAGGTCTTGTACTTCAATTTCCCAGCACTAAAGTCAAAGGCGGTGATTTGGTTCAAGGTATCACTGCTGCCAGTTGCATCTTCGATCTTGAAGGCGGAATCTGATCTGACAACTCCACCGACATGCAATAATGTAGATGTATCTACAGCCGAGATACCAATACCAACGGATCCGTTATTGGTCTCAACCAACGAGGTAGCGATTAATGCGTTGCCATCCCATTTGGGAAGATGATTTAGAATATTAGAACCGACTCGGGGATCTAATTCTGTAGTCAGATAGCCGGCTAAAGCATGATTGCCCCAGCTAGAGGCGTTGTTCCAGTTAATAATGTCATTAGGTACAATGCTGTAAGCAGCACTCAGTCCGAAGATGGGATCTGTTTCGGTAAACCCGGTCAGATAGCCTGCAAGAGCATGATCACCCCAGGAATATGCAGTATTCCAATGATTTAAATCAATATCACTGACTGTCGCCACTTCATTGGCATAGAATGCATATGGCACTGTTAAAAGCTGACTGGTGCCCATATGATAATAATTTGTTCCGCCAGCAGTATCCAACTCAATTTTAACGAAATGGTAAGATCCGCCCCAATCGATACTATCAAATGTCCCTGAAATTACCGTTCCAGTACCAATGGCCAGATTAACTATGCCATAGTTATTAGTTGTGGTACTATGATTTTCGCAGTAAACCACATTCCCGGTTATATTATCTTCGAGCAAACTAATCCGAATGTTTACGGGTTCGTTTGATAATACCGCGTCAGTATTTCCTCTGATAATAGCTTGGTAATTGATAGCTTCGGGTACTTGAGCCAGTAGAAGCGTAACAGCGATAGAAAACACAATGAGTAATATAAATCTTTTCATAATCAGTGAATTAATAACTCCCCTAAATTACGAAAAAATTATGAAATAGAAAAATAAATGATAATCAGATCATTCAAGTGAGGGACTTATTTTATAAGCGTAGTGATTTTGGGGATGAACTAATAGATACAGAATAATAATCCATTCGTATGACACATTAGATTTTAATTCGAAAGATATAATCGTTCCCAATTATATTTTGCAATTCTGTGTCTTTTGGCAACAACACCATATTCGTTCATTACATTTTTATAGAGAGTTTTAATGGGTTCGTTTATATGCTCGCCAACAATTTCTGCAAATGCACGATTTAATATATCTATTTCTTCATCTGTAACATCGGTAAATCCTAATTCAATACTTTCTCTGACCTAGCTGACAAACATACCACTATAAAATCCGTGTAGTTTGTGCCTTTTTAACATACTCGTCAGCATGACACCAGATATATATATTGTTCTGTTTCTTTGATAAAACTTCAGCCATTGTGTCATCCACGACGAATACAAACCATATGATCCCACTGTTTGGGTCTGGATAAAATCTGTCATTCGCGCATAATCCGTTTCTTGTTCCGTGACCGCAACATATAATCCTTTCATACATCCCCATCAAATGGCGGAGATGTCTACGGGTAATACCCCCATCGATAACAGATTTTTTGGGGATGTCTTTATATATATCACATAGAAATCCTGTTGTAACATCTTTTGGATGAACGATCAAAGTATTCATAAATGAGATAATAGATTATGAAATGATGTTTAATTCAATATCCAGCGGGGGAATAAATCCTTAAAATTCTTTCTCTTCCATTCATATATGGCGTTAACCAATTTTTTGTATGTGTTTTTTTCACCGGCGATAACTTCGCTTGTCCACCTGACAAATTCTTGATGGACAAGATCCAGCAGCTCCGTCTTATCTTGCACACCGCCAAGCTGAAGGAGGATCGTGGCGGTCTCAGGATCATAGGCGTCTTCAGATAAACCAAAATTGATGAAATGAAGAATATCGTATTTGGTAATAAAGTCCTTTAATTGTTTGAAAGGTGTTCTATATTTTCGTTTTATCGAATTAATATCCAATCCCGTTACAAGATTTTGGTTTATTCGTTCGATAATAAGTTGATAGAAGCAGAAAGATGGGATTTGGTTTTGGCGGGGCTTATTGGATTGAGACATAGGAGATGTCTGGATTGAAAAAAGGGCGCTAAACTAAGCGCTTATTTTGGATTGCGCAGCATATCCGCTAAAATAAAGGAGAATTTACACCCTGGATTTTTGTGATAGAATGAAATAGAGTAAGGAATGGAGTAAGAAAAAAAGGTAGATTTTGATATTGGAGTAAGGAATATTGAAAAACTTGGTTTTGTAATTAATTGATATATAAATTAATACAAACACAATAATTCCTATACATCGGTCTCATAACCCAAAGGTCATAGGTTCGAATCCTATCCCCGCTACAAAAAAACGATGGCCCGGAAGAGAAGTTTTCCGGGCTATTATTTTTCGTTAACTGTGCGAACGCAGGTCAGTCAGCGGATTTTTTATCGATTTGATCCTGTAATTCACTGTAATTCAGTTCCTTGATAATCCTGCCGTCTTCAGCCCAGAAAGTCCAGATGCCGGTTCGTTTTCCGACGATATACTCTCCTTCGTAAAATTTCTGCCCGTTTTCATGCCAGACGGTATGTTTTCCATGATTGATATCATGCTGAAAATTCCCCTCACTCCATTTTGTGCCATCCCTGTACCAGGCTTTCCATAAGCCATGCTTCTGCCGGTTTTTAACAGGTCCCTCTGTTTCCTTCAGATGATTGGGATAAAAATGGACTTCACCCGTAATGGTACTGGCTGTATCATTTTCCATTTTTAAAAAACGGATCATCAGGGGAAAACCCACGGAATCAAATTCCATCCGGTGCTGGTCGGCCGACAGGAGATTACCGTCAAAATCCCACACCTGCCAATCTCCGCTGCGGAGGCCGTGCTGGAATCTGGCCTCGGCATTCTTTACCCCGTTTTCATACCAGATTGTCCACATGCCCTGCATCTGGTCATTTTTCCCAACATCGCCTTCAAGTTGACTGTTTCCATTCTGATACAGGTATTCCGTACGATACCATACACTGTCCTTCCCCTCCAGGCGATAATAGCTGATCTGCCTGGGCTTGCCATCGGCAAACGTACTGACGATCCTTTTACCCTCGCCTGAGGAGCAACCCAGATAAAACATAGCAACGCCCAGGATGGCGATCCACGATAGGATTGAAAATGTGACTGATTTTTTCGGCATAGGCTTGAGCATTAGCGATTGAATACAAGACGTTTCCCGATGTGTGATCCATCAATTTTACCTGAATTATACACCAGGTGACCATTCACAAACGTATGGGTGACTCTGGAGCGAAATGTTTGTCCCTCAAAGGGTGACCATCCGCATTTATACAGTAATCCGGATGAGCCTGTCACCGTCCATGGATCATCGGGACTGACCAGTACCACATCCGCCCAGTAACCTTCGCGGAGGAAGCCCCGGTCTTTGATCTGGAAAAGGATGGCCGGATTATGACACATTTTCCGGACAATCATTTCCAGTGAAATTTTACCCTGGTGATAGAATTCCAGCATCGCAACAAGGGAATGCTGTACCAGGGGGGCACCCGACGGGGCGTGATAGTAGCCCTTGTTTTTCTCTTCAAGGGTGTGCGGGGCATGATCCGTGGCAACCACATCGATTTTATCGTGCAAAAGCGCTTCGAAAAGGGTGTTGCGGTCGTTTTCGGTTTTAATCGCCGGATTCCATTTTATCTTCATGCCACAGCGGGAGTAATCCTGCTCTGTGAACCAGAGATGGTGCAGGCACACTTCACCCGTTATGCGTTTTTTCTCCAGGGGCAGGGATCCATCCAGCAGATCCACTTCCCGTGCGGTCGAAAGGTGCAGAAGGTGCAGTTTTGTGTTAAATTCCTTAGCCAGCTGTACAGCCAGGAAAGCCGAGCGGTAACATGCCTCTTCACTTCGGATGCGGGGATGGACTGTGACAGGCGGATCATCGCCATATCGTTGCCTGAATTCCATCGTGTTATTACGGACCGTGGATTCATCCTCGCAGTGGGCTGCAAGGATCACCGGTGATTGTGCAAAAAGTGACCGGAGCACCCTGCGATCATCCAGCAGCATATTCCCCGTTGAAGAACCCATAAAAACCTTGACTCCGCAAACCGTTGCAGGATCAGTTTTCAGGACTTCCGCCAGGTTGGTGTTCGACGCTCCCATATAGAAGGAATAATTGGCCAGGGATTTTTCGGAAGCCAGTTGGTATTTTTCCTCCAGTTGTGCCTGTGAGAGCACGGGGGGGATCGTGTTGGGCATATCCATAAAAGAGGTAATGCCGCCTGCCACAGCCGCACTGCTTTCGGTCAGGAGGTCGCCTTTGTGCGTCAGGCCTGGCTCCCTGAAATGAACGTGATCGTCAATGATCCCCGGAAGGATCCATTGATTCCCGGCATCCACAGGTATGGCTCCGGGTACCTCCTCTGATGGTTTACCCCGATAGATCCTGTCAATCCGACCATTACGGATCATCAAACCTCCTTTGAACATTTCCTGTTCGTTGACAATCCATCCGTTAAAAATATGGTAATGATCGTTCATATCAAGCAGCTGATGACCGCGAATTACCCTTTCCGGTGGATCCTGGCAATGTTTTTGAACCGAAGGCTGATCACACCGAGAATGGCCTCCCTGAAAATATTCTTGCTCATTTTGGATTGTCCCTGCGTGCGGTCCGTAAAAATGATGGGCACCTCAACCACGCGGAAACCCAGCTTCCAGGCCGTGTATTTCATTTCGATCTGAAAAGCATATCCGATAAAACTGATCCTGTCCAGGTTAATGGCTTCAAGTACCCGGCGTTTGTAGCACTTGAATCCGGCAGTAGTATCCCTGACCTTCATGCGGGTGATCAGCCGCACATAGGCAGATGCGTAATATGACATCAAAACACGTCCCATTGGCCAGTTCACGACATTGACGCCGTTGATGTAACGGGAGCCGATCGCCAGGTCGGCCCCTTCGGCAGCACAGGCGTGATAGAGCCTCAGCAGATCATCGGGATTATGGCTGAAATCCGCATCCATTTCAAATATATAATCATAACCGTTCTCCAGTGCCCATTTAAATCCATGGATATAGGCAGTTCCCAGCCCGAGTTTCCCTTTTCTCTCCTGGATAAAGAGCTTGTTTTTAAACTGAGGTATGAGGCTTTTTACCACATCAGCCGTTCCATCCGGAGAATTATCATCAATGATCAGGATGTCGAATGGTTGTTCCAGTGAAAACACCTTACGGATGATCTGTTCGATGTTCTCGATCTCATTGTAGGTTGGAATGATTACGATGCTATCTGACACGTTATCTGGTTTAAAAATAGATTAAGGTTGTCTTGTCACTCTTTATGGTATGAACATCATTTTCCATGTTCTGCAGTAGCCGTCAAGGGATACGATCAATAGATAGCAGCCCTTCGGAATGTCGGGAGAATGGAGATCCAATGTGTTGGTACCCGGCTCAAGTACTGTGTTGCCTGAATCCATGAGCTGCCCCCTGATATCTGTCAAACGATAGTTGATCCTGACTGACCTGGTTTGATTCCATTCAAGCAGGATTCTTCCGCCCTGGGGATCAGGCCAGACTGAAAGATGAGCGAAATGATCCTCACGGTTGATTCCGGTTGTGACAGAGAACTTATGGATAGAAGTTTCCATGATATTGCCACTCAGATCTTTAATATTACTCACGGTAAGTTCATAAGATCCATTCTGCAGGTTTGTAACGTTCAGGTAAACATTGCGTTTCATATTTACCTGCTGATTGGCATCCAGGACGCTGACGCCCTTGTTGACCGCATAATTCGATTCAGATTCTGCTGATAGCGGATCGGGTGTTTCAGAAAACATAATCCGAATGGTGGTCGCGTTGATTACCTCCACCAGATCAACTGCCGGAGGAGTGACATCCACCTGGTGCAATACATCCCTGTCGGACCTTAATTCGATGAACCAGGAGCTTCCCGAATAACTTACCGGTCCTGTCACCGTATATTGTTCTCCTTCCAGTGGCTGATACTCACAGATGGCTGAGTTGTAAACCTTCAGGTAACCTGTACCATCATTGACGGTCCACATCCAGTCGTTGGAGTAATAATCATCCTCCGTACATTCCGCTTTAGGAACAGTGACCACCATCCCTTCATAGGATTCACTGATGGCATTACAGGTAACCGTGACGGGTTCGGGTGTGGTCATACCCCGTTTGACGGGGTAGTGATAAATGATATCATGCAGTTCGGTGACCTCTTCTGTTTCGGTGACGGTACCAGTGATGATGATGCTGTCGCCGGGATGCTGGTAACGGCTGGGATCCAAAACACGGATCCCCGACCAGGGTTCGGAGCCCTGCTGAAGATAATAGTATTCTCCGAATGTTCCTGTAACGACACCGGTGGTGGTCACCTGCTGGTTCACCAGGGGTGATTCGTTCTGCAGTCCCTGGATCTCAGAGATGCTGGTGATCACACCTGTGTATTTATTCCGGACCTGAATGACATAGGTCACCGAAGCCGTCTGGTAAGTGCCATCGGAAGCCTCGATACGGTAAAATATCGACGTATTGTCCATCTGCCCTGTAATTTCTCCCAGGTAATGTCCGGCTATAATTTCCATTGGAAGGGTATGGTTGAGTTCATATCGCGACAGACCCCAGCACAAGGTAGCGGTGACAGGCTGGGAGCTGCCGGAAATATCCGCGCTGATGATCACTTCCGAGTTTTCTTCCGGAATCTCCGGGAACGCCTGAATATCGCTGATCTTCAACGGGTTTGCAGTTTCTCCTCCCCAGATCCACTGTGCAAATCCGGGATGATCAATAAATGGATTCCTGTTCTTCTGCCAGGCAAAAATGACGTTATTCCTGTTCATCTCGAATGGATCCGGAGGGTCCTGGAGGTTCCATTTCAGCAGTGTCGACAGTTTGCCATGCTCAGGAGCCGGTGAGGTATTGACCGCATCTACGGCTTCCAGGTCGATTTCCCCATCATCGCCTTCGTAACGGACGGCCATATAGAAAATGATCCGTGCAATATCACCCTTTTCGCTGTCACGGGGCTCCCAGGTGAAGTTGGTATAATAACAACCGATTGCTTCCAGGTGAGCGGTTCCGCCTTCATCAAAATCCTTGTTGCCCTTGTCATTATTAACCGAAGCGTCGCAGGGTTTCAGGTTGTGCACATCGCTGTACATGGGAAGGATATCGGTGAAGGAGCCATGGGACTTGGCCCACACATGCTCGCGGTTAAGCTGATTGTTACCGGTGCCATAATCATCATTGGGATGCGATGTACCTGTATAAACCAGGAGGACGTTGTCAGGATCAGCGGGGTCCTGATCAGCGTACTTCATCATGTCTTTGGATGAAAAATAGGAAAATGGCTGATGCTCATCTATCAGGTCATGAAGGAAGGTCTTCAGTTCCTGTCCGTCTTTCCCTTCCGTCCCATTGTAAAAGCCTGAAGGCTGTGCCAGCAGTAGTGAATGAAACAGCAATGGCAGGGATACAAGGAGAAAAAGAATGGATTTTGGTGTGGTTGGTTTATTCATCATAAAGCTGCACATTGTCAATACGGTAGGAGGAGGTCAGACCTGTATTACCGTTACCGTTGTACTTAAATCCGATATGAGCAGTGCCGGAATAGGCCGACAGGTCGACAACGCCGGAAAAGATCCAGTCATGCTCGGGATCACTCTGTCCGGCCAGTATTGGATTAAGCTCCACCCAGGTTGCACCCACGATATTGACTCCATTGAAATCCGTTGAGATCCAGACCGACAGGCCATCGTGGGTCCAGTAAGCCTGGGCACTTTCAAAGGTGAATTTGGGACTGGTCATCGCATCCAGGTCGATGGGTGGTGTGATCAGCCAGCACTCATTCTCCTCATTGGAGTTAAAGGATGTTGCCTGTGCATATACATTGCTGTCAAATTCCTTTGCACGCCAGAGTCTGCTCCCGATCGTGGCCTCATTCAGCCAGCCTGACAGGGAGATATCCACGTCGTTCGACTGTGACTCAAAATCTTCATTCATAGAGGTGACACCTCCACCTGCTCCGCTGGAGTTTACTATCACGTCATCGATCCGAAAGCTGGTGGATTCCGTACTGCTTCCCCGGTACCGGAAACCAATATAGTATATACCCGTATAGGATGACAGGTCAATGTTTCCGGAGGGAATGAATTCATGGTCAGGATCATGCTGATTTGCGATGCGGGCTTCCAGTTGCGTCCAGGAAGCGGAACCTACATCGGTGCCATTGAAGTCAGAGGAGATCCATACCGTGAGTCCATCGTTTGATGAATGGGCCCAGTAAGCCTTTGCGCTCGAAAATGTCAGGAATTTTGTTCCCTGGATACGGATGGGAGGTGTGATCAGCCATGCGATCATTTCGGACAATCCGGAATTATACCCGGAAGCCTGGGCATAGGTATTTCCATCGTATTCCTTGGCCTGCCATTTCCGGTCGCCTACCTCATTAATATTCAGCCATTTCTCAAGAACTATATCCGCGTCAGGTGTCGTGCTGCTGAAAGTTTCGTTGATTTCATCGACCGGTTCCACATCTCCTCCCCCACCTCCTTCGCATCGTTCACCATCAAGTGCCACTTCGTACAGCGTACGTATATATAACTGATAATCAGCACCATACAGACTAATGATGCCTATAATGCTTCCATTTCCCTCCGGTATTTCGGTAGTGGCGAATGTGGCGTAGTTGCTGGTCCTGACAATCAACGAGTTGCCATCACAATCCTCCAGCATTCGGTTAGCAGAAGCATCCGCATCCGAATAGGTTTTACCCAGTTCCGTTTGCATGAACTGCACACTGTCGAGCTCCACCAGGTGCGACTCATACCCCCCGGCCTGGATCTGGCTGATGGTTACCCGTTCCGGTGTGCGGTACCGCTGGTTGGCCAGAATGATGATATTAGAATCATTATCTACGTTATCGATCTGATGGAGGCTGTTATAGGTCGAAAGGATGCAGTTTTTAAGGTACACGCGTATGGAATCCCCCACGCGGAGTCCGCCAGATTCCAGAAGGTGAAGGTTCATCCCCCCCGTAGCATCCTGTATGAACGCACTCCGATAAATGTTGCCCGTCGTCTCATCCATGGTGACCACAGCGTACAATGACTGGTCATCAGTAAAAGTATACGTTCCCTCGTCCTGGTACAGCTGATACAGATCCTCGATCGTTACCTGTTCACCCACAGGGATCTGGTTGATGGGAGGTGCATCGAACTCCTGTTTAATGCAACCGGTGTGCATAAGCATTAATCCGGTGACGAGAAAACCGAAAATAACATATAAACGACAATTCATCCTTGTCATAAGTCCTGTATTATAATCTGAATGTCAAATTGATATAAAATGTTCTTCCAAAAAGATAAAAATATCTTGGAGGAAATTTATCGATGTTATCCGGGTCGTACCTGAATTGCTCATAACCGCCGGTTGCCAGATCGGTTGTATTCAGAAGGTTATTGAAACTCAGGTTGAGACCTATATAATACTTTTTGATCTTCCATGATTTCCCTCCATAGAGGTCAATGGTGTAACCATTCTTAAGTTTTTCCTGGTTCAGCAGTTGATCCAGGCGAACATCACCTTCGGTCAGATTGGCTACTGCTTCCTGGGTCCGGCGGTCAGGATTGACCTCAAGATAGGTATCACCATAATAATTTACATTGCATCCCACCCACCAGTATCGTGAAGAACTGTATTTCAATCCGCCTGAGGCAATGGTTTGCGGCATTCCTCCAATGTAATAGTTTTTAAGGTACACGGTCCGGTTCGACAGGACCTCGGAACTATTATCCTCCGAAATGGTTGCATTCGGCCGGGATGAATAATAAAACTCACCCATCCCAAAAGCGGCGGTCAACGAAAGCGCTGTGGTCAGGTTGACCTCCGCACCGAGTTCGAAGCCGGCATGAATCTCATCAACGTTGGTCATCTGATAGTTGACAAACGTATTGAGGTCTTCATGATAAAAACTTCTCGACCAGGTTTGATCATTGAGGACGGTATAATAGAAGGTAAGCCTGCCTTTCGCCCTGTTGGTTCTGAGGAAGTAGCTGGCCTCTCCTGAAAAGATCTGTTCGCTTTTAAGATCCGGAACCACATGATCCCTGGTTCTTACGGAGACATAGGAATTCCAGAAATAGGGTGCCCGGGTCAGGTAGGCTGCATTGGCAACCAGATAATTTCTTCCGTTGATCTTATAGGTAAGGCCTGTTTTGATTCCGAAGTTCTCAAATTGCTGTTTTTCAGAATCCCCGTAGGAATCATCCGGAAAATGACCGTTCTGCATGTTCCCTGTGCGCCAGAAGGACGTATAGGAAGCTGTCCCGGAAATAAAGAAGTCAAATCGGGCATAGGAAAAATTACCCTGTGCAAACAGGGAGTAGGTGTTGACATTGGCTGTATAATCATGGGAATACCGGTCGCCTTCCTTTACGATCCTGTTGGGATGGCGCAGGTCGCTCTGCGACTCATCGGTAATGATCATGGGATCCTGATCTGCATATTTATCCACATCCAGCCAGAAATCACCGCCCAGCAGATCATTCACGGTGTTAAAGTGGAATCCCTTGTACCAGTTAAGACGGATTCCTGCATGCAATACCATATGATCGTTGATATTTTCCTGAAGCCGGGAGGTAAATCCAAACTGGCTCTTATCACTGTGACGATCCTCGACGATATATTTCGATCGGTTCCCTGTCACCGTATTGCCTGAAATACCATCCGCGTCATTGACCGTATAAAGGAACTTGCTGTTGGCAAAATAGAATGCATCCCAGTTGATCTGCCGGTAAGCCTCGTCGTTTTCCCAGAGGGATGTAAGGATGTCAGCCTGTTCCTGGTCTCCCTCGTCCAGATAATAGCTGGGAAGGTTCCGGTAGTAATCAGGCCGTGGATCGCTTGCCTCGGTCCAGTTCAGTGCCGTATTTCCACCTCTGCCGAAAGTCCAGAATAGTGCCGAAGTAAGCCTGGTTTTCGGATTGATCGTCCAGTAATGATTCAGCAGCAGCATGGGCTGATGGTAATTGGAGACCCGGCTGTTACGTTTTTCCCCGTTCTGGAATCCCCAGTAGGGATTATAATAATTGCTGCCTGCAAGGTCATTGGCTTCCTGAACGGCCAGCCCATTCTGGCCGCGTTTTGTGGGTGCTCCGAAGCCGGCAAATCCTATACTGTGGGATGGTGAGAATTCCTTTTCAATACTGACAAAATAAGACCAGGCATCATAGAACGTACCCTCGACGTATCCTTCCTTCGACCATCTTCGGGAGCCTGAAAGGGTAACCGCCCAGCCATTCTTCATTTTTCCCGTCGAAGCAATCACCATGATCCTATTCCGGTACGACTGATTGGTCATGGAGTAGGTAGCTTTTGCACCGCGGCTGTACTGTGATGCGCGAACATCCAGGTACGTCAGCCCGCCAATTCCCTCGAAGCTAAAATCGTTGCCTGATAATCCCAGGTAGTTTTCCTGGCTCCTGAATGCATCGTTCAAACCACCCCAGGACGACCAGAAGGCACGGCCGGTCTCCATATCATTCATCGGCACGCCATTGATCATCACCTGGGTATTCTCCGTGTCGTACCCGCGCATCCGGAACCGGGCCGAGCCAAAGGTATACCCTGCTGTAGACGCATAAATGTCCCGGGAGGATTGTAATAATCCGGATATATCCTGTCCCTGGTCATAACCGTCGAGTTCTGACTGCGAAAGTGTGACCGTTGGCAATGTAGTAACAATTCTATCATTCACCTGGCTGGTGTCCACCTGACCATAGGTAACAGCAGAAAGTAAAATATTGATTAACAGTATAATAAACCATTTTTGCATGATATCCAGCGCCTAAAAGTAGATTTTATATTCCGTACAAAATTAAGATTATTCCTTCAGGTATTCGAGGGAGTGACCACAAAGTACTAATTTTACAACAGATTCACAAGACTATTATGGAATCAGTCACTAAATCCCTGCTCAGGTTCATTATCCTCTTCCTGATTTTCATTCCCGGACTGGCCGTTGATTCGTTTTCACAGGAGGATAAGCAATACCGGTTGGGCTGTATTGCATTTTACAATCTTGAGAACCTTTTTGATACGATCAATGATCCCTCCACCAATGATGAAGAATTCCTTCCTGACGGCAGGAACGCCTGGGATGGAAAACGGTATGCTGATAAACTGAAGCAGTTATCTTCGGTCATTGAACGTATCGGGATTGATCTGAATCCGGATGGACCTGCAGTCATCGGTGTTTCTGAGATTGAGAACCGGGCGGTGCTGGAAGACCTTGCACAGACTGAATCGTTAAAAAACAGGGATTATCAGGTTGTCCATTTTAACTCTCCCGACCGGCGTGGAGTTGATGTGGGACTGCTATACCAGCCAAAGTATTTTCAGCTTTTGCATGCCACGAGCCACAGGCTGGTCATTCCAGACCAGCCTGATTACCGTACGCGGGACCAGCTGGTCGTTTCAGGCATCTTTGACGGTGACACCCTGTATCTGATTGTCTGTCACTGGCCATCCCGCAGCAGTGGCGAAAAAGTGACCCTGCCTTACCGGATTGCGGCAGCCGGCCTGAGCCGGACGATCGTTGATTCCATCCTGGGATTCTCCCCTGATGCCAGGATCATCCTGATGGGGGATCTGAACGATAATCCGGTCAACAAAAGTGTCGTCAGGGTACTGGGAAGTACGCCTGACAAAGAACTGGCAGTCGGCAACTTTCTGTACAATCCGATGACCAGCCTTTACAGGAAAGGTATCGGATCCACTGCCTGGAGAGATACCTGGAGCCTGTTTGACCAGATGATCGTATCGCCCTCACTTGTGCACGGAGATCCGAATTCTTACCGGTTCTATACCGTCCGGATCTTTAACGAACGATTTCTCACCCAATCAGAGGGTGAATATAAAGGATATCCCTACCGGACTTTCGGCAGCGGTGTTTATCTGGGGGGGTATAGTGACCATTTTCCGGTGTATCTTTTCCTGTATAAAGAAGACCGATGATATCTGATATCTGATTAACGATATCTGATATTTGATTTTATTCACTAGCGATTTTACGCAGGAACTCCAGTGCTTCAAATACGGATCTGACAGGTTCGATGGTCAGGGTAAGCCGGGATTGTTTTTCTTTTAACCTGCAGGAAAGGGGATTGTTTTTGACAAAATCCAGGACGCTGGCAAACAGGTCTGATTTGTAATAATCCGATTCCTGGTTACTGACGAATTGCCCGACAAGGCAGTTGTTCTTCAGGATGATCTTCTCGAAGCCTGCTTTTCTGGCAATCCATCTCAGCCTGACCGCATGGATCAATCCATCCACCTGGGCGGGAATGGGTCCAAAGCGGTCGATCATCCGCTCCAGGTACTTCATCAGCCATTCCTCGTTATCCACATTATCCAGTTCCTTATAAAGGATAAGCCGTTCGCTGATGTTGGATACATAATCATCCGGAATTAACAGTCCGAGATCCGTTTCAAGCTGAACCTCACGGATAAATTCTTCCGCCGCTTCTGCTTTATACAGCTCCCTGAATTCAGTTTCCCTGAGTTCCTGCAGGGCCTCATCCAGGATCTTATGATACATTTCAAAGCCAATCTCGGTGATGAAACCGCTTTGCTCCGCACCCAGCAGGTTGCCGGCTCCCCGTATATCCAGGTCGCGAAGCGCAATATTGAAGCCGCTACCCAGTTCTGCAAATTCCTCAATGGCTTTCAGACGCTTTCGGGCTTCCGGGGTAAGCACAGACAGTGGCGGTGACAGCAGATAACAAAATGCTTTTTTGTTGGAACGGCCTACACGGCCCCTGAGCTGATGCAGGTCACTCAGCCCGTAATTCTGGGCATCATTGATGATGATGGTGTTGACATTGGGAATATCCAATCCGTTTTCAATGATCGTTGTGGAAAGCAGGATATCGTAATATCCTTCAATAAAATCCAGCATGGTGCGCTCGAGTTTGTGACCTTCCATCTGTCCGTGCCCGACGGCTATTTTCACACCAGGAACAAATTTGGAGATCATCTGGGCAACATCCTGGATATTCTGGATGCGGTTGTGCACAAAATAAACCTGACCTCCCCTGGATAGCTCGTACCGAATGGCATTCCGGATGATATCCTCTCCAAAGGGATGAATTTCAGTCTGTATGGGATACCGGTTGGGCGGAGGTGTGTTGATCACGGAGAGGTCTCTGGCGCCCATCAGCGAAAATTGCAGGGTCCGGGGAATCGGTGTGGCCGTAAGTGTCAGTGTATCAACGTTCACTTTGAGCTGTTTGAGCCTTTCTTTTGCGGAAACACCGAATTTCTGTTCTTCGTCAACGATGAGCAGGCCAAGATCCTTAAATACGACATCCTTGCTGAGCAGGCGATGCGTTCCGATGAGGATATCCGTTTTGCCGGATTCCAGTTCCGAGAGGCTCTTTTTCAGCTCTTTCGGGCTCTTGAAACGGTTTATATAATCCACCGTGCAGGGAAAGTCCCTGAGCCGGTCAGAGAAAGTGCGGTAGTGCTGAAAAGCGAGGATCGTGGTGGGTACCAGCAATGCTACCTGTTTACTGTCGGCGACAGCTTTAAAAGCAGCGCGGATAGCAACTTCTGTCTTTCCAAAGCCGACGTCGCCGCATATCAGCCGGTCCATCGGATGAGTTGCTTCCATATCACCTTTGATATCATTGGTTGACTTTACCTGATCGGGTGTATCCTCATAAATAAAAGAAGCCTCCAGTTCGTGCTGAAGATAGGAATCAGGCGAGAACGGGTATCCATCGGCTGTTTTACGCTCTGCATAGAGTTTGATGAGATCTTTTGCAATATCTTTTACCTTTTGCTTGGTGCGCTCCTTGATCCGGTTCCATGCATTGGAACCCAGCCGGTTAAGCTTCGGCACACTGCCTTCTTTCCCGATGTACTTGGATATGCGATGCAGGGAGTGAATGCTGACGTACAACAGATCGTCGTTGTCATAAACAATCCGGATCGCCTCCTGGATCCTGCCATTGTTCTCGATCTTTTCAAGCCCTTCATAACGGCCTATACCATGATCAATATGGGTCACATAATCACCCGGATTCAGGTTGTACAGTTCCTTGATCGTCAGGGCTTCCCGCCCGCTGTAGAACTCCTTGAGCTCAAAACGGTGATAACGGTCGAAGATCTGATGGTCGGTGTAGATGGCTATCTTCAGGTCATGATCAACGAATCCTCCCTGAAGACCCAGGTTCAGGGTTGTGAATACAATATGCTCGCTTTCGGGAAGATCCCGCTGTATATCTTCAAAGATGGCATATAATCGCTCAAGCTGCTTGGGGCTGTCGGTTGTGATGATGTTGTAAACCTGTTCACGGCTGTTCATCCTCAGGTTATCGAGCAGCAGGTTAAAATTCTTATTGAAAGAAGGTTGAGGTGAAAGATGGCATTCGATCCTCAGACTGTTTTCTAGCAGGGAAGAATTGCCCAGTTCAATGACCGGAAACGATAAGGCATCCTTCAGAATTTCCTTTCCGGTTGTAAACAGGTCATTCAGTGACAGATCGGGCGTATCCGTTGATTTTAAGAATGCATCTTCCGCCTTATGAAATTCCTGGTCAATGCGTTCAAGGGTGAACGGGATCTGGTCGAACCATAATACCGTCTCCGACTGAATGTACGCTAACAAGGATTCCCTCTGCTCTTTCTGTTTTCGATCCTGAATGTTCGGAAGCAGTGTGATGCGGTTAAGTTTCTCCAGTGAGAGCTGTGTACCCGGATCGAATGTGCGGATGGAGGCGATTTCATCACCTGCGAATTCAAGCCGAAAGGGATTATCATTGGAAAATGAAAATACATCCACGATCCCTCCCCGGATGGAGAAGTGCCCCGGCTCCAGAACAAAATCCACCCGTTCAAATTCATACTCGGAAAGCAGATCTCCGATAAAATCCAGGCTGAGGGCATCTCCTTTTTTTATTTTAAACAGATTTTTCCTCAGGGTGTTCCGGGTGATCACTTTTTCGCTCAATGCCTCAGGGTACGTTACGATCATGGACTTGCGATCTTCAGTACCCAGCCGGCTCAGGACCTCAGAACGTGAAAGAAGGTTGGTGTTGTCAGTATCTTCAATCTGATAATGCCGTTTGTAGGATGTCGGGAAGAAAAGGATCTTCTTTTTCGTATAGTTGCTGTTTCTCTCCCCGAAAAGGTTTTCCAGGTCATTATAAAAATAGGCTGCCGATTCTTTATCCGGAAGGATGAATAAATGGTTAACGTTGAGAAAGTGAAACAGGGATGACGAAAAAAAAGCACGGGATGAACCCAAAAGACCCTTTATATGTAATCGGCATCCGGGGTGGTTCTCAAGAAGGATATCCCTAACCTGTTGAACACGTGCGTCCTGAGCGTAAAGAGCCTGTATTTCCTTTAAGTCCAACTCTCCATGATAAATAGAACCGTCTGTTTCCTATTCTTCAGGAAGAACAACCGGGAAATCATACATAAAATCCATGGTTTTTGGCCGCTCAAGAATGTTTTCCAGAAAGGCGACGTAAGCATCCGAGAACTGGAACCGGTTAACGTCGTAATATTCATCCGGCAGCGAACGGTTTCCAACCCTTCCCATATCGATCGAGCCGGTGTTGAACTCTTCCAGGTGTTCATAGGGGACGATCTCTTTCATGACCGGCATCTGGCCATAATCTTCCCTGAGGATGAGATCAACCACCTTATCGGCCAGCGTCATGGTCAGGCGGCGGTCATACTCACTGCAATTCCCTGAACGGGGATAATAGCCTGTCATGACTGCCCTGGAGTCAATATGAAGCTTGTTGTAGATCTCGCTGGCGATTATTCCGCTGATTCCTCCAAAGCGGGGATGGCCATATTCATCCACCTCAGAGCTGGCGTACACCACGTCGACCTTTTCCAGTTTATCATCATACCACCTTACGCCTTCAGAAACAGCGATGATCAGGGTTTTTTTAGGAGATTTCAGGTAGGTCTCCTTCACGGTCTCCAGGAAGAACTCTTTTCTTTCCCTGGTGATCTCAAATTCGGGAATCAGGTACAGGTCGGCACCTCCAAAAACGGCAGCTCCGGTCAGCCATCCTGCATCTCTCCCCATCACTTCCATGACCAGGATCCGGGAATGGGATTCGGCTGTGGTCCGGATGCGTGATGTATATTCGACGACAGCTTTGGAAGCGGATGGGAATCCGGGACAGAGGACAGCTTCGATTTCCGATTCGTGATAATGGTGTATTGTCCTGGTTCTCAAATCATTATCAATGGTTTTCGGAAAACCGATGACAGGTACGCCTTCTGTTTCATACAAACGCTTGGCTGCTCCATTGGTATCGTCACCCCCAATGGTTACCAGCACGTCGATCTTATACCGGTCGAGATTCTCCAAAACCTGCGGGACTCGGGATTCCGGGTTCTTTTTTGATGGAAAAGGATTGGTGCGGCTTGACCGAAGCGCAGAACCTCCGTACCAGCCATTGTAAGGCTGGTGCGACAGGTCAACGACATCTCCGTCACCCAGCAGACCTTTCCAGCCATGACGGATACCGAACACACGAAAACCCAGCAATGAAGCCCGGTTACGGATGGCTTCAATGCTGGAATTGATGGCCGGGGTATCTCCCCCTCCGGATAAGATTGCGAGGGTCTTGCCACTGAATACTTTATCTAATCGTTTCATTCGTAACAATCAATATTTCGTTATCTTAATGATAATCAAGAAATTTACGAAAACAGGGCCATAAAATTCCGGTGCAAAATTAGAATTTTTTTTACCACCCGAATTCATTTTTTATCTTGTCGACAATCACCTTTGCCATTTTAAGGGGCGATTCAGCCGAATACCCGGCAACGTGGGGTGAAAAGATCACATTTTCATGGCGTAAAAGCTCCATAAAAAGCTCATTATCCGTACTCTCCTTCAATGCTTCGAAAGTACTGTCTTCCCATTCCAGCACATCCAGTGCTGCCCCCAGGATCTTACCCGAATCAAGATGCCGGATCAGATCAGCCGTATTGACAACCTGTCCGCGGGACGTATTGATCAGAAAGAAATTTTTCCTGAAAGATTCGATAAACCGTTCATCCACCAAGTGCCGTGTTTCATCGGTAAGGGGTACATGCAGGCTCACCAGATCGCAACTGACCCGAAGTTCTTCCATGTCGGCCTCTCTTACGAAGGAATCCCCGTAATGGGTCTTGTACTTATCATAGGCCAGCACTTCCATCTGAAATCCACTCAGTCGTCTTGCGAACGCGCTTCCCATATTGCCATATCCAATGATCCCGATGGTTTTTCCCATCAGTTCCATGCCCCGGTTCCCTTCCCTGTCCCATATTCCGTTTCTGACCTGGGCATCGGCTCTCACTATATGGTTGACCAGCGACAGGATCATGCCAACGGTATGCTCAGCCAGAGCATCCCTGTTTCCCTCCGGGGCGTTAAGGCATGCAATTCCCCGTTTCTGTGCGAATGCTGTATCAATGCCCTCCATACCTGCCCCGACCCGGGCGATAAAACGCAGGGAAGTGGCATGGGAAAGCAGTTCCCGATCCAGCCGGATCTTGTTGCGTATGATGATTCCCGAATAATCAGCGATGATGCTGATAAAGTCATGATAGGTATATTCCGGAAATTGCTCACACACATAACCCATCCCGGTCAGCTCTTCCCATAAAAAGGGATGGGCTGTGTCGATAAAGAGTACCTTCTGTCCAGCAGCAGTCATTACGGTCATTTCTTCAAAAATAATGGATTAAATTGATATTTTTGTGAAAATTTTCACAGTATGAAAGGAATCATCCTTGCAGGTGGTTCGGGTACGCGGTTATTTCCCATCACCCTGGCCATAAGCAAACAACTGATGCCCATCTACGATAAGCCGATGGTCTATTATCCGCTATCGGTGCTGATGATGGCGGGTATCCGTGAGATCCTCATCATTTCGACACCGCATGACCTGCCGCATTTCAGACGGCTGCTTGGCGACGGTCATTCCCTGGGATTATCCTTCAGCTATGCAGAGCAGGCCATTCCCAACGGAATAGCCCAGGCATTTGTCATTGGAGAGGAGTTCATCGGTAATGATAAAGTAGCTTTGATCCTGGGTGACAATATCTTCTATGGCACAGGGATGCAGCAATTGTTACAGAAAAACAACGATCCTGAAGGTGGAGTTGTTTTTGCCTATCATGTGTCTGATCCTCAACGCTATGGTGTGGTTGAATTTGACGATGAGCTGAATGCCATCTCCATCGAGGAAAAGCCTGCACAACCCAAATCCAACTATGCAGTCCCGGGACTGTATTTTTATGATAATTCTGTCATTCAGGTAGCCAGGAACATGAAGCCGAGTGCCAGGGGGGAATACGAGATCACGGATGTGAACAGGCATTACCTGGAAAAAAAGAAGCTCAGGGTGGGCATTTTAAGCAGAGGTACGGCATGGCTTGATACAGGGACCTTTGCTTCCCTGTTGCAGGCCTCCCAGTTTGTCGAGGTGATCGAAGACCGGCAGGGGCTCAAAATTGGATGCATTGAGGAAATTGCCTACCGGATGGGATTCATTTCACGGGAACAGCTGACCGCGGTGGCTCAGCCTCTGCTTAACAGCGGGTATGGAAAATACCTTCTTGATCTGATCAGGTAAACTATCCGGTGATGAATTCCATACAGGATTTGCAAAAAATCTTTTCCGAATCGCTCTCCAGGCAGGATCTTTCCGGATATCCGCCTGAACTGTACGGACCCATTACTTATACGTTATCCCATGGAGGGAAACGCCTTCGGCCCGTGCTTGTCCTGGCGGCATGTGATCTTTTTAACGGTAACGTTCAGAAAGCGATTTCCCCTGCCATCGGGATCGAGCTTTTCCACAACTTCACGCTGCTGCATGACGATATTATGGACCAGGCACCGCTGAGGAGAGGTAAATCAACGGTACATGAGAAATGGAATGCAAATATTGCCATTCTTTCAGGTGATACGCTTTTTGCACTGGCCTACCGGCATTTACTTCACTGTGATCAAGAGATTCTGCCAGCAGTCTTGGAGGTTTTTACCCGGACGGCCATTGAAGTGTGCGAAGGTCAGCAGCTGGATATGAATTTTGAGGATCAGTCCGATATCACGATCCAGGATTATCTCGGCATGATCCGGCTGAAAACTGCAGCCCTTTTTGCAGGCAGCCTGAATATCGGTTCGCTGATTGGCGGAGCAGGCCCGGAGGACGCCCGATGTTTATATGCTTGCGGATTAAACATGGGTATGGCTTTTCAGCTTCAGGATGATCTTCTGGATATTTACAACGATGAAGCCCTGTTTGGGAAAAAGACCGGTGGAGATATCGTTGCCAACAAGAAAACCTATCTTTACCTGAAAGCGCTTGAAGAGGCCGGGGAATCTGACCGTACCGATTTGCTCAACCTCTTCCGCGTCCAGATGGCCGATCCGGCTGGCAAAGTGGCCCGGATTACGGAAATATATTCCAGGCTCAGCATCAAGGATCTAACGTTTGAGGTGATGAAGGAATATTACGCAAAGGCATTGAAAGATCTCGAAATGGTGGGGGTGAAAGATGAAAACAAGGCCGTTCTTGAATCACTCATCCGCGGAATGATGCAACGGGAATTTTAAGCTATCCGTTCAGCGCTTTCCATTGCTCAAGCTCCCTGTGGAACTCATCCCAGCGTGTGACTTCCGTATCCAGTTGTTCCTTCAGACGTGCATACCTTTCATATATGCCGGGAGCAGTCAGTTCCTGCTGGTAGGTAACCGGATCGGAAAGGTACCGGTCGATCTGGTTGATCTCCAGTTCCAGCTGATTGATTGCTGCTTCCGTCTGATGAATCCGGGTGGTCAGCCGACGAAGTTCCCTGTCGGATTTTTTCTTTTGTTCGTATTTGAGCTTCTGATCAGAAGATGATTTCAAGGTCCGCTGGTCCGTTCCATCTGGCAACATTTCGAGATCCTTCAGGGAGGTTAGCTTACGGGTGTCAAGGTAATCATAGATATCGCCTATATATTGACGGATCCCTTTATTGCTGAACTCAAACACTTTATTTGTCAGTCCCTGGAGGAAATCCCTGTCGTGGGATACAATGATCAGGGTCCCATCGTAGTGGATAAGTGCATTTTTGAGAATATCCTTGGAATACATATCCAGGTGGTTTGACGGCTCATCGAGAACGAGCAGATTGACAGGTCTGAGGATCAGGGAAGCAATGGCCAGGCGCGATTTCTCGCCGCCGGAAAGGACCTTTACCTTTTTATAGATCTCATCGCCACTGAAAAGGAAACTGCCGAGGATTCCACGTATCTTTGACCGTATCTCGCCTACGGCAACATCATCAATGGTTTGAAAGACCGTCTTATCCGGATCCAGCAATTCAGACTGGTTCTGGGCAAAATAGCCAATGCTCACCTGATGGCCGAAGGCAGCGGTCCCTTCATAGTCGAGATCGCCGACAATGATTCTGGATAGGGTGGTTTTACCCTCGCCATTGCGGCCGACGAATGCAATGGCATCGTTGCGCGTCACAGCAAAGTTCAGATCCCGCAGCACTTCAAGGTCACCAAAATGTTTGGACAGGTTCCTGGCCTCAAAGACTACCTTCCCGGATCTTGGCGCAGGAGGGAATGAGAAATGGATGGCTGACTGATCAATCTCCTCCACCTCTATGCGTTCCATTTTTTCCATCATTTTGATCCGCGATTGCACCTGGCGCGATTTGGTATTCTTATACCGGAACCGTTCAATGAACCGTTCGATCTGTGCAATCTGCCGCTGTTGGTTACTATAGGTCTCCATTTGCCGTTCCCTGAGCTGCTCCCTCATCACCACAAAATCCGAATACCTGGCATTGAAATCAATGATCTTTCCCAAGGAAATCTCGATGGTGCGGGAAGTCACGTTATCGAGCAGTGCCCGGTCATGTGAGACAAGGATAACAGCTCCCGGGTAGGAGATGAGAAACTCCTCCAGCCACTGAATGGACTCGATGTCGAGATGGTTCGTGGGCTCATCCAGCAACAACAGATCAGGCCGCGAGAGGAGTATCCGCGCAAGTTCCACCCGCATCTGCCAGCCACCGCTGAGCTCGGACATGGGTCTGCCGAAATCCGTGGATTTGAATCCGAGTCCCAGAAGCACCTTTTCCGTTTCAGCTTCCATGGTAAATCCACCGATCACTTCAAATCGTTCTTTGGCTTTATTTACGTTTTCCACCAGGCGGTCATAGGTGGCTGAATGGAATTCCGTCATCTGGCTGATTGCTGTGCTGTTGCGCTCAATGCTTTCCTTCAGCTGCAACGCCTCCTCAAAGGCGCTCAGGGCCTCTTGAAAAACAGTAGCATAGCGGAAAATACTTATCTCCTGAGGAAGGTATCCGACTTTCTTATCGGCTGGGATGATCACCTGACCGGTTTCAGGTTCAAACTCCTTTTTAATGATTCGCAGCAATGTGGTTTTTCCGGCACCGTTTTTCCCGACCAGTCCGATCCGGTCCCTGGGATTGACCAGGAATGAAACATCATCAAACAGGTAATTCCCGGAAAAATGAACGGATATATTACTTACCGAATACATGGCTACAAATATAGTGAGGGGGCAACAATGGTTTGCCCCCTCATCATAAAAAAAGAGGCCCCGATGGAGCCTCTTTTTCCGTATTCAGTGCGATGATTAATGTGCAATCACCACTGATTTGGTAACCTTATCGCCATTGGTTTTGGTAAACTCAACCATATAGGTACCCGTGGCGTAGGAAGTTGTATTGAGCTGGATCAGCTTGGAATCGACTACGTTGATGGCATCCATCACCTGACCGATATAATTTATGATCCTGATCTCTTTCACATCATTTGTGACTGTCAGGTTCACATAATTGGTGGCCGGGTTCGGATAGATCTGAATCATACCATCGGCAATCGGGTCATCAACACCGACAATGATGGTCATCGTAATCGGTATTTCTGAGCTGAAGCAACCCAGTTCTTCTGTAATATTGATCATGGCGTTCAGCACGTCACCTGGTTCAAAGAGTCCTTCCGGAGCAATGAAGACAGGTACTTCGACGAACTGGCCTGGTCCGAGTGTACCGTTGTCGACACCCAGTGAAGCCCATGTAATCTCTGGTGTAATTGCACCAACCCATCTGAGAACACCATTACCATCATTCGATATCGTGATGTACTCGGTGGTCACACCATATGGTGCCAGATCTACCACGATCTGACCCGGATCGGTTACAAGGATAGGCTGGTTCAGCGCGAAGTTCTTCACCAGATCTCCGGTGATTGCCAGGTTGTAGACCACGATTGGATTGAAGCAGTTGGCACTGCAGGTAACATCGTAGGTGCCGGGTTCGACATCGACGAAGTATTCACCTGCGGCATTCGTATAGACCGGTTCATAGGTTTCAACAGCGATCTCAGCTCCCTCGATGGGGGCACCGCCTGCCAGTTCCGTAACCGTTCCATACAGCGTGTAGGTGATGGATTCGTAAACCTTGATATTATCTACGTACCACCAGTTAATGTTATAACTATCCAGACCGTTGGCCCTGAACCGTACCTGTGTCAGTTTGCCCAGAGCGGAGGTGGAGATGTTATATTTGTAAGTAGTCCATGGAATATCCTCCGTATCGTTAAACTCGGCAACTTCAACCCATGAGGTGCCATTCCAAACTTCAATGGTCATGAAGTTTTCGTTCGCATAACCATATCCACTCAGGAAGAGGTCGAACTTCAGCGTAACGTTGGTGGTGGCTGATGTTGCATCGATCCACGGGCTTACCAGCGCCATTGAATAGTCTTCCACTGCTGGCGACCAGGCAAAAGCGGCTGTGGGTAATGGATTACCGTCATTTTCATTGAACATCCAGTTTGCACTGATCGCAGGATCGAATGTCCAGCCCTGAGCATCGAAGGATGCCTCGTCCCATGGTTCAAAGAACGGCAGTACAGCAACGGTCAGGTCGTACATTCCAATGTCGAGGACCGTGGTTTCCTGATGTTTGATGACCACACCCGGGATAGTTTTGGCATTGAATCCTTCTGCAACGCATGACACGATAAACGTACCTGCCGGTGCGTTGGCCAGGTTGTATTTACCATCATAACCTGTCACAGCAGAGAATCCACCCGGAAGACTGACCGTAGCACCGATCACCGGAGCACCCGTCTGGGCATTGAATACATAGCCCTTCAGGGTACCGCGGCCCGTTACGGTCACGGAAGCAGGACCTTCGGCCCAGGATTCACCTTCGGTATAGATTGCTGACACATAGTACTCATAGGTACCGGGATACAGGCCGGCATCTGTGTACGAAGTATCCGGAGTCGGGATATAGGCAACATTATTACCATTTCTCCACAGGTTGTAGCCCATCAGACCTCTGGTATCGTCATTCGGAGCGTAAGCCGGATTATCAGCTTTTACAACGGCCAAGGTGGTATTGCCCGGGCTCCTGACTTCCTGTCTTACGATAGGAACAACCGGAGCATAGTTGGCGACTTCCGTGGAGACATAGGCTTCTACGTTGAAATCACCGTCAATGCCAAAATCAGACATCAGGTTATACCAGGCTCCCTCATAGTAGATCTTGTTACCCTTGCCATCGTAATTGGCAACATCATCCAACCCTGCGGGATATCCATCGGCAACCTGAACATACTCAACACCGAACCAGAGTTCCTGTGTGGCATCGATCAGGTAAGGATCATCCAGGATTATGGTGTTCCAGTCATTGATAACCGGGGCCGGTACTGCCTGGCTGACAACTTCCATTGCAGCTCCTTCACCAACCCAAACCATGACACTATAAGTAGCGATCGTGGTAGCCTCAGCCGGTACGAACCTGATCTTGGTCAGGTACATGCCGTCGTAGGGCAGAAGGTCGGCAGGTGTGAATCTTGCAGCGGCATCCCAGATTGTTGGTTCCGTAATTCCGGTCAGACCCACTCTGGCGGCATAGATACCATCGTCCCATGCGATCCATTCGCCGGTAGGTGCACCCGGAGGACTCCAGGTCAGCAGCACGTCGTCGTTTTCCAGCAGGAAGGCCTGCAGGTTGACCGGAGGTTCGAGGTCACCACCAACATTGGCGATGAACGGAGGATCGAACGGACAGCTCTGTCCGAAGTCATATACAGCTGTGACATTGTATTCGAACAGACCACCCGGTGAGCAGTTATCAATATAAACTGTGGATGCGATGGGCACCGGTGTCAGTTTCACATTATCCTTCCATACATAGAATCCCTGCAGGATGAAGTCACCACCTCTGCTGCCGGGTACTTCAATCTGGCCGTCGCCAAGAATGATATCACCTGCGGGCGGAGTAACTCCGGAAGGTTTCATGCTGATGACCGCTGACGGGTCGATGGTCTTGTTTGAACGCGGAACCGTAACAGGTTCAAGTACCTGCGTTCCAATGCTGATACCATACACCGTGGCACGGATCATCAGTTGATCATAGGATAGTTCTTCCACCCATGAATCACCCGCGACTCTATTATACGATCTTCCCTGGCCGCCTGATGTTTCGTCAATACCGGTCGGCGGACAGTTCGGATAGGTTCCTATCTGCATGTGCGACAGGTAGAAATCACCGTCATTGATCGTAATTCCAAGGCTGGAAATGTCGAACACAACCCAGTTATAGTTCTCAGGAGTCACATCCATAGAACCGAGTTCAGTTCCCGGGAATCCACCAGGACCGTCATCGTCATAGACGATGATTCTGAACGGATTCAGGATATCTCCGGCCGGCCATGTGCCGTCCCAGATATTCATATGGAACTTGAGGAGATCACACGGATAGCCCTTGGGGGAGAACCTGACGGCAAACTCGCTGTCCACAACGTTCCATGCAACTGCATTTTCCCCAACTCCATCGTCATACTTGATCAGGTATTCGACCGGGGTGATACCTGCCGGTAACTCCCAGTTCAGAATAACGTTCATTCCATTGACTGCGCCTGTGAAATTCACCGGTGGGGCGAAGAAGTCGCAGGTATAGTAGGTGAACGGTACTTCGAGGATGATGGATTCTCCACCGCTATAAACGGCCTGAACACCGGCTACATAGAATTGACCGAGGACCAGGTCGGTATACGTATAGGTCAGCTCCTGTGTGAAGGCAAGCTGGATGCCATTCAGGTATACATTGTATCCCTCCAGGGATCTTGCAGAACTCGGGGCACGACCTTCCGGCATAACACCGACAGAAATCTTGATTTCATCAAGGCTGATACCCATTCCTGATGTTTCCGGAGAATCACCCGCGAACCCAATCTGGTAGGTACCGGTTGGCATGGGCAGGTTGATCTCTTCGTGACGCCAGGCAGGAATATCCTCAAAGTATCCTGTAAGGGTCTTCCATATGGCATTGGGTGCAGTCTTGTAGTAAATCTTCAATTCATCCTGGCCAGCACCCGTTGGTTGCGCGTGCCAGAAGCTCAGTTTGGGCACCATGGCATTGGCTAGATTGATCGGAGGTGTGATCAGACGTGTGATCGCAGTACTTCCGACAAAATAGGCATTGTACTGACCTTCATGGGCTCCTTCCGGTACACCCTGTGCACCACCGGTTCTGATAACCCATGGGGTTTGCGTGTCACTGAGGTATTCCTGCGTCCATCCTGTGGGGATAACACCTCCTTCGAAGCCTTCTTCAAAAGCAGTCTGGTATTCAAGTACCGGAGGACACCAGGTGGCAACGCCGGTCATGTTGTCAACAAAGAAGCATGCTGGTGGCAGGAAGACCTCCTGCAGTTGCACATTCAGCGTGATGTCAGCATAGATGGCAAGTCCAGACAATGAGTAAGGATTGTAATATTCCTTTGTGATATCCAGTTTATAGACACCATCCCATACAACCTTATTGAAGAACACAACGCCGTTATCAGGAACAACAGCTGTGTAGTAGTAGTTGGGATTGCCATCTTCTCTGGCAAGGATAACCTGTGCACCGGTTGCCGGTGAACCATCGTTTGTACGGACATTAATGGTCACTGAATGTTCAAATCCATTGGGTACGAGATTGGAGAAGGAGGGTTCGGATACATTATATGAGTAGTTTGCTGTTACTGCATATCTGTACCATCCCTTTGCATACGATGTCCAGTCGGTATCCAGGTAGCTGGTTTCCGTAACTTCGGCCTTTTCAACCCATGCGGCAGGATTGGTTTCCTCACCCTGTTTTACCAGGTAAACCGAGTAGCTTTCAATGTCTCTGGAAACTTCGCCTTCTTTCACGGGTTTGAAGATGCCGTCACCAACTGTATACGTTCCGCTGAGAGCTTTCGGTGTATTCATTGTGAGGGAATTGTCTCCCAGTTCTCCAATGTTCACGGTACGCGTATTGTCGGTGTAACCCAGGATGCTCATGCCTTTTTCTTCATCATAGACAAAGGCGCGCATCATGAAATCAGCAAGTTCGGAGACCACCCAGGGTCCATTTTCCGATACGTCGCGTGAATAGCTTCTATAAACCATTGCATCTTCATCGATTGCGATGGGTACGCAGTTCGGGTAGTCGCCGCCCTGAACCATGGCTACATAGAAGTCACCGCTGGCTAGAGCGATTGGATTTTCTGCAAAACTGACATCCACCCAGCCATAGGCAAACGGTTCGACCATGGTACGGCCCAGTTCTGTGCCGGGCATTCCGTCAGGACCATTATCAGCATAGACAACAACTTCAAAGGGCTGCAGGTTTACACCTGTGGGCCATGTACCGTCGTAGATGTTGATCTGGATTCCGTAGATCTCGGCCGGATAAGCCATCGGCGTAAAGCGCAATGCGTGCATGCTGCCCGCTTTTTGCCATGCCGTTACGTTATCGGCTTCGTTATCATCATAGAAGATCGTGTAGAAATCGCTGTATTCATACCAGTCAACCAGTACCTCCGTGTGGGCTGGATTACGCGTAGCCGTCACACCGATCACCGGATACGGGAATTCATACAGTTCAAAATTCACTTCAAGATTCTGTTCATCTGCCAGTACCACACCTTCCAGTACCTGTGATTCGAAAGCGTCGGCTTCCACGGTCATGGTGTATGTATCTTCCGTCACACCTTCCAGGATATAGGCACCGTTACTACCCGTATAGGCAGTCCAGGTACCCCACGAACCCGTAGCGGTAACCAGTGCTCCTTCGATAGGTACAAACTGGCTACCGAACTTGGAGACGGTACCGTAAATGGTGCCTTCACCATTAATATACACCGTGGTGGGGCCTTCCTTCATTGACTCGCCCGGGGTTGGGTTATCATAAACGGCTGACACTTCATAGTCATAGTAGCCAGCCAGTAAATCCTGGTCGAAATATTCCTGTGTGCCACCTGAGGTGGGAGCTACATTGGCTATATACGATCCATTCCTGTAAATATTGAAGGAGAGCAGTTCACCATATACCGGTTCGCGCGTTCCACCGTTGTCATAGTTTGCTTTTCCCAGTTTCACTTCCCCGCTCAATGCCTGACCGTTTGGTGGATTGATGGAGGTAGATGCATTCGCGTCAAAGGATTCGGTTGACGAAGGATAGATCATGGTAGGTTCGAGAACATAGTTACCCTCAGTGTTTCCAAACACACCCGCGCGGATCATGTACAGATCGTAACTTGGCCCCCCCCATGCTGAGCCGACGGCATGGTCAAGACCACGTCCGGTTCCGGATGAACTGGAGCTGATACCTGTCGGGGCACAGTTTGGATATGAACCCAGCTGCATGTGTGCAAGGTAAAAATCACCTGAGGTGATCGTAATGCCCAGATCAGAAATATCAAAGGTCACCCAGTAGGCAGATGTCGGAGTGACATCTTTCTGTCCCAGCAATGTGCCCGGGTATCCGCCTGAACCATCGGCTGCATAAATCCTGATGCCGAGGGGTACATAGATATTACCTGCCGGCCAGGTACCATCCCAGATGTACATCTGGAATGATGACAGTGTGCAGGGCCATGCAAGCGGTGTAAAGCGGACGGCGGTTTCTCCTTGCGGGCTGTTCCATGCCATGGCATTATCGGCATTGCCGTTGTCGTAAATGATCCAGTATGCTTCACCCTGCCCTGAGGGTAAACTCCAGGTCAGGTGTGCGGTATGTCCCACATCTTCTCCCTCAAGGTTGGATGGAGGAGGCAGAAAGGCGGAAACCCACGTATAGTTGATCCTAGGTGAATGTCCGCTGGCATAGTAGCAGCTAACACCACTCACATAAGTCTGTCCCCAGTTAACGGAATTGGGATCATACTGGAAGAATGTTTCGGTCGTGAACCCTGAGATGAAGTCATCCAGGTATACCGTAAATCCGATGGGATTTTTCTCGCTGTAATTCCAGAGCCGCACATTATCCACTCCCCAGTAGTTGATGTTATAGCAATCCGCTCCGTAAGCCTTGAACCGGATCTGGAGATTTTCATTGGCATAGTCTTCGACCTGATCAACGCAATGGGTCCAGGCAATGCTGCCTGAATTGACAAAGTCGCGCAGGGTAACCCATTCTGTTCCATCATATACTTCGATGGCCAGGTGCTCCTGATTGGTTGATGCATAGTCATTCAGGTACACATCATATTCCAGTGTAAGCTGAAAAGTATAGAACTTGCAATCATACACCTGGCTGGTCAGTGTGTGCGTGTAATTTGTCACAGAAGGTGACCAGTTGAAATATGCACAAGGTGCAGGATTACCAAGACTTGTATAATACGCCCAGTTGGAACCGGAGGGATCCTCCGTCCACTCATCATACTGTGCCTGGTTCTGGAAAGGATAGAAGCACAATTCGGTCATTCCGCCCGGTTTTTCCCATGTGGCAAGCAACGTCAGCGGATCCACATACAGATTCTTTGGCGGGTCAGTTATTTCCTGGAGCTCGATATCCCACACCACATTTCCGTTCAGGACATAATCATTGAGTGTATAGATATCGAATCCCGGCATTATGATCGTCAGGTCGTAGGTGCCGTTCCATGCTCCCTTGAATTCAACAACACCCGTTGGGCCGGCGACGGCACTGTAGCTGTGTTCCGGCAGGCCATCCTGGTTGATGAAGGTAACATAGGCGCCTTCCGGGCTCTGGTTTGAGGAAAGTGTGATATTGATGGTAACATCGGATGTCCAGTTCTTACCCAGCAGGTTGGATAGGGTAGCAGGTGAGTTGCCGGCATCGTAGACAGCAACCACTGCCCAGCGGTATCCGCCATTGGGAATGGAGATCCATGCATTATCGTAATATGTGGTGTTGGTTACATAGCCTGCCAGGAGGGTCCAGTTGGCTGGATTGCCTTCATCACCTTCATGGAGGCGGTAGACCATATAATGAGACAGCGCCCTGGGGGCATCGCCGCCTTCTACTGGTATGTATAAGCCTTCGCCTTCATAACCGGTTTTCATTTTGGGTGCTGACAGATAATTGCACTCTCCTCTCGGAGGCCGGGTACCCTGGTGGATCACCGACTTGTCAGCGCGGGCTCCCGCTCCGCCCGGACTGGAAACGACCGTACGGATCATGAAATCATTGAATGCAGATTCGTACCAGGGACCGGTTCCGAATTTCTGATAGCTGCGGAACACCGGATTGGACTCGTCAATGGCGATGGGCGCGCAGTCCGGATAGGAACCACCCTGCTCCATGGCAACGTAGAATTCACCACTGGTGATGACCACCGGTCTGTCGCTGATATCCCACAGGACCCAGCCTGTTTCTTCCGGTGTCACATCCACCTCGGCCAGTTTGGTTCCCGGCATGCCGTCGGCACCGTCATCGTCGAAAATTGCGATGGTAAACTCCTGAAGAATGTCACCACCTGCAGGATATGTGCCATCACCAATATTGACAGAGCCATAGTGAATGGTGCAGGGATATCCGTCCGGAGTGAATTTCAGGGCATTGTAATTGCCCGGAGTCTGCCATGCAATCATGTTTTCAAATACGCCATCATCATAGATGATTTCGTAGTATCCTTCCGGAATGCTCCAGGTGACTTTGACCACGTTCACATCTGCCTGGACGATCTGAGCCAGGACACCACTGACAGGAACTTTCGCTTCACTAAGTTCAATATCTGCTTCGACAGTTCCTTCCGGGGGAATGATCACTTCAACAGAACCAATGTCATACCCTGCCTTGTTGGCTTCAACCGTGGTATAGTTACCCATCGTTCCTATGGTCAAGGAATAGTCACCTGATCCATCGGAGAACGAAAAGACCTCCCCAAAAATGCTGTAGGCTCTCATCAGGGCTCCGGATATGGGAAGATCGGTCATTGCATCGGTTACCGTACCGGTAACGGTTCCTTCCGTTGGCGGGAGGAAAAATACCCTTAACCGGGGAACATAGCTGTAATAATTGCCGGTTGGAAACGGTGGGGGAATGGGAGAATCAAAATACCTGTACACCGTTTGGTTGGTCGTACCGGTAAAACGCTCCCAGTAAACATAGCGGTTTCCGCTGTACTGCCCGTCCAAGTTACGCCAGGCGATGGCCAGATTTCCCTGCCCTGAGTACAGGAAGGGTGCACTGAGCGTAAATTCATTGACTCCGACAAACGGGAGGTAATCTCCCGCCCAGACCAATGTCCATCCATCGGCGATCATGGCCGCGTCATTATCAGGGAAAGTGTTGGTAGTCCAGGCACTTTCGCTGATCTCCTTCATCCAGCATGTCAGATTCAGAATGGGATTGGACCCACCGTACTGCGTGGTGCCGAAATACCCTATCTTGGTAATGAGCTTGGGCATGTTATCACCGAAATCTGTGGCTTTATAAATACACTTGGAATAACCATAGTTATAATAACCATAGAACGGGATATAGGACACTGTCCCTGAGTAGATCCCAACGTCAACTACCATCTGGGCACCAATCTGAAATCCGAAAAACAATGAAAACATGGTTATCATTGTTAATCTTGCAAAAAGAGTAACCTTTTTCATACGTATTAAATTTTAAGTTAATAAGACATTTTGCTGCAAATATATAATAAATAAAATAAATTCAAAAATAAATCACTTTTTTTGTCCGGGTCATAAATGAACTCAATTTCAGGAATATCACCCCAGGTTTATTCCCAAAGCCATCTCCTTATGTAACGATTGAATTGATTATGATTCTCTCTTTTTTCCGTAATGGTAAAAGTAATACAATATTATATAAATTACATGATCTCCATGGAAATTTGTTAAAAAATCTTGCAACATTAAAACAAAACAAGATTATAAGCAAGCATTTGTATGAAATGTTTTGTAAAATTAATGAAGATTTTATTCGATGGCATGTAAATGAATAAAATTAACAATTTTTTACGAGGATACGAGGTTCCATCATTTCCCTCATGGCGTAAGGTACTCCTTCCCTTCCGCTACCCGAATCCTTAATGCCTCCATAGGGCATGTGATCAATGCGGAAGGTGGGTACATCGTTGATGATCACACCGCCCGTTTCCAGTTCCAGGAATGCCTGGTTCATTTCATCAATGTTATTGGTAAATACGCCTGCCTGAAGGCCGAAGCGGCTGTCGTTCACTTTTGTGATGGCTTCTTCGAAGGTGGCATAGGATTCCAGGGTGACCACCGGTCCGAATATTTCCATGGAACAGACCTTCATACCGGATCCTGTATTCGTTAAAACGGTCGGCTCGATGTAAGCTCCCTGCCTCCTTCCTCCTGCCAGGATCCTGGCCCCGGCGGAAACCGCTTCTCCTATCCATTCCTCCACGCGCCGGGCATTGGCTTCATCAATCATCACGGAGATATCGGTCTGTTTATCCATCGGATCGCCTGCCCGGAGTGTCTTCACAGCGTCGATGAACAGGCGTGTAAAATAGTCGAACACACTCTGTTCCACATAGATACGCTGAGCATGAATACAAACCTGGCCCGAATAGGAAAAGGCGCCGCTCACGCATTTTGCCACGGCATCTTCGATCTGGCCACTCCGGGTTACAATCACCCCGGCATTGCCTCCGAGTTCCAGCAGAACCTTCTTCTTTCCGGCCTGCTGTTTCATCATCCATCCCACATCGGGAGATCCGGTAAACGACAGCAGCCGTATGCGCGGGTCAGTGACCATCAGGTTTCCGGTTTCCCGTGACATCGGCAGGATGGACACCGATCCTTTGATCAGGGTCGTATTTTCGAAGATCCTTGCCAGTTCCAGTGTGGAAAGCGGAGTCAGGGAAGAGGGTTTGAGGATGATCGGGCAACCGGCCGCGATGGCCGGTGCTATTTTGTGAACCGCAAGGTTCAGCGGGAAATTGAAAGGGGATATCCCTGCCACCAGTCCGACAGGGAAATACCTTACCAGTCCCTCTTTATGAGCGCCGGCCGGGGTCCAGTCGATGCTGATGTATTCCTTGGGAAGCCTGAGGGATTCCTCTGCGGCGATCCGAAAAGTCTGTATTGACCGCTCGATCTCCGCGGCGGCATATTTCCAGGGTTTGGCCGATTCCCTGACGAGCATCTGTGTGAACCATTGTTTCCTGACCGTGATCTCATCGGCGATCTGCAGCAGGAGGTCGTGCCGCGCATAAGCAGGCATGTCGCGGAGCTGTTTCTGTATGGCCAGCGCCTGCCGGATAGCGGTTTCCAGCTGGGATTGGTCGGCAAGGTAAGTCTGCGCGATGAGTTCCTGGTTATAGGGATTGCGAACATCAAGGGTAGCGGCAGATTTCCTGAATTCTCCTGCCAGATAAAGCGGATATATGTCCATGGAAAAGGTTTTTGTAAAATTAGAAAGAATGAAGGATGTAGAATGAAATATGAAAAATTTTTAATTACCTGTCAGAAAAATCAAATAATAATACATTATTAATAAATGCTCGCACATTCATCAAGCTGCAAGCTGCAAGCTTCAAGCTATAAGCTGCAAGCTGCAACCTGTAATCCCGCTGTCGCGGGATCTCCGCTTCGCTCCGACCTGCAACTATCACAATTGCCTAAAATAATATTATTCTCAACATTTGTAGTTTCGATTTTTTTACTAATTTTGCTGCTCCGTTTTTTAAGGTAGTTCTAATTGACAGACAGATGTATGCAATCGTTGATATAGCAGGGCAACAGTTCAGGGTTGAACAGGGTCAGGAAGTCTTTGTTCACCGCCTGCAGGGCGAGGAAGGTTCACAGGTCCGGTTTGAGGAAGTCTTACTGGTGGATGCCGATGGCAAAATCAGGGTGGGAACACCTGTGGTTGAAGGTGCAGTGGTCTCCGCAAAGATCCTTTCACACCTGAAGGGTGACAAAGTATTGATTTTTAAAAAGAAAAAAAGAAAAGGCTACCAGAAACTGACCGGTCACCGCGACTACCTTACGCGTATTCTTATTGAAGATATTTCATTGACCGAAAAGAAAAGAGATAAACCGAAGGAAAAGAAAGAACCGGTTGTGGAAGAACAGGCTGCCCCTGCTGCCGAAACGATCATCGAAAGCAGCCCTGTACCCCAGGCGGTAACGGATGAGATGGCACCGGAAGAACCCAAGGCAAAGAAGCCGCGGAAAAGGCCGGTAAAAAAAGTTGAGGAAGAGGGAACGGAGGAGAAGTAGGCGGTTGGCAGTTGGCAGTCAGCAGTCAACAGTCAGCAGTCAGCAGTAAATAAGCTTGCAGCTTGAAGCCAATATATTTAGAAACATAATTAACCATGGCACATAAAAAAGGAGTGGGTAGTTCACGTAATGGCCGTGAATCCCATAGCAAAAGACTGGGCGTTAAGGTGTTTGGCGGGCAATTCGCAAGGGCCGGAAACATCATTGTCAGGCAGAGGGGAACCAAACATAATCCCGGACTGAATGTCGCAATTGGCAAGGACCACACCCTGTTTGCTCTGGTGGATGGTACCGTTGAGTTCAGCAAGCATAGGGACGACAGATCGTATGTGTCGGTAATACCCGCTGAGAATCCGCAGGAATAGAACCGATCATTGACCGGTCGCTCCAAAAAGAAAAATCTCCTGGTTGATTATCAGGGGATTTTTTTTTAGAAATGGTTACTTTTGTTGCAGGTTGCAGGTTAAGGGGTACAGATTGTCAAATGACTATGAATGACTATGAATGACTACGAATGACCATAAATGACGCGAGGCCTTCAGGCCGAGCATATCACAACGAATAACAATATCATGTTAGAATTAAGCTTTATCCGTGACCACAGGCAGGAAGTTATCCAGCGCCTGGGAATCAAAAACTTTAAAGCGATTCATCTGGTGGACGAGATCCAGCAGGTGGATTCCGACCGGCGGAAGATCCAGAAAACCCTCGATGATATTCTGGCAGAATCAAACCAGGCTGCCCGGGAGATCGGGATCCTGTACAAGAGTGGCCGGGTGGAGGAAGCCAGTGAACTGAAAGAAAAGACTGCCGTGTGGAAGGTACAGTCCAGGGAACTGGGCGAAAGGCTGACTGAAACCGAAAACCGGTTGAACGACCTGCTGGTGCAATTGCCCAACCTCCCTCATGCATCCGTACCACGAGGCTATTCAGCCGAACAGAACGAGAATGTCTATCAGGAGGGTGCTTTGCCTGACCTTGGCCCGGAAGCCATGCCACACTGGGATCTGATCCGCAGATACGACATCATTGACTTTGAGCTGGGCAATAAGGTGACAGGTGCCGGTTTTCCGTTCTATAAAGGCAAAGGTGCAAAATTACAGCGGGCCCTGATCACTTTCTTCCTGGAGTCGGCTGTCAAGGCCGGATACCTTGAAATCCAGCCTCCCCTGCTGGTCAATGCAGATTCCGGATATGGCACCGGCCAGCTTCCCGATAAGGATGGCCAGATGTACCTCGTGACGGAGGAAAATTATTACCTGATCCCGACGGCTGAAGTGCCCATTACAAACATGTACCGCAACGTTATTCTTCCTGCTGAAAGCCTGCCCGTTAAAAATGTGGCGTATTCGAACTGTTTTCGCCGCGAGGCAGGTTCGTGGGGCAAAGATGTCAGGGGATTGAACCGTTTGCATCAGTTCGACAAGGTCGAAATCGTGCAGATCGTGCATCCGGACAAATCCTACGAAGCGCTTGAGGAGATGCGTACTCATGTTGCAGGCCTTCTCCATGCACTGCAGCTGCCCTTTCGTATCATGAAACTCTGTGGAGGGGATTTGAGCTTTACCAGTGCCCTGACCTATGATTTCGAGGTTTATTCTGCTGCACAGGCAAGATGGCTGGAAGTCAGTTCCGTATCCAACTTTGAATCGTTCCAGTCGAACCGGATGAAATTACGCTTCAAAGACCAGGAGGGAAAAACCAGGCTGGCCCATACACTAAACGGCAGTGCCCTGGCGTTACCCAGGGTGGTGGCCGCTCTGCTGGAAAATAACCAGGGTGCGAACGGGATGACGATTCCCGAAGTATTGGTACCGTATACCGGGTTTGGAATGATTTGAGAGAGGAGAGAGGAGAAAGGAGAGAGGAGAAAGGAGAAATATTATTACAGAATGTTGATGTATTGGAAGATTTATAGGGAAATTGTACTATTTGTTATGGGGATGCTGTTACCGGCAATGATGATTTTTGCGCAGCAGCCGGAAACAAACCGGATCATCAGCAGAAGACCGGCATCCACCCGCCCCAGCAATGCCAGCAATGAAAGCCAGCTGGCTGCAGAATATTATTCACAACAACAATATGATAAAGCTGTTGTGCTCTATGAAAAACTCTACAATGAAAATCCAAGTTATGTCAACTACAGCTATTATTATTTCAGCCTGATCCAGCTAGGCAGGTATAATGATGCTATAAAGCTGGTCAGGAAGCAAATCAGGGCTTATCCCGAAAAATCACGTTATCTGGTCGACCTGGGCTATATCTACCAGATGTCGGACGAACCTGCCAGGGCTCAGAAGGAATACGAGGAAGCCCTTTCACGACTGCCTGCCGATCGCAATGCTATCGTTGAACTTGCAGGAGCTTTTCAATCACGCCGGGAAATAGAATATGCTATCCGAACCTATAAAAGAGGCAAAGAATTACTGGGATATTCTGAGCCCTTTTATCTGGAAATAGGCCAGATCTATGAAATGGAAGGTAAATATGAAGAAATGTTCAATGAATACCTTAATTTGATCGAGGTGGATCCTTCCAGGATCAACATCGTACAGAACCGGATCCAGAACAACCTGGCATCCGATCCGGACGGAACAAAAAGTGAATTGTTCAGGATGGTCCTTCTGAAGAGAGCACAGGAATTCCCAGATAAGATCTATTATTCTGAAATGCTGATCTGGTATTCCATCCAGCAAAAGGATTTTAAAACGGCATTAATCCAGGCGAAGGCGCTCGACAGAAGATTCAATGAGGATGGTGCCCGGGTGTTTGAGATCGGCCAGTTATGTACATCCAATGAAGATTATGACGCTGCCGTGGATGCCTTCAGCTATATTGTCAAAAAAGGCGAATCCTCAGGGCTGTACCTTTCAGCCCGCATTGAGCTGCTGAATGCCTCTTTTTTGAAGAGTACAAGCGTTTATCAACCCGAACAGCAGGTACTGCTGGACATGGATCAACATTTCGATCAATTGCTGAACGAGCTGGGTTACAATGGCACGACCTTATCCCTGATGCGAAACAGGGCACATTTGCAGGCTTTTTACCTGAACAGGCAACAGGATGCCATCGCATTGCTGGAAATCGCCCGACAGATAAAGACCCTGAAACCACAGCAACGCGCCGGGATAAAAATGGAACTGGCGGACATTCTCTTATTTTCCGGTCAGCCCTGGGAAGCCACCTTATTATACTCGCAGGTGGAAAAAGAATTCAAGTACGAACCCATCGGGCACGAGGCCAAATTCCGGAATGCCAGGCTATCCTTTTATATCAGTGAATTCCAGTGGGCAAAGGCCCAGCTCGATGTTTTAAAGGCTGCCACCTCCAAACTCATCGCCAATGATGCCATGGAATTATCCCTGCTGATCCTCGACAATATGGATGAAGACAGCACCTACACCGTGCTGGGCAGGTATGCCAGGGCTGATTTCCTGGTTTTTCAGAACAAAGATGATCAGGCTCTCACGATACTTGACTCCCTGGAGCAGTCCTGCCCGGGTCATCCTATCGGGGATGACATTCTCTACAAAAAGGCTCAGATAAAACTCAGGGAGGGAAAATTTCACGAAGCCGACACCATTCTCCAGGAGTTGATCAGCCGTTATCCCTGGGACATCCTGGCCGATAACGCACTGATGATGAGAGCCTCCCTGATGGAAGATCCGTTTAACGATCCGGCCAGGGCCATGGATCTCTACCAGCAGCTTATGGTGGATTATCCCGGAAGCCTTTTCGTGGTGGAAGCCCGTAAGCGGTTCAGGGAACTCAGGGGCGATGTGGTGAATTAGTCGGCAGTTGGCAGTCAGCAGTCAGCAGTTGGCAATAGACAGGTAAGTACCAGCAGATTAAAATTTAATATCAAAAGTTGGCCATTGACAATTGACAATTTCAGGGAATCGGTCAGGCCGAAGAAAAGGTGGGGTCAGCACTTTCTGGCTGATGAGAACATCGCCCGTAAGATCGTTGGCAGCCTTTCATCCCACCATCTGCAGGTGCTGGAAGTGGGACCCGGCCGGGGTGTTTTGACAAAATACCTCCTGCCATTGTTTCCTTCCCTGAAGGTGATCGAAATTGATCCGGAATCCGTCGGTTACCTGAACGAATTTCTCCCGGGTTTGGGTAACAGCATCATTCAGGATGATTTTCTCAAAAAAGACCTGAAGGAGATCTTTGACGGACACTTCGCCATCGTGGGGAACTTTCCCTACAATATTTCATCCCAGATCCTGTTTCATCTCATCGCTCACCGTGACCAGGTGACCGAAGTGGTTGGCATGTTCCAGAAAGAGGTGGCGGAGAGGATCGTTTCGCCTCCCGGCAGCAAAAAGTATGGAATTCTCAGCGTTTTGACCGGGGCTTATTATGACATTGATTATCTCTTCACAGTGAGTGAAAACGTTTTTTTTCCTGCACCCAGGGTAAAATCATCCGTGATACGGCTGACCAGGAACCAGACGCATCATCTGGATTGCAATGAGGAATTTTTCTTTACCGTAGTCAAGACATCATTCAATCAACGCAGAAAAACCCTCCGGAATGCCTTGAAGATCCTATCCAAACATGCGATCCTGAGCGATCCTTTGTTTTCCCTTCGGGCAGAACAGCTTAGCATTCAGGATTTTATACGACTGACAATCCTTTTGGAAGATTCTTTGGCCAATGGTTAATCGGATGGGCTATTACCTTATTCTCACCTGGGAACTTTACGGATCTTAATCGTAGCGGCTCCCGTGTATTTTATTAATTTTGCCGGCAAATCAAAACCGATGAAAAAATCCGGCACCAAACGTCCTCACAATCCAGATCTTAAGCCCCTTACACCCGCAAAATCCTAAAATCTCTGGATCTACGGACTGGTCATATTTCTTTTCGGTCTGGTCCTTTACGGGAACACCTATCGGAACAAATACTCCCTTGATGATCATCTGGTGACGTACCCGAATGAACAGATCGCACAGGGATTAAAGGCAATTCCCGAAATCCTCACCTCGCGTTATGCTCAGGAAGAACAATTGACCTATGGTTATCGCCCGCTGGTCAAGATCACGTATGCGGTTGAATATGCCATCTGGGGATTCAAGCCAGGCCGTTCCCATATCTTCAATGCACTCTTCTATGCATTGACCGGACTTCTTCTTTTCCGGCTGCTGAAAAAACTGTTCAAAGATCATACGCCGGTCTTTCCCTTTCTCATCACCCTGTTATATCTTGCCCACCCCATACACACGGAGGTCGTGGCCAGCTTAAAGAACCGGGATGAACTGCTGGGCTTTCTTTTCAACATCCTGACGCTCCTCATGATCCTGCGTTTTACCGAAACAAGAAAAGTCCGTTTCATCCTGCTGAGCGTATTGATGTTCATTCTGGTACTGTTATCCAAACCCACAGCGGCGATCTTTTTCATCATCTTTCCCCTGGCCCTTTATTTCTTCACAGACGTTAAGACAAAGCCCCTGCTTTATTCAGCTCTGTCGTTCTTGGGGCTTGTGATTCTGTTTCTTGTGTTCACCCGATTCATTCTCCCCGAAAACGTCAGACCGGTTCAGTATTACGAAAATCCGCTATTCTTTGAGAAAAACATCTGGCTAAGGATCGGGACGGGATTTTCCATTCTTCTGTTCTATCTCCGTATGCTCCTTTTTCCGCATCCTCTGCGTTTCTACTATGGCTACGACATGATCCCCGTGGTCAATCTGGCGAATGGGTGGGTCATCCTGAGTATCGTGATCCATCTGGCATTATTCATCTATGCATTGTATACGTTCAGGCGGAAACATATCCTCTCCTTTGCGATCCTGTATTATCTCCTGACGATGGCCATGTATTCCAATTTTATCCTGCCTTCACCCGGGATCGTCGCCGAACGGTACCTGTATGTTTCTTCCCTTGGATTCAGCATCGCATTGGTCTACCTTATTTTCAGGGTGTTTCGAAACTCTCCTGTCCCGGATGATCCTCCAAAAGCATCGCTTGCAGGGATCCTGGTTACCTGCCTGATCATCCTGATCCCCTATTCCGTTCATACCTTCAACAGGAATAAGGACTGGAAGAATTACCTTACCCTTTATGAAAGCGATATCCCTTACCTTGAGCGGTCAGTCAAGGCTAATATGCTGTATGCCAGTTTGTTGACAAGGGATGTCACCGAAACGATGGATATGGAGGAGCAGACGAAATGGATAGGGCTGATCAAAAAACATTATGATCAGGCATTAAAGGTCTATCCTGACAATTTTGAAATCCTGAACAATTACGGTTCTTTTTATGCCTATACGCTGGGAGAGCCCGATAAGGCAATTCCATACCTGGTCAGGGCGGCCCGGCTTCAGCCGGAAAGACCCGAGCCGTACTTCAATCTGGGTTATACTTATAAAATGAAGGGAGATACAGTGAATGCCATTGCCAGTCTGCGGACCGCCAGCAGGCTGGAGCCAGCCAACGTAAACATCAAGTCAGAGCTGGCGAACCTTTATTTCGACGCCGATTCGCTAGCGGATGCCATAGCCTTGAATGAAGAGATCATCCGGCTGAACCCTGCCCTATCCCTTCCGTATGTCAATCTGGGCAATTACCGGGCGAGTTTGGGCGATACGGTTCAGGCCATCCCCTACTGGGAGAAAGCGGTTTCCATCCAGCCTGAATACCGCCTGTGCATGATGATCAGCTGGTACTATCTTCACCAGCTCGACTCGGCAAGGACCTGGCAGTACTACAACATGGCACAGCGGGTAAAACCACGGATGATCAGAGAAGAAATGAAACGATAATTTGCGATCATGAAAGCGGGGTATGATGACAGAAGAACGGTTCCGGACCTGTTGATCAAGGTAGTGGAGGTCTATCCGCATAAAGGGATTGGATTTGTTCAGGCAGATGGACGGATAAAATTCATGACGTATCAGGAGCTCTTATCCCGGGCTTCAGCATTATTAGGAAACCTGCAGGCCAGCGGTCTGGCCCCCGGTGATAAGGTGATGATCGTAATGATCAGGAATGTAGAAATCGTTTCTGTGCTCTGGGCTTGTTTTTTGGGTGGATTTATTCCCACGATACTTCAGCCCCCCTTGTCGTTCACGGAATTCAATCAACCTGCACAAAAAATTGACAATGTATTCCGGACTTTGCAAAATCCAAAGATAATCCTCTCGGCAGATCTGTATGGCAGTTTTCAGTCGGATGTCATCCCCGCGGCAAGCCTGATCAATGCAGAAGAATTAAAGAATCAAACGGAGGAATTTGTTTGGACCAAACCAAAGGAATCAGATATTGCTTTCATTCAGTTTTCCTCGGGAAGTACAGGGGATCCAAAAGGGATCATCCTGACGCATAAGAACATCCTGACCAATATCGCTGCGATTGGTGCCGGCCTTGACTTCCATAATACTGATGTGTTCACCAACTGGATGCCGCTGTACCATGATATGGGGCTGTTTGGGTACCACATTTGTCCTATTTTTTCATTGAGTAATCAGTATCTCATTGATCCTGTAGATTTTGTAAAAAAACCAAGCCTATGGCTGGATGTCATGGATGAAGTACGATGTACCATTACCGGATGCCCAAATTTCGGTCAGGCGCTGCTTTTAAGGTACTTAAAAAACAGGGAAGTCAATCCATGGGATCTTTCTTCTATAAAAGGAATAGTAAATGGTGCAGAACCCATTTCCCCCAGAATAATGAATGGGTTCCTGGATAGTTTATCCGGGTACGGATTAAGAAAAGAATCTATGATGCCGGCCTATGGAATGGCTGAAGCGACTCTGGCCATCACTTTCTCTGAATTATTGAAGGCACCTGTCATAACAACATTCAACCGAACCCTACTTCAGAAGGAGGGTAAAGCTGTTCTGGAAAAAGAGGATACGCATGACATGATCGAACTGGTGAGTGTCGGAAAACCGCTCAATGATATTGAGATGAGAATCGTCAGCGAAAGAGGGCATCCACTGGGAGAGGGTTTTGAAGGGCATATCCAGATACGGGGTTCGGGAATTACTTCAGGATACTATAATAATCCTGCAGAAACCAGGAATTCGTTCAGCAATACCTTTTTAAAAACCGGAGATAAAGGTTTTATTTTCGATGATAATCTTTATATCACAGGAAGGATCAAAGATATCATTTTTGTCCGTGGGAAGAATTTATATGCCCATGATCTTGAAAATCTGGCCATTAAACATTCCGACATTCCTTATGGCAAAGTGATCATTGCAGGTTTATTTGATCCCAAAAAAGGGCAGGACCAGATCCTGCTGTTCCTGGTAGGTTCACCCAACAAGTCAACCTGCAATACATTCCTCAGTCTTCACCAGTTTTTCAGGGACACGTATGGAGTGACCATCAATATTTTTATTCCGATACGTTCCAACCAGGTGCCCAAGACCAGCAGCGGTAAAATTCAGCGTCATAAGCTGGTTGCCAGTTATCAGAACGGGGAGTTTGACGGAGCGATCGCGGAGATGGCGAAGCTGATGAAGGGATAATACCCACCCCCTCAATCCCCCTCCCTTCGGGAAGGGAGGGGGAAGCTCACTTTCCCCTTCTCCCCCTCCCTGCAAGCAGGGAGGGGGCCGGGGGGTGGGTATAAGAAACGATTCTAGCTGGGAGAAGACCGGGGAGTGGGTAAAATTTCTATTTTATTGCAAAAATATCCTACCTTTGCATCCTCAAAATTACTGTTATGACCATCGAGGAATTTATCGAGAAAATTGAAGTTGAATTCGAGGACCTGGAACCCGGTAAATTAAAGCCCGCCAGCAATTTCCGCGAAGTATTCGAATGGAACTCCATCAACGCCCTGATCCTGATTGCGCTGGTCAAGACAGACTACGATGTGGTGATCAATGCGGAAGATATCGCGCGATCGAAAACCGTAAATGATCTCTATACGATCATCGAACAAAGGATTACTTAATAAATCCAAAATTCCAAAATCCAAATTCCAGACAAATTCCAACCATCAAATTCCAAGCCTCCTCCGAAATGAGCTTTGGGATTTGGGTATTGTAATTTATTTGGAATTTGGATCTTGGGATTTAGGATTTAATGAATGAGTTTGCTGGCTCTATCAGCCAGTTCGAGTATAGTTATTTTCTCGAAAAAAAGATACGGTGGGAAATTGATCCCGAATTGCTGTAGAAAAGCATTCTGTAGCTGAACAGCCTTCATGGAATTCAAACCGTAAACCGTAAGCGGCTTGTCTGGATCAATTTGCTCAAACGGTACTTTCAGCTGACCGTGGATCCAAGCCAGTAACCAGGACTGTATAGAAACAATTTCATCTGATGGCACAGATATTTTCCCGGTCTGTTGTGATTCATCCAGCTTCGATTCACCAACCACGTCCAGCGTATGATTGAGAAAAGCTGCCTTGCAGGCTCGGCGCTGTATCTTGCCGCTGGAGGTCTTGAGGATGCTGGCGGTGCGGAGCAACTGAACGGCATACACCTCCTGTTCCAGTTCCTCCCCCACCTGCTGGCGGATGGCATCACAGACCTCTGCGACATCCAGATCCCGGATGGAGGTCCGCTCTACCTCTACCACAATCACGAGTCTCTCTTCTCCGTCAAGATCAACGGAAAAAGCTGCGCTTGCGTTGGGCCGCAGCGCAGGGTGACTGTTCTCGGCAAGATATTCAATATCCTGCGGATAGTAATTCCTACCCCTTAAGATGATCAGATCCTTCAACCTTCCCGTAACGTACAACTCACCTTCGTAAATGAAACCTAGATCGCCTGTCCGGAGGAAAGGACCCTCACCGGTGTCGGCTGTAAAGGCATGAAAGGTTCCGGCTGTCTCTTCTGATTTATTCCAGTATCCCTGAGCGACAATGGAACCAGATACCCATATCTCACCGATCTCATCCTCCCGGCAACAATGGAGTGACTCAGGATTGACAATGAGCATCCTTGTATCGATCCATGGCTTCCCGACAGAAACCTGACAAGCAGCCCTGACATCCTTCTCCCCCCTGATGACAACCCTGTGCTTCTCCAGAGCATCCTTGTCAACATAAAGGTAGACAGGCTTTTCGGATACTCTGCCACCAGAAAGGATCAATGTTGCTTCTGCCATTCCATAGGTGGGATGAAATTTTTCAGGGAGGAATCCGTAAGGTTTGAAACGTTCCGTAAAACATTCAAGCGTGTCTTTCCGTACTGTTTCGGCCCCATTGTACAGGGTCCTCAGCGCAATGAGATCAAGTCCCTGGCAATCCTCATCCGTCGTTTTGGTAGCACAAAGATCGTAGGCGAAATTGGGAGCGCCCCCGAGAGCTGCTCCATACCGGGAGATAGCCCATAACCATCTGACCGGCTTTTGAATGAATAAAACCGGTGGCATTAAAATACCTGTATAACCCGCATAGATCGCTTCAATAACCCCAAAAATAAGGCCCATGTCGTGATACACTGGCAACCAGTGGACACTTCTTGTATCCGGGGTCAGTTCATAGCATTGGCGCAGAAACTCCAGGTTCCGCATCAGGTTTCGGTGACTGACCATGACACCTTTTGGGCTTGCTGTCGAACCTGAGGTATACTGCAGAAAAGCCAGATCATCCGGTCTGATTTTATAGCCGAAATCATTACCCGTAAATGATTCCCGGTCAACAGATACCCAGAGCAGTGATCGCAGTTCTTGAACATCCCTGAAGTTCTTCTCAAACGATTCACGTATCTCATTGATCGTAAGGCATAGCTGGGGATTGCAATCATTGACGATGGATATGATCCGGCTGAAGGAACGATTTTTTCGGGGAGGATAGGCAGGAACAGCGTAAATACCCGCATAAAAACAGGCGAACAGGGTCTTGACAAACTCCAGCCCCGGAGGAAAAAGCAGCAGGGCTCTTTCCCCTGATTGAATTCCAAGGCTCCTGATGACATGAGTGATCTCCCATGCCTGATCGTAAAGCTGTTTATAGGTAATCCTTTCTTCATCAGATTCACCGTCCTTTAAAAAAATAAACGCGGCTTTATCCGGTGTGTTCTCCGCTCTCAGCTTCAGAATATCACATAGGGTAAAGCCATACGTATCCTCTTCCGTGATCGTACCCAACAAAAAATTTTTCAGTCCCATGATATTGCTCCCTGATTTGACCGGTGCAAAATTAGGAAATCCTCTGCTGGGATGGGAAAAAGGATTAAATTTGCACATCATGTCCCTCTTCACCATCCCCAACATCCGCATCGCTGGCATGGCAGCAGCTGTTCCGGCAAAAGAGGTTTCCAACCTTGATTACCGTTGGATCTCCGTCAAAGAGCGAAATCAGGTCATCAGGACGATTGGAGTGGAAAAACGCCGGATCGCCGAAAAAGGTCAAACAACGGGCGATCTGTGTTTTGCGGCTGCCGACAGGCTTCTGAATGATCTGCAATGGAACCGGAACGATATCCAGGTAATCGTTTTTGTTTCCCAGTCAATGGATTATATTATCCCTGCCACCGCCCCCATTTTGCAGGATCGCCTATCCTTACCCAAAACGTGCATGGCATTCGATATTAACCTGGGATGTTCGGGATTTGTATACGGACTGTCGGTCATCGGCAGCCTGATGAGCCAGGCCGGTTTCCAGAAAGCACTATTGCTGGCGGGAGATCTTTCCAATGTTACTTCCTCCTACCGGGATAAAAGCACGTATCCCCTGTTCGGGGATGCCGGTACGGCCACTGCACTGGAATTTGACCGGAACGCGGTTCCCATGACGTTTAACCTCCAGACCGATGGTTCAGGCTATCAAGCTATTATGATTCAGGATGGGGGAGTGCGTAACTGGGTAAGCAAAAAATCATTCAACTACCATAAATACGGGAAAGGCATATACAGGAATAACCTTCAGATCGCGTTGAATGGGATCGAAGTGTTCAACTTTTCCCTTAGGGAAGTAGTCCCTAATATCAAAGCCACACTCGAATACGCAGGGAAAACACTGAATGATTTTGATTACCTGGTCTTCCACCAGGCTAACCGGCTGATCAATGAGACGATACGAAAAATGCTGAAAGCAGATAAAGAGAAGGTTCCCTATTCCATCCATAAGTATGGAAATACCAGCAGCGCATCCGTACCCCTGACCATCGTTTCCGAATTACAGGATAAGATCCGGAAAGAACATGTCCGTTTCCTGCTATCAGCATTCGGAATCGGATTATCCTGGGGCACGGTGTTGCTGGAGACGGATGGGGTGGTGTGCCCGGGGGTACTGCAAGTCAGCAGTCAGCAGTCAACAGTCAGCAGTCAACAGTAATGACAACTAATAACCATGAATGACGCGAGGCGCGAAGCGCCGAGCAAATAACCACGAATCACCATGAATGACGCGAGGCGCGAAGCGCCGAGCAAATAACCACGAATTACCCCACATGAACGCTTTCGACCTCACCGGAAAACGAATCCTTGTCACAGGCGCATCCTCAGGCCTTGGACGGCAATGTGCCATCACGGCCAGCCAGTACGGGGCAACCGTCATCATTACCGGCCGTAACCAGGGAAGACTGCTGGAGACCTTTGGCCGACTTTCCGGTACAGATCACCAGTGGTTGCTGGCAGATCTCACGAATGAAACAGAGATTGCTCAACTAACCGATCATGTTCAACCGGTCAATGGGGTTGTCTACAGCGTCGGGATATCCGATCTGTCACCCGCACGGTTCATTACCGCAGCAGATATTACTAAAACCTTCAATGTTAGTTATAATGCTTCCGTACTGCTGACCAGTAACCTTCTGAAACAGAAAAAACTTGTGCAAAAAGCCTGTTCTCTCGTTTTTATCTCCACGATATCCACAAGATACCCCTTTGTGGGTGGTGCCATGTACATCAGCGCAAAGGCAGCATTGGAGGCCTATGCCCGCGTTCTGGCTCTTGAACTGGCAGCAAAGGGGATCAGGTCCAACAGCATCTGCCCGGCGTTTGTCAAAACACCCATGCTGGAAAGTACAGCTGAAAATTATTCCCAGGAGGCCGTAAAAAAAATTGAAGAAAGACAACCCCTGGGACTGGGCGAACCCGAAGATGTGGCCAATGCGGTGGTTTTTTTCCTCTCAGATGCTTCACGCTGGATCACAGCAACCAACCTCATCCTCGGAGGCGGATGAAAGATATCCGATACACGGTTAACCGATATTTGATTTTTGATTTATTTTTGATTTTTGGTTTTTGGTTTTTGATATTTGATATTAAGAAATGAGTTCTCCGGATTATTCTGTGATCATACCGGTCTTTAACAGCGAAGACACCCTTCAGGAACTGTTCGACAGGTTGAAGTCCGTTTTTGATGAAAACAATGCAACTTTTGAGGTGATCTTCGTCGACGATGGTTCACCGGACAACAGCTGGGATGTTTTAATCCGTCTGAAAAATGACCATCCTGATGTCGTCACGGCCATCCGGCTGGCCAGAAATTCAGGCCAGCACAATGCCACCTTTTGCGGGATGGTAAGGGCAAAAGGGAACTTCATGATCACCATCGACGACGACCTGCAGATCCCTCCCGAGGAAATAACAGCACTGATCCGGAAATACGCCGATGCCCCATGCGATATTGTATACGGTGTCTATCCGGATAAAAGGCACAATACCCTGCGGAATATTTCCAGTAGCTCTTTCCGCCTGTCTTCCCGAATGTTTCATGACGGACCCGGGAAAGGCTCCTCCTTCCGCCTGCTCACACGCGAGCTGACCGACCATATCATTCATCATTACCAGAGCTTTGTTTTCCTGGACGAACTGATCAACTGGTATACGGCCGACATAGCCTACACAGATATCCAGCACCACCAGCGAAAGAATAAAAAATCGGGTTACTCCCCGCGTAAACTTGCCCGCTTTGTTTCCAACATCATCCTTTACTATTCCAATATACCCCTGAAGATGATGGTCTATACAGGACTGGTCTTCTCCGTTTTTTCGTTTTTCATTGGCATTCTCTATATCATCAAGAAAATCTTTTTTAATGTATCTGTCCCGGGGTACACTTCAACCATCGTGGTCATTGCCTTCTCAACGGGTATCATCGTGTTCAGCCTGGGGATCATCGGCGAATACCTCAGCCGCATCTATTTCTCCCAGAGCCGAAAACCTCCGTATACGATAAAAAAGATACTGTAGGATGGAGCTGGTAAAATATGGTATAAAACTCCATCGCCTCAGGCAAGAAGATATTGAACTGGTCCGCAAATGGCGAAACTCCCCGCTGATCCGGCAGTATATGGAATTCAGGGATGAGATCACCCCCGAAATGCAAAAGACCTGGTTCCATTCCATCAACAATACCGAAAACTATTATTTCATTATTGAATATCAGCAGAAAAAAATCGGACTGATCAACTCAAGCCATGTTGACTGGACCACCCGAAGCTCGGAAGGAGGTATTTTCCTCTGGGATGTGCAGTACTACGAAACCTTCGTGCCTGTCTGGGCCTCCCTCTGCCTGCTGGAAACATCCTATCATATCCTGGGAGCCGGTAATTCTGAAGTCAGGATCCTCAGGGATAATGAGCGGGCGCAAAAACTGGTCCTTAATCTTGGTTATGAACTCCAGCCCGGACAGGAGGATCTTTATAATCAGCATTATATCCTAACCCCCGAACGTTTTTTCCGGCACTCCCGCCGGTTGATCAAAGCAGCTTCCCTGCTCACAGGGCAAAAAGAAGCAACACATACCCTCTTCTTTGACAGGGAAGATATCCTGTCAGGACTGGCGGATTTTATTGACGATAAAATTGATAGGAAAAGGGTTGCCGCTTTCACTGAATCCGTTGATAACCGATTCTATGAATTCATGATCAGAGAGGATTGACCTTTCGTTTATTGAATTTCCAGTATATTTTCAGAAAGATCCCCAGGGATCGGTTCATGAAGTTTCGTAAAGCAAAAGGCAAATGATCTCCCAGGAGAATCAGCCTGTACATGACGGAGGCATAGATCAGTGTCGGAAGGATCCAGAGGTATAATCCGGGGGTGAAACGGGTATACTGCCTTTTATACCCTGCTTTCTCAGCAGCTTTCCCTGCTACAAGATCGGCAATCCGAATCTCACGGGGGCTCATTTCTGTCTTCCAGCGATCGATCCTTTGCGCGGAGATGGGATTGAACAGGCTCTGATGCACCTGTGCGATTTCCTCCGCATTCGAATAGGCTTTTTCAACTGCGGATTTTTTTTCGTAAAAAGACAGTACGGAAGCATCATAGGGGATCCCAAGAAACTGGCATATTTCCCTGAAATGATGCTCCGGAGCCGCTACCAGGTCCTCATATCTGATCGAAAAAATCTGGTCCGGAATGCGTTCCTTCAGTTTCCACATCCTCTTCAGGGCAAATTTCCACCGGAAAACCACCAGGGGTACGATGGGAACTTCAAAATTGACCCTGATCAGCGACAGATAATTATCCCTGTAATCCCGGGTAATGTGAATGATTTTCGCCCCGGGGAAAAGTTGATGGATCCGCTGTACATAAAGCGAATATCCGGGATTCTTATCCCCAATCCATTGGATCTCTTCCTTTTCAAAGACAGAATTGTAGGATAACCAGACCTGCATGACCATCGTCTGAAAAGTCGACTTCCCTTCCTTTTCCAAAAGCCGCTGGTAAAGATGCTCCCTGCCGGTCAGCCACTTATCAAAGTACCGTTGCCTGTAAACATCATCGCAGAATTCCCGGATTTTTGACGGATCCCACTCTGTCACGTTCCGGTATTTCCGGTAGAGATTCATAATGAACGGACTCTCAGGCGGGACCAGCACCCGGGGATGCGCTTCAAAAAGAAAACGCAGCAGAGTCGTGCCGGAACGGGGCCTGCCAATGATAAAAAAGAAGGAAGGAGATGATGCCTGATGGCATCCTACCGTTTCATCCATTTTCCGAGTTCTTTCAGGAATATAAAATCACCTTTCTGAAATGCAAGGATCTTTCGAACAGGCATATGGCTAATCCTGGAATATACAAAAATGTAAGCTATCGTTCCCAGTGTATAGCTTACGTTGGTCGCCCATACGGCTCCGAGTGCACCCTGTTCAGGTATCCACCACAGATTCAGCAGGATGTTCACAATAAGGGCAGGTAAAAACACATAAAGGGTAATGTATGGTTTCCCGATACCGGCGATCTGACTGCTTAGGATCCTGAAAATGCTGATGAACAGAATTCCCGGTAGGATCATCTGAATGATCTGTACGCTGGGATGAAAGCTTTCTCCCCAGATCACCGGGATGAGCCAGGGTGATAGCATGGCCAGCACAACCGATACAATCAGGCCCGCTATAAAGGAGATCCTTACCAGCCGGCCGGTGGTCTGATTGATCAGGTGTTGATCCTTTGCGTTGGCCGTACGGCTCATCAAGACAATGCCGATCGCCAGGGGAAGCTGCCAGAGCTTTTCAGCGATCGAAACACCCAGCGAATAAAATCCAACCTCCTCCCTGGTCGAAAGCTCCTGAAGCAGCAGAATATCGATCCGGTAATTTAACTGGATGACCATAAAGGAAAGGGCAAACAGAAATCCCATCGATACCAGGTCACGGATGATCACCGATTTGTACCTCAGCCGAAAACCATACTCCTTACCCAGGTTGATCCCTGCCCAGAGGGTGATCAGAAAATTGGCCACCAGCAGCGACAGCAATGCACCGGCGACCTTCCAGTCGAGGATCCACACGAATACCACTATGGCGACCAGGTGAATTAACTCGGAGAACCAGTTGATGAAGTTGGCGTGACCGATCTGCTCCTTCCCGATAAAAATCCCTCCAAAATAGGCCATGGCCAGACGGAACGGGATCGACAACATCACCAGGATAATATAGGTATGGGTAAAGGACTCATCACCCAGAAAGATGAATCCGGCTCCCGTGACCAGGATCCCAAGCAGGGAGGTAAAGACCAGGATCATCAGGATACTGCCGATGACTTCAGCCTGTTCATAATGCTTCCTGCCAAGATAATAGATGGATGAGCCCCTGATCCCGAGTTGCGTGAAACTGACAACGATCAGCGGGATCACCAGGATGGCAGAGTAAATACCAAATCCTTCAGGACCCAGTCGCCGGGAAAGGATGGCACTGGCCAGTAACCCGGCCACAATCGTAAATACATTGCTGCTCAGAACACCGGCCACATCTTTTAGGAAACTTCGCTGGGTCATGATGCAAAATTAAAAATTTTGGTGAAGGTCTGGCGAGAGGGCATAATTCAAAGAAAATGCGTTATTTTGCCATCACCCAAATTGATCGTGCATGTTATTCAACTCGCTTGAATACCTGATCTTCCTTCCGGCAGTGGTTGTCATTTACTTCGTCCTCCCGGCCAGAAGACGCTGGATGTTACTTCTTGCTGCCAGTTATTTTTTCTATTTATCCAACAGGATCGAATATGGCATCCTGATCCTGATCACCACCCTGGTTGATTATTTTGTTGCCCTGAAAATCCATCAGACCGCCAGCGTAAAAGGAAAGAAAGGATACCTGGCGATCAGCCTGATTGCCAACCTGGGTATGCTGGCCGGATTCAAGTACCTGGATTTTTTCTCTGAAAGCGTTAATCTTTTACTCCATTCATTCCATATTCAGGGCGGGTTGCCTGTCTTCGGGATTCTGTTGCCTGTCGGTATCTCCTTCTTTATCTTCAAATCACTGAGCTATACGATCGACGTATACCGGGGACTGAGAACTCCCGAAAAACATCTGGGATTCTATGCGTTGTACGTTTCCTTCTTCCCCCAGCTCATTTCGGGTCCTATCGACCGTTCATCCAGCCTGTTACCCCAGTTGCACCATCCCAGGGAATTCAATACCGGATGGCTGATCAGCGGATTGAAGCTGATGCTCTGGGGTTTCTTTAAAAAGGTGGTCATCGCCGACCGGCTGGGATTGTACGTTGATGAGATTTATAACAATCCCGAGGAATATACCGGATTGTCGGTCATCCTGGCCTCGGTCCTTTTTGCCTTTCAGCTTTACAGCGACTTTTCAGGATATACGGATATTGCCCGGGGTTCTGCGCGCATCATGGGTTACGACCTGATGATCAACTTCAACCGCCCCATGATCGCCAAATCACTCCGGGATTTCTGGAACCGCTGGCATATATCGCTTACGACCTGGTTCCGCGATTATGTTCTTTATTCCCTGCCCTATATCAGGAACAAAAAGGTCAGTTTCGGCAGACTCTATTTCAACCTGATCATCACTTACCTGCTCATGGGACTCTGGCACGGTGCCGACTGGAACTTCGTCATCTTTGGATTCCTCAATGGTGTGTTCCTTGTCATAGAGACCACCACGGAAAAACTACGGGAGCGGTTCCTTGACCTGACTGGGATCAGCCGTGCAAGGTTTTTTAAAAACCTGAACGGAAACATCATTACCCTTTCTCTCATCATTTTTACACTGATCTTTTTCAGAGCCGACAGCCTGGATGAAAGCTTCCTAATTATTTCCAATTCATTTGATTTCAGCAACTTAAGTCTATCAATACGAAAAATCCTCCATGATAATGAACTGATATTTGGCATCCTGGCGCTTGTCGTAATGCTTGTTGCAGAACATATACATGAAAAACACGACCTGGTAAGGATCATCGCATCCAGACCCATCGTGATCCGATGGTCGGTTTATATTGGATTTATCTTTTTTATTCTCATTTTTTGGGTACAACAAAAGCAGGAATTCATCTATTTTCAATTCTGACAGGCAATGACCCGAAAAACGATTCACAGATTCCTCCTGTTCCTGATCCTGATGGTCATCGTCAATTTCATGCTTGACTGGGCATTTAAGGCATTCTCCGTCCACAACATCATCAACGAGACCATGGACCGGCAATTTGCCGGTTACCGGGGGACGATGAAGTACCTGACCATGGGGAATTCGCATAACTGCATCAACACACATATCCTGGAAAACAGCTTCAACTATGGTTCTCCCAGCGAGAATTTCATCCAGTCTTACTACAAACTCAAGCACATCCTGGAGGAAACAGGCCAGAGACCCCAGAACCTGATCCTGCAGGCCGATGTCTCTTCATTCGGCCCCAAAATAGCAAACCGCTTCGAGTACAATTCCTATTGGGCCCACTTCATTAACTACTTTGAGCTGGCCAGGATCACGGGAAACAGGGATGTACTGAGTCAATGGCTGGAGGGCAGATTCATTTCCTACGCAGGTAACTACAAGGACATTCAGCTTTCCATCTTCTACAGGATCAAGATCAAAACGGTGGAAATTTACAATGGCTACAGGCCTCACAGGGATTACCGCAACTTTGCCAATGAACCGAACCGGCAGAGGATGGCATGGAACAAAGCAAAACTGATCCTTTCTTCGGAAACTTATCTGGATTCGTCCATTGCCGTTTATTTTGAGAAGATCCTGCAGCTTTGCCAGGAAAATCAGATCAGGGTGCTGATGGTACGCATCCCGATGTCAAAAGAATTCTATGAAGAGGAATCCCGGATCGTTCCGGTGGATACCCTGTACGAAGCCGTCGAAAACATTGCATGCCGTTATTCTGTATATGATGGTCTGCTCGACTACCATGATCTCTTCTATGACCATCCTGAGTACTTTTTCGATCCTGACCACCTGAACATCAAAGGGGCCGATCTTTTCACAGCGCGGCTGGTAAGGGCTCTCGGTGAGGTTCCTTCAGCGGGATTTTCGGAAGATGCCGGAGAAATTCCTGGCAATCCATAGGGGACCTTTGTTTAAAAGTTTTCCCCTTAACCGGTAAGGCAACCGGTCGACCAGATGCGTCATCAGGTAAAGCATTTTTGCATAACTTATTCCCGGCAAGGCCAGCAAGCCAACCCAGGCATGAAAACCGCTGAACTTCCTTTCATATCCGGCCATTTCCGCATATTTCCCAGCAACCAGGTCGGCTATCCTGACCTGCCGTTCACTCAGGGATCGCTTCCATCGGCCTATTCTGCTTGTATTTACCGGATTGAATAAGCTTTGATGATGTCTGCGGAGAACGTCGTGCGGGTATCTCTGCTCAGCCTCTTCCTTTTTTTTATAGAAATCAAAAACCTCCGGAACAAAGGGTATGGAAAGAAATTCACAAAGATCCCGCAGGTGATGGTCAGGAGAGGTCACCAGGTCTTCATAACGGACGAAATAAAACGATCCCGGGTACCTTTTACTGGCCTGAAGAGCTTTTTTATAGAAATATTTCCATTTATAGACCACAAGGGATACCACGGGGAGCTCAAAATCTACATTTCTGACCGATTCATAGTTGTCCCGGTAATCCCTGAGGAGGTAGATAAACCGGGCATCTGGGAAGAGTTTTTTCAGGCGGTGGGTATAGAGGGTATACCCGTGGTTTTTATCCCCGATCAACCGGATGGTCTCCTTGGGATAGAATGAAATATAATTCAGGTATACCACCGTGCAGACCGCCACATAGGATGTTACTCCCTGACATTTTCTGAGGTCTGCCTTCAACCTGTCGTGATCGACATTCCATGTACTGAATTGCCATTGTTCCAGCAGATCAGCATAAAACCGGTCAAGGATTTCAGTCGTCCACATCTTGATAGAGCCATAATGTGGGTAAAGGTTCAGCATGAACTGGCATTCCCAGGGGATCTGAACATCAGGGTGAGCGTCGAACAAAGCCCTGAGGAGCGTAGTCCCTGTGCGGGGTCTGCCGATGATAAAAAAAAACGGGATCGATGACCGTTGCTCCATCACAGTGGGAAAGAGAAGCAAATATACCCTATTTCATCGTACAATCTTCAATTATTCTTATTTTCGCAGGGTCAACACGTTATGAAAGTGAGCCATGGAAGTTCTGTTCAATAAGCCCTATTTAACTGGCAGGGAGTCGCATCATCTGGCCCGGGTTGCCCTGTCAGGAAAGTTGTCGGGTAACGGTGAGTATACGCAGATGTGCCAGGATTTTTTCCGGCAACGGTTTGGATTCGGTAAAGTCCTGCTGACAACCTCCTGCTCCGACGCACTCGAAATGGCTGCCATCCTCTGTGACATTCACCCCGGCGATGAGGTCATCATGCCTTCCTATTCTTTCGTATCCACAGCCAATGCATTCCTCCTCAGGGGTGCACACATCCGGTTTGCTGACACCTGCACCGATTACCCGAACATTGATCCCGTATCCATTGAAAAACTGATCACTCCCCGCACAAGGGTGATCGTTGTGGTTCATTATGCAGGCGTTGCCTGCGACATGGAATCGGTTATGGCACTTGCCCGTCAGCATGACCTGCTCGTGGTGGAGGATGCGGCACATGCTCATGACAGCTTTTTCAAGAAGATGCCCCTGGGCAGTATCGGTCACTTCGGTACCTTTTCATTCCACGAAACGAAAAACATCATCAGCGGCGAAGGAGGAATGCTGGTGGTGAACGATAAAAAGTTTGAAAAAAGAGCAGAGATCATCTGGGAAAAAGGAACCGACAGAGCAGCTTTCTCAAGGGGAGAGGTCAGCAAATATGGCTGGAAAGACATCGGATCCTCCTTTTTGCCTTCGGAGATCATCGCAGCAATGCTCTATGCACAGCTTGAAAAATACGATGAGATCCAGGCGAAAAGAAAAAATATTTGGAACGGCTATTACAAAAGGCTCAAACCGCTGGCAGAAGCCAGCCTGATCCGTTTGCCCATCCTTCCTCAATGGGCTACGGTCAACGGAAGTATGTTCTTTTTGATCACCCGGGACCCTGAGGAGCGTGACGCATTGCTATCGCACCTGAAGAGTGAAGGTGTCTATGCTGTCTTTCACTACCTGCCGCTGCACTCCAGCGACTTTTTCCGTCCGCTCCATGATGGCCGTATCCTTCAGCATACGGACCATTTTGCCAGCTGCATCATCCGCCTGCCGTTCTATAACGAACTGACCGATTCCGAGATCGACTTTGTAACCTCCGCAATCAAAAAATTCTATACGATTCTTTAACTCCTTTCTACCAACATGTCATCCCTTCGGGATTTAGATGAATATTATATTATTTCTCCTCTCTCATCTCTCATCTCTCATCTCTCATCTCTCATCTCTCCTCTCCACACCGGCACTCTCCCCGGTGTCCAAGGCGCCCCTGAACGTACCAGTTCATCCTCCAACGCTTTGATATCCTTTTCAGCCCCCGTTCGGATCATCTCCAGTACGGGTGGAAACTCTTCCAGCAGGATCTCATAATTGTCGATCATTGACACGGTAAAAGCCACTCTGGTCATCCGCCGCTTCAATGATGGCGTACACCACATCCGGATTGATTGGACGGATCCATGGCCAGGCAACCGATGGCATAGGCGCCGTAATTGTCAAAAACAGGCTCGAAGGTGGTCCCATTGTTCATGGTTTTCCATATGTTCCCGCTTGCCACGGCAACGTAGTATTCGCTGTGATCCTCCGGATTTACCGCAAAATCAGCAATGCGACCCGAGGATTTTTAACAATCTTTTAAACATAATGTAAGGATTTGGCAACATTTTTGTTTTTGATATCCGGTTTTTTTCTGTACAATTTACTAAGAAACAAAATCAAGGGACTTACAACCCTGAAAATTTAGAAGTCATTAAAATAGGATTCTCATGAAAAAAATAATTCTACTCTCTGTCGTTTTCATATGCTGTCATTTCGTGGGATTTCCCCAGCAGCGGATCCCCGTTGAAAGCCACCAAACCAAAATGGATCAGCATTATACGGAAAAAGTGTCCTTTACGGGAAGCAGAACCGATCTGGAAGCCCGGTTCACTGCCGATGTACGCTCAGGAGTAATGCCTCTTTCCGTCCAATTTACCGATGAATCGCTGGGAAACCCTGTCTCATGGGCCTGGAATTTTGGCGACGGCAGCACAAGCACTGAACAGCATTCTTTCCACACCTATCTCACAGAAGGAAAATTCAGTGTCAGGCTGACCATTTCCGACGGAACGAATACGTACACCCTTGAAAAAGAAAATTACATCACCGTGCTGGCAGATCAGCCCAATTGTGATACACTGGATTATCCCTTCACGGGAACATATACTTATTACTTGGTCACGGGAGACGATTCAGGATATGTTTCCGGTAACAATAGTTTTATGGATAAAGCCAAGGCGAATTATTTCAATGCAATACCTGTGAACATTGAGATCCAGGGACTTTTACTTGAATTTGCTATTGCGGTTCAGAAAGCAGGTAATATGACAGATATTACATTTGCTGTTTGGGATAATTCTGGTTCAGGTGGCACACCCGGCTCCATCAGGAAGACCGCCTCCATTCCACTGTCACAGATTATCCAGGATGTTGGCAATAATACGTTTACCTATGTACAGTTCGATGAACCTTTATGGATGAATGCTCCCTTTTACGCCGGGGTGATCCTGCCGACAACCACAGGGGATACGGTCGCACTCTGGACAAATACGGATGGAGATGCCGCAACGGGTATCGGATGGGAGCAATGGTCGGATAATGTATGGGTACCTTATTCGGATTTCGAACTCGGCGGCTGGAAATTGAAAATCGCCAACGCCATATTCCCGGTGGTCTGTGCTTCATCGCAAGGTCTGGAAAGTCAGCTTAAACAGGAAGATATTCTTATCTATCCGAATCCCGCAACCGATAAGGTCACGGTCAGGTTCAACCAGCCGAACCTCCCTGTCGTCAAAATTCAATTATACAACATCATGGGCAGCCTGATGAATTCATTCGTTATCAATCCATTGCAGGTGAACACCACCACAATGCCCCTCCAGGGTTATACGAAAGGTTTGTACTTTATGATCATCGAATCGGGTAATCAAAAGATAACGAGGAAGATTCACATCCTTTAGGGATTTTTGCTTTTTGATTTTTGATCCTATTTGCTTTTCCCGCCCGATTTCACTATATTTGTCCTCTGCTTGTTATAACCTGATCATCATGCACCGATTTTTGCAAACCATTCTTGTACCGGTCGATTTTTCGGATCTGGCTGTGGATGTCATCCAGATGGCCTCAAACCTGGCAAAGGCATTCAACAGTACCATTCGCCTGGTTCATGTCACCTCACGTCAATATCCTTACTATGTCGGACTGGAAATGACCTCTGAAGTTTTACAGGATATCGGGACGGAAGATCTGCATAAACTGGAGAACGATCTCAAGGCGATGGAGTTATACATTAAACAAAAAGGTATTGAAGTTACCTCTGTGTTGCTGGAGGGTAAAAAGGTCAGTGCGATCCTTGAAGAGAGCAACCGGATAGAAGCCGATCTGATCGTCATCGGGTCGGAAACGCTGGGACTCTTTTCCCGCACCCTTCTGGGAAGTGTAAGTGAAGGGGTTTTACGCAAAGCCAGCTGCCCGGTGCTCATCGTGCAGGAAAGGGAGACCTAGGGCTGAAGGTACCTGGCCGGAAAGGGATCTCCCTGTTTTCAATCCTTGCCGTAATCGATCATTTGTGCACGCTGAAAAGGTTTTGAGCGGTTGAAGAGATAGCGGTAGGTATGGTGTGTCTTAATTACCTTCCCCCCGATATGCTCTGCCACACGGATCATCTTCGGATTGAAATCCCCTATCCAGGTCATCTCGATTTCCTTATACTGAAAACCCTTTTGATTGGCGAGCCGGCTGAAAGCCACCACGATGGCTGATTCAACCCCTTTGCCCTGGTGTTCGGGCACCACTCCGAACAACATTCCCAGCATCTTGTTGCAAACTTTCCTTTTCTTATAATACAGAAACCTTAGCTTGTTGATCAGGTGCAGTTCACCATGCAGATGGCGGAAGATCTGATTGAGTTCAGGGATCATCAGGAAAAAAGCCACAGGTTTATTGTTATAATAGGCAAACCAGAGGAGATCGGGATCCAGTATGGGTTTGAGCTTTTTAAACAGAGCCCTGGCCTGGGCAGAGGATATGGCAGAAACACCAAAATGCTTACCCCAGCTCTTGTTGTACACCTGCCTGAAATCCTCAATGGTTACGGGAAGCTTTGATTTATCAATCGGTTTGAAGGTGTAGAGCGGATCCTGAAGGACTTTATCCGCCTTATTTTTGACCGCATCCGATATTCCCCCGCTAACCATGCGGTGAAAGGTAAACTGTTTGAAATACAGCTGGAAACCGTAATTTTCAAAGAGCTCTTTATAATAGGGGAAATTGTAGGGCATGCAATAATTGGGTTCATAAAATCCCTCCACCAGCAGGCCCCACCATTCATGCCGCTCACCGAAATTGACAGGGCCATCCATGGCTTCCATACCCCTTGCGGAGAGCCATGCTTTGCACTGATCAAATAAAGCAGATGCGGCCTCCTGATCGTTGATACAGTCAAAGAAACCCATTCCGCCCGTGGGTTGATCATTCTTTTCGGCATTCCTGTGATCAATGAACGCGGCCACGCGTCCGACAGTGGTTCCTTTTTCATCCGCCAGGATCCAGCGGGTACATTCCCCTTTCCGGAATAATTTATTTTTCACCGGATCGAACACCCGCTCAATGTCCCTGTCCAGCGGCCGGATATAACAGGGATCCGTTTTATAGATCCTGACGGGCAGAAGCAGGAATTCCCTTCTGGTTTTCCGGTCACCTACTTCAATAATCGTGTATTTTTTACCCATTTGATTTCGATCATGTTAACAAAGACAGAAAATTCATTTATAGGTTCATGATATTCATGATGGTTTCCCGTGAAGGGGAGATGATCCCTTTCTCGGTAATGATTCCTTTGATCAGCCGTGCGGGGGTGATATCAAAAGCAGGATTCCAGGCTTCGGCACCCGGAGGACAAACCGACACCTCCTCCATCACGGGGATGTCTTTCCGGTATCCCTTAAAATAAAGGAGTTCCGACGGGCTTCGTTCCTCAACGACAATACCCGTACCGTCGTGACAGGAGGGATCCATTGTGGAAGTCGGTGCAGCAACGTAAAAAGGTACGCCGAATTCACATGCAGCTATAGCCAGTGCCAGCGTTCCGATCTTGTTGGCCACATCTCCATTGGCGGCAATACGATCGGCTCCTACAATGACCAAATCCACCTCTCCCCTTGACATCAGATAGGCTGCTGCATGGTCGGCGATGATGGCGAAGGGAATGTCTTCCTGCTGTAGTTCCCAGGCGGTCAGCCGGGCTCCCTGGTTCCTGGGGCGTGTTTCATCCACCCACACAAAGAGCTTTTTACCCTGGCGATGAGCCAGGTAAACAGGGGCCAGCGCACTTCCGTAGTCGACCAGACCCAGCCAGCCTGCATTGCAATGGGTCTGTATGCGGTATCCTTCACGGATCAGTTCCTGGCCATATTCACCGATGCGTTTACCATCGCATGCATTTTTTTCCGCCAGCTCATGAGCCTTTAAAACAGCCTGTTCCGGTGAGATCATTCCTGCATCATAGACCTGTCCGACAGCAAAGAAAAGGTCATGGGCCGTCGGGCGTGTGGATTCAATCGATTTCCTTGCATTGAGAATAAACTCCCCGTATCCTGCATAGGGTGCCTCCAGGCATGCCTGAGCCATGGCAAAACCCGCGGCAGCACCAATGGCACCGGCACCGCGGACCACCATGGTGGAAATAGCGTCACAAGTGGCCTGATACGTCGGCGATGCATGGATTTCAAAACGAAAGGGAATGAGCAGCTGATTGATCATAAAGACCTTGGGGCCGTCCATCCAGATGGTCCGGTAATCTGTACCCTGTACCCTCATCTATGCTCCAGCTCGTTAATGGCTATCCAGGCCATAAGTCCCGCACCGGTTTCGAGGCATTTCTCATCCACGTCGAATGTGGAGGTATGCAGATTGGAAACGATACCCCTGGACTCATTCCGGATTCCAAGGCGGTAGAAGCATCCAGGAACCGCATGCGAATAATAGGCAAAGTCCTCGGATGTCATCCGCATCTCAAGATCCCGAACGTTCTCTTTCCCCAAGTAAGCAATGGAATGATGCTTTACCCTGGCCGTCAGCAGGTCATCATTGACCAGGAAAGGATAACCCGGGGCAATGTTCACCTGGCAGGTGCCGCCCAGCGATGCTGTGACGGAGGTGACAATGTGCGTGAGGTGGCCGTGTATCTTTTCCCTCCATGCATTGTCAAACGTCCGGATGATCCCTTCCAGGCGCACTTCATCGGGGATGATGTTAACCCGCCCGTTGGCCAGGACTTTTCCGACCGATACCACGGTGGGTAATACAGGGGGTGCAAGCCGGCTGGTGATGTGCTGAAGAGCCAGGATCACGTGGGCGGAGATGACAATGGGATCAATGTTCAGATCCGGCGTGGCAGCATGTCCTCCCCTGCCCCGGATCGTCACATAGAATTCGTCCGACGATGCCATGTATTTACCCGGTTTCATGCCAACCGTCCCGGCATCCAGCGACGGATCGACATGCAGACCGAAGATGCTGTCGACATGCGGATTTTCCAGAACCCCTTCCTCGATCATCCGTATGGCACCTCCCGGATAGGTCTCTTCGGAGGGCTGGAAAAGAAGCTTGACCGTACCCTTCAGCTGAGAAGCCAGGGATTGCAGGATCCTGGCGGCACCCAGCAAGGAAGCAAGATGGACATCATGCCCGCAGGCATGCATCACACCGGGAACCTGGGAGCGATACGGCACATCGTTTTCTTCCTGTATGGGCAGGGCATCCATATCCGCCCGCAGGGCGATCACCTTTTCCCCCTTCCCTCCTCCATGAATCAGTGCGACAAGTCCTGTCCCGGCTACGTTCCGGGTAAAGGGGATCCCATATCCGGTAAGTTTTTCTGCAATATAATCCGCCGTACCCTGTTCATGACAGGAAAGCTCCGGATGGGTATGAAAATACCGCCGGATGGCTACGGTGTCCTGATAATGGGATGATGCAAGCGCCCTGATCCTGTCAGGCAGGTTTTCCATCAGCTGATGATTTTTCCTCCAGTGACCAAAGGTATAAAATTAATGGATTGTTTATACCTGATGAATGACGGTTTCAAAGAAATGGTAAACGTGAAAAATAGCCTATACCGCGAAAGACTGTAACGAATGAAGCTTTTTGTACACTCCGTTCCGTAGAAGAAGTTCCTGATGGGTTCCGCGTTCGACAATACTGCCTTTATCCATCACAATGATCTCATCAGCAAACTGGATGGTCGACAAACGATGGGCTATGACAATGGATGTGCGGTTTTTCATCAGACTGAGCAACGATTCCTGGACAAGGCGTTCGGACTCGGTATCCAGCGACGATGTAGCCTCATCCATCAGTAAAATCGGGGGATTTCCCAGAACAGCCCTGGCAATGCTCAGCCGTTGCTTCTGCCCGCCCGACAGTTTACCACCCAATTCGCCGATGAAAGTATCGTAACCGTTTTCCAGCTTTACAATGAATTCGTGGGCATTGGCAACCTGAGCTGCACGAACGACCTCCTCCTGTGTTGCGTCCTCCTTGCCCAGGGCAATGTTATTGAATACACTGTCGTTGAACAGGATGGGGTCCTGTGTCACTATACCCATCAGTCCCCTGAGATCCGAAATGACCAGATCCCTGATCGGAAAGCCGTCAATGAAGATTTCTCCGGAGGTTACGTCATAGAACCGGGGCAACAGGTTGATCAGGGTGGTTTTACCGGCTCCCGATGCTCCCACCACGGCAAAGGTTTTTCCTTTAGGGATGACCAGCTCAATGTTACGAAGAACCTGATGATCTTCCTCCGGTCTGCCTTCCGGTGCATAGGAGAAACACACCTTCCTGAATTCGATCTGATGATGGAATCCGGATATGGGTACTGCATCAGGCTTTTCCACGATCACTTCCTCGGCCCGGAGGAGTTGCTCAATCCGTTCCACGGAGGCGGCGCCTTTCTGAAGGTTATAAAACGCCGTAGTGAATGCTTTCGCGGGTGGAATAACCTGCGAAAAAATTCCCAGATAAACAATAAATGTGGCAGCATCCAGCACGTTATCCGGTTTTAGCACCATTTTCCCCCCGAACCAGAGAACCACCACCAGGACGATGGCCCCGAGAAATTCGCTCAGGGGTGAGGCCAGATCCCGTTTACGGTATAACCGAACCATCAAACGGGTATAGGCCGCATTATTCTCCAGAAAGAAACCATTCATCTTCCCGATAGCGTTGAAGGCTTTGATGATCCTTAATCCTGAAATGGATTCCTCAATGATGGACATCAACTCTCCCATCTTACGCTGACCCTTCATGGAAGTTCTCCGCAGGCTTTTTCCCAGCTTATTGATCCCAAATGCACTGAACGGCAGCAAAACCAGTACAAAACCCGTCAGGGAAGGACTGATGAAAAACAGGGTGACCAGGTAGGAAAAGATAGCGATCGGTTCACGGAAGATCATTTCAAGGGAACTCATGATCGACCACTCAACTTCCTGGACATCACCACTCATGCGTGACATGATGTCGCCCTTGCGCTGCTCGGTGAAATAAGCCAGCGGCAGGATCAGGATCCGGTGATACATGTCATTCCGAAGATCCTTTACCACGCCATTACGGACCGGGGCCAGGTAATACATGGCCAGGTAACGAAAAAGATTCCTGAAAAAATAAAGTACGATGATAAGGATGCAAATGTACAGGAGCACCCTGACTTCACCGAAGCTGCTGATCCACTGTCCAATATAATAGTAGAAATTCTCCTTCCAGGTGCTAAAATCACCGAATGCAAATGGGGGTGCAACTGCGGGTGTTTCCGTTGTCTTGAACAGCATCTGCAAAACAGGGATGAACAATGCAAAGGAAAAAAGCGAAAAGAGTACGGATAAAATATTGAAAAGAATATTGAAAAGGGCCAAGCCCCAATAGGGTTTTACGTACCTGAAAATCTTGAGGAGCTTATTCATTTATGCAAAGATAGGATGATCAACGCAATAATAAGGGATTTATTTCGATCACAGATTATTTCATACATTTGCTGTATGGAAACCACACGGCAGCAAAAAATCTCCCGGCTTATCCAGAAAGTAAGTGCAGAGTTTTTCAGACTGGAGAGCCATAATTTGTTTGAAGGAGCCATGATCACGGTAACAAAGGTCTATGTGACAAAAGATTTGGCCATAGCCAGGATCTACCTGAGTCTTTTTTCCACCCGTGACAAGACTAACCTGCTCCTTTCCGTCAAACAGCACACACGGGAGATCCGCCGTCACGTGGGCAACGTCCTGAGAAACCAGTTGCGGATCATCCCCGAGCTTGAATTCCATGAAGATGATTCGCTGGATTACATCGACAACATCGACCGTTTACTTCATCCCTGAGAAGTTTACCCGCAATCCTTGAACCTCCCTTATTACATAGCAAAACGATACCTTTTTTCCCGGAAATCCCACCACATCATCAACATCATCTCAGGGATATCCGTGGCAGGGGTAGCCATCGGAACCATGGCGCTGATCATCATCCTTTCAGTCTTCAATGGCTTTGAAAGTCTTGTGATCACCCTGTTCAATTCATTTGATCCCGATCTGAAGATCGAAGTGGTTCAGGGTAAAACATTCACTCCCGAGGATCTGCCGACAGAGGAAATTAAAAAAATACCTGGCATTATCCGTTATACCGAAGTGGTGGAGGAAAATGCCCTGCTGAAATACAAGAACAAACAATATATTGCCACCATCAAGGGAGTTTCATCCGATTTTGCTGATCAGCAGGTACTGGATCCGATGATCATTGAAGGGGAACTGGCCCTGAAAAAGGGGAAATACTCCCAGGCAGTGCTGGGAATGGGTGTTGCATATTACCTTGGTGTACAGTTGAATGATCCCTTTAATTCCATTTCGGTGTATGTGCCCAAACGGACAAAGAAAACCCTGACCAACCTTGAAGATGCTTTCAGCAGCGACCTGCTGGCGCCAGCAGGGATCTTTTCCATCCAGCAGGATTTTGATGCAAAGTATGTCATCGCTCCGATTGATTTCACCAGAAACCTGCTGGACTATGACAAGGAAGTCACTGCCATTGAAATCGGGTTATCTGCCGAAGCTGACCTTGACCGGGTGCAGGAAAAGATCAGAACGCTTTGTGGAGGGGCATTCACGGTCAAAAACCGGTACCAGCAGCAGGAAATGCTGTATAAGATCATGAAATCAGAAAAGCTGGCCATTTTCCTGATCCTTTCCTTTGTACTTTTCATCGCCACGTTCAATGTCGTCGGTTCACTCTCCATGCTGATCATCGACAAGAAAAAAGATATTGCGATTTTACAAAGCATGGGGGCTGATCCACCGCTGATCAAACGAATCTTTATGGCTGAAGGTCTGCTGATCTCCCTGTCGGGAGCTATCCTGGGACTGTTGCTGGGTGGATTTATCTGCTGGCTTCAGCAACAATTTGGCCTTGTCCCGCTGGAAGGGGGCAGCGAATCCTTTGTGATCAGCGCATATCCCATCGAAATGAAGGCGACGGATTTCCTGTATGTCTTTCTGACCGTTTTTGCCATCGGACTGCTGGCCGCCTGGTATCCGGTGCGGCAAATCTCCAGAAAATACCTTCAACAAAGGTTGGCCTAACGGATAATTACGTACTTTTGGCCTCTTTATCCAGAAACCTGAATTCAGGACGATCCATTAAAAACCTATATCATGAGATTCACAAGGCAATACAGATTATTGTTCCTCTTTACGATCATCCTCTACGGAACCGGCATAAACCAGCTCTTCGCTGAAGGAATCATCCTGCGGGAAAAGGGAGAGAATCAATTGGAGGTCGTTAAGAACACCAGTGACCAACTGGTCCTCCTGAATACCATCAATGAATTGAATGCCATCAAGGTGCAGACAGAGGCCGGCGTTTTTGTCCAGCTGGCCCTACCGGGTTATTCTTTCACAGAAAATGCCGGTGAGCCGCAATTACCGGTCAACCGGCGCCTGATCGGGGTGCCCTTTGGTTCTTCCCCCCACATTGAAATCATCAGTTATACCATCGGGGAATATTCACTACCCGAACTCGGGATTCATTTTCCTGTCATACCCGATCAGCCACCCTATCCCAAATCAGCTGACATACCTCCATTTCAGTACAATGAAGCTGCATACCAGCAGGATGATTTCAGTGGACAGGAGCTGGTCACGGTAGATATATTGGGTACGCTCAGAGGTATACAGCTGGGCAGGATCAATATCTGTCCTTTCGAATATAATCCTGTGCAACAGACGCTTCGTGTTTATCATGATCTCCGCATTGCGATCACATTCCCGGGTGCTGACCTCATGAAAACAGCGCAGTCGAAATCCATGATGGACAATCCCTATTTCAGGGCGGTCAGTGCTTCGCTGATCAATGATAAATCCGATGCAGGCAAGGATACGATCACGCAGATCCCTGTCAAGTATGTCATTGTCTCGCATCCGATGTTCCAGGAGCAACTGCAACCCTTCATTGAATGGAAGATCCGGAAGGGATTCCATGTGATTGAGGCCTATACGGATGATCCGCAGGTTGGAACGACCACCTCGTCGATCAAGGCCTATCTCCAGGGATTATATGAAGCGGGCACCCCGGATGATCCTGCGCCATCGTTCATCCTGTTTGTTGGGGATGTGGGTCAGATACCGGCCTGGAACCTCAGCGGGGAGTCGGACCGCGAATATTGTGAATACACAGGTGACCTTTTGCCGGAGGTCTATTACGGGCGCTTCTCGGCAACCAATCCGGATCAGCTTCAGCCACAGATCGATAAGACCCTGCTGTACGAGCAATTCACCATGCCCGATCCTTCCTACCTTGGCGAAGTGGTCATGATTGGCGGTATGGATGGCTCCTTCGGGCATAACTGGGCCAACGGGCAGATCAACTACGGTACGGAGAATTATTTCAACGAAGCGCATGGCATCTTTTCCAACACCTATCTGTATCCTGATTCCGGTCCAAGCGCCGATCAGATCATCCAGGACATCAGCGATGGGGTTGCCTATGCTAACTATACTGCACATGGCAGTCCCGGCGGATGGGCCGATCCATCCTTTTCAACCTCTGATATAGCGACGCTGCAAAACGTGGATAAATACGGGCTACTGGTAGGGAATGCATGCTCCACCAGTGAATTTGCAATAAGCGAATGCTTTGCGGAAGCAATGCTCAGGGCCGTTGATAAAGGAGCCATCGGGTATATCGGGGGTTCCAACAGCACATACTGGGACGAGGATTATTTCTGGGGTGTGGGTGTGGGTCCCATTTCCGAAGATCCCCCCAGTTACGAAGAAACATCCCTGGGAGCCTACGACCGGATGTTCCATGATCATGGTGAACCCACTGCAGACTGGTATACGACACAGGGTCAGATGATCTATGCCGGTAACCTGGCCGTAACGGAAGGATCACCCGGTATGGCAGAATATTACTGGGATATTTACAACCTGATGGGTGATCCGTCGCTATCTCCCTATCTGGGTGTTCCCTCAGCCATGACAGTCAACTATGATCCCCTCATGCCACTGGCTTCCCCTTCTTTCATCATCACTGCAGAACCCAATGCCTGTGTGGCCATCTCCAAAGACGGGATCCTTCATGGTGTTGCCTATGCCGATGAGGAAGGTGTTGCAGTGGTCACACTGATTCCCATAACGGTACCCGGGAATGCTGATGTTGTAGTGACCGCCCAAAACCGCCAGCCCTTTATCGGCAGCGTCATTGTCGCTTCGCCCGAGGGTCCCTATATCCTTATGAATGCTTACCAGGTCAGTGATATTGCAGGGAACAACAATCAGATGGCTGAATATGGAGAAGAGATCCGGCTGAACATTACCCTGAAGAATGTCGGCCACTCAGATGCCAGCAACCTGACAGCTACCCTGACCACAGCAGATCCGTTTGTCACCATTACAGAAGCCAGCTACGCATGGCCCGATATTCAATCTGATTCACTCTCCTATCAGGAAAATATCTTTCGGATCCTGGTACATGATTCCATTCCTGACCTTCATAAAGTCAATTTCAACCTGGAACTTTCCGACGGGGCTGAAGCATGGTCATCGCCGATCCAGTTTTTGATCCATGCTCCGCATATTGTGATCGGAAATTATATCATTGACGACAGCGTTTATGGAAATGACAACGGAAACCTGGATGCCGGTGAAGTCGTTGACCTGTTTGTTGAGATCACGAACAGCGGCCATACAGCCTCCGGGATGGCAAGCGCTGAATTAAGCTGTGAGAATGAATTCATTTTCATTAATTCCATAATGGATCAGTTCGCTTCGCTTGCTTCCGGGGAAACCCAGCTGGCTCATTTCACAGTGACCGTGGATCCATCTGCCACCATCGGCAATGTGGTTATTTTCAATGTACTTGCCACCAGTGATCCTTATTCATCAGCAAAATCCTATCAGCTGAAAATCGGCAAGATCAGTGAAGATTTCGAAACAGCGGATTTCAGTGCTTTTAACTGGGTGCTGGGAGGCGATGCAGAATGGCAGGTTCAGGAAGGCGGGTACTCCGGTAATTACTGTGCACGTTCCGGGGCAATCACACATCTGGAAGAGACGGTCCTGATGATCACCATTGATGTTTTAGCTAACGACTCCATCAAATTCTACCGTAAAGTTTCATCAGAATCCGGTTATGATTTTCTGAAATTCTATATTGATGCCTCCATGAAAGCTGGATGGTCGGGCAATACGGAATGGGAACTTGTCTCCTTCCCTGTTTCGCAGGGTACACACACATTCCGCTGGATCTATACAAAGGACAGCTATGTATCTTCGGGCAGTGACTGTGGATGGGTTGACCTGATCGAATTTCCTGCCATGGCCACCGATCCGGGTCCCTTCAGTCTCTATGCCTTTGCCAATCCGCAGGAAATCTGCCAGGGATCGTCCACCATGCTCTTTGCCATCCCCAGCGGTGGAACCGGAACCTATTCGTATGCATGGGAACCGTCATCCTCACTGAACGATCCGACCCTATTCAATCCCACAGCTTCGCCGGAGGTTGAAACCGTGTATACGGTCACCGTCACTGATGGTCAGGAAACACTTTCTTCAGAGATCACCGTGAATATCCAATCCCGGCCCGATACCCCATCCATCTCACAGGTGGATGATTTGCTGGTATCCAGTGCACCTGAAGGAAATCAGTGGTATCGCGAGGGTGTACTCATCGCGGGGGCCACGGAGCAGTCGCTGCTTCCGCCAAACACGGGTGAATACTATGTGATTGTGACCGGCGACAATGGCTGTGAATCGGAACCATCCAATACGATTTACTACATGTACACTTCCATCAGCGAAGTTCACAGGTCAAACGTACTGGAAATCTACCCCAATCCGTTCAGCGATCTTGTTCACATAAATTATACACTGGAAGAGGCCTCACCCGTTAGAATCCTGCTTTACAATACAAGAGGGGAAACGGTCAGCATACCTGTCAACGGACAGAAAAAAGATAAGGGCTCCCATACGATCCATTTATCTGCAGAAGGTCTTGAGTCTGGGATTTATTCGGTTCGCTTTGAATCGCCGGGACATATTGAGGTCAGAAAAATAATTCTCGTCAAATAATGGGTAATGATTGAAATTTGTGCTATTTTTAGCCACTTGTTTACAACAGCTTCATGACCATGAGGAAGATTTTACTATTCATTCCACTGATTGTCTGCTGGATGAGTAGCGCTACGGGCCATGAATGGATGAGTATTCGCTCTACTCAACATGCCCCGGCCAGATCGCAGCTATTGGAGTCCACCCTGGAACGATCCATCATCAATTTTCAATTTGATGGATTTTTCCTGGATGTAGCCAACACACCCAAAGGACCTGCCATGGTGGTCAGCCTCGATGAGGGCACACCGATCCTGGAATCCGGATCGCCGGATCTGCCCAAACTCACCTCTTCAGTCATCATCCCTGACCTTGCCCGGATGGATATCAGGGTCATACATTCAGCATATACCGATTTCCATGATATCTTCATCGCACCTTCCAAAGGCAACCTGACCCGTGATATTGACCCTGAGAGTGTTCCGTATGTATTTGGCAAAACTTACTCGCAGAATGAATTTTTTCCCGGCACGCTGGCTCAGTTACAAACCCCTTATATTTTAAGGGATTACCGTGGACAGACCATTATCGTTTTCCCTTTTCAGTACAATCCGGTAAGCCGTACCCTGAGAGTGTACAACTCGATAACCATCGAAATCAAACAATTGGATGAAGAGGGAATCAATCCGTTGATCCGCCACAAAGAAACCGACCGGGTGGATGTGGAATTCAACCGGATCTATGAACGTCATTTCATGAATCTTCAGCAGGTTCGCTATACTCCGGTAGAGGAGCAGGGGAACATGCTGGTGATCTGCTATGGTGACTTTATGGACGAGATGGAGCCTTTTGTCGAATGGAAACAATTAATGGGCATCCCTATCGAAATGGTGGATGTGGCTGCAATCGGGAATGCATCACAGATCAAGACCTATGTTGAGGACTATTATACCACCAACGGACTTACCTTCCTGCTCCTGGTGGGTGATGCCGGGCAGGTCCCCACGCATCCGTACGGCGGAGTTCCCGCTTCTGACAATAGCTATGGATTTATTTTGGGTGACGATTCCTATGCTGAGGTTTTTGTCGGGCGATTTTCTGCGGAGACACCGGATCAGGTGACCACCCAGGTAGAACGGGTCATCAATTATGAAAAAAATCCGCTGATCAGCACGGATTGGTTCACCCGCCAGGCAGGCATTGCCTCCTCTCAGGGTCCCGGTGATGACAATGAAATGGATTATGATCACATGAGGAATATCCAGTCCGACCTGTTGAACTACACGTATACCTATGGAGCCGAACTATTTGACGGCACACAGGGGAACCTGGATGCCCCCGGTAATCCGACTCCTTCTATGGTTGCTGCCGAAATCAACGCCGGTGTCAGCATGATCACCTATACCGGACATGGCAGTATAATCTCCTGGGGTACATCCGGATTTTCAAATACCAATGTGGATCAGCTCACCAATACGCAGATGCTGCCTTTCATCTGGTCGGTTGCCTGCAGCAATGGAGTTTTTGCAGGAAGCACCTGTTTTGCAGAAGCCTGGATGCGGGCGACAGATGACAACGGTGAACCGGCAGGGGCCATTGCCACCCTGATGTCAACCATTAGCCAGTCGTGGGATCCGCCAATGGATGCTCAGGATGAAATGATCGATATCCTGGTGGAAAGTTACCCGGAGAACATCAAGCGCACATTCGGAGGAATCTCCTTCAATGGGTGCATGAAAATGAATGACGACTATGGTTCAGATGGATCGTATGAGACCAATGCCTGGACATGCTTCGGGGACCCGTCGCTCGTGGTGAGGACTGCCATCCCGCAAGAGCTCACCGTCACGCATAATCCTGAAGCCTTCCTGGGATCAACCCAGTTTGTCGTGAATTGTACAACGGACGGGGCACTGGTGGGCCTTACCATTGATGATCTGCTGATCGGCTCTGCCATCGTACAGGATGGGATGGCCCTTATCGAATTCGAACCTCTCCTTCTGGAAGATACCCTGACGATCGTTACCACTGCCTATAACTACCTGCCTACCATCACCGAGATTCCCATCAGCCATCCCGATGGGCCCTATGTAATTTTCAGTACCTGCTCGGTGAACGACACCCAAGGTAACGCCAACGGCCTGGTGGATTACGGAGAACAGATCATGCTAACCGTTGACCTCTCCAATGTGGGAATTGAAGAAGCCACCGGCGTGACAACCGTGCTGACCTGTAGCAATCCCTATATCACCCTTCTCGATAATTCAGAAACCTACGGCAACATACTGCCTGACAGCAATAAAATCATCAGCGACGCTTTCAGCTTTCAGGTAAGTTCTGAAGTGTCTGACGGAGATATCCTCCTGTTCAGCCTCCAGATCAATGGAAGTGGAGGAGAAATGTGGACCAGCCATTTTACGCTTGTGGCCCATGCACCGGTACTTACCATGGGCACCCTCACCATCCTGGATCCTGAAGGTAACAACAACGGCAGGCTGGATCCGGGTGAATCCGCCCAGATCATCGTGCAGATTACCAATAAAGGTACATCAGAAGCACTTAACGTTCAGGGTTTGCTATCCTCAACAGATGAATACATCACGATCAATCAGGCGTTAATCTCCTATGGAAACATTACCGGGAACGGGACAGGTGAAGGCACATTCACGGTGACTCCTGCGGAGGGAACACCCCCGGGACACCCTGCATCGTTTTCCTTTACCATCGATGCGGATCAGGGATTGACAGGAAGCGGAAGTTTTACCTCGGTCGTCGGGCAAATCCCTGTCCTCATCCTTGACCTGGACCCGAATCATTCATCAGGACCTGTCATGCACCAAACCATTCAGGATCTGGGGATCACCTGCGATTATCTCACCACCATCCCTGCGGATTTGAATCTTTATGCTTCGGTATTTGTCTGTCTCGGTGTTTATTCATCAAACCACGTGCTGACCCAGGACGAAGGCAATCAACTGGCCGGTTACCTGAACCTGGGAGGAAAATTATACATGGAAGGAGCTGATACCTGGGCTTATAACATGGAAACACCGGTGCATGATCTGTTTCTGATCAACGGTGTGCAGGATGGCAGCGCAGACCTCAGCGCGGTGTACGGTTTGAATGAAACCTTTGCTGAAGAAATGATATTCACCTATTCGGGTGAAAACAGCTACATAGACCATCTTGAACCCCTCAGCCCGGCCTTTCTCCTGTTCATGAACCAGAGTCCGGCTTACGGATGTGCTGTTGCAAACGATGCCGGAACTTACCGGACGATCGGAACTTCTTTTGAATTTGCAGGACTTACCGATACTGACACTCCTTCCACAAAGACCGATCTGATGATTGCATACTTGGATTTTTTCGGAATTCAGGTCAAATGGGGTTCGGCAACCGGGAATGTCACAGAAGCAGGTACGGGATATCCTATCAGCGGTGCTCAGGTGTCGGTGGGTATCCATCATGTATTCACAAACGAAGAGGGCCTGTTCTCCGGTACTTTTCCGGTGGGTGATTGGTCCATATGTGCTGCTGCCGCCGGGCATGAAATGATGTGTGAATCCATAACCATCTTTGAGGATTCAGCAGTGATCCGTGATTTTACCCTTGCATATCTTCCCCCACCCTCCAATCTTCAGGTCACTCTGAACGAAAATATTGCTACCCTGACATGGGAACTGGCCACGGAAAGACTTCTCACGAATTACCATGTTTACAGAAGCAAGGATGATGGGACCTTTGAAATGATCGCCACCCCGGTAGAGTTGAACTACAATGACGCCCTGAGCCTTTCAGGAATCTATCGGTACTATGTTACCGCCATATATGATGAAATCAATGAAAGTGAACCGACCAACATGGTCACGGTGGAGTTTACGGCTACGGGTATCAGCAATCCTGATCTGATCCCTCAATGTACCAGGTTGGGCTCCAATTATCCCAATCCATTCAACGAAACGACCAGGCTGCGTTTTGACCTCAGCAGGGACGGGGACGTGTTCATTGAAATATACGGGATTTCCGGCGAAAAAATCCGGACACTGATGCATGAAAATGCGTTGGCCGGACAGCATGAAGTGGAATGGGATGGCAAAGACCACCGGGGGATGCCTGTTCCCCCGGGCGTATATATCTTCCAGTTAAAATCAGGTAATTATATCCATTCCAGGAAGATGGTCCTGATGAGGTAATCGCGGTCATCTGACCGAAACCTGGGAAACCTGAAGAACCTCGTATGTATCAGCATCATAGGCAAAAGCAACGATCTTGCATTTATAAGGATCCCATGCTTCATTCAGGTAGTATTTATAGCTTTTCGTGACCTCAGAGTCTTCGGCCATGATGACTCCCCGCTGGGCTATTTGAACCCCCCAGGGAGTGTTGACTGCACCCCTCAGCACATGATTATGCTCGTATTCCAGGATCTCGGGAGTGTCACCCACCTCCGGATTGTTATTCTTCTGGGGAGCAATGATCTCATCTTCAATGATCACGACATTCAGGTTCAGGTTTCGGTTTGTTTCCTTGTTGAACACAGTCTGGATATGTGTGCAAAGCTTTCGGTCAGATTCCTGATACTCATTGATGATCTCAACCGTCAGTTCAGGTTCCCTTTCCAATTGTTGGGCGATCGCGTTACTCCATGCACCGGGTGATAAAATGTGATCACTGTTATATCCAATCCTGTCAACCATCCCATTGGGATTCCCCACTTTGGAGATCCCAAAGAATGTATCCCATTCCGTACCGGCTTCTGTTCTGAAGTCAGTCGTATAATTCCCGCCCATCGGTGTGGCGAAGAAACCGGCGTGAATGGATATCACAACCAGTCTATCACCCAGTCCATCCTGAAGGTCATGTGCTGTCACTGCCGCAGTCGGACAGTTTACGCACAGATGGCCGGTATAGTCTTCCAGAAGAACCCGTTTCACCGGATCATGAATATGCGGAAACGCCGGGACCGGGCATTCACTGGTATCGGCTCCACCGACATCAGTGAGATAGGGTGCTTCCATTTCATCACAGGAAAGGAGAAAGAAGGTTGCAAACAAAAAGAGGGAAAAGTATCCTATATATTTCATTGTGTAGAACTTAAAAACTACTGGTCAATGTAAGTGTGAACCCGTTCGACGCCGGAACGTTGCGGCAAACCCCGCCGACACAGATGATGCCTTCCCGCTGACGGGCATACCGGAGCTCTAAGCGGCTTGATTCATGCATAAACCCGAATCCGACATTATAATAATGGAATCTCATGTCTTTGTCGGGATTGCCATAATTATACTGATCGAAGGCTACGACAAACCAGTGTGGGGATATGGTGTATTCCAGCAGTCCCATGGCCCAGTCGCCTCTGTCCTGTTCGGTCCACAGGTGCTGCAGCTCCATGCGCAGAGAATGGGTATCGTTGATCCGGTAGACCAGGTCGGCCACCGCCGTATGGGCATATACAACCGGCTCACCCGTATGGCCTTCGATCACTTCAATATTGTACATTTGGTACAGATAGAACAGGATCGCTTTGAAGGATGGGCTGAACTTCCGTGTCAGCTCCAGATTGAACTCTTCATAGTAGCGAGTATCCCCCATACCGTAAAGACTTGCTTTATACCCCTCGGTTCCGGGTGAGCCGATGCTGGTTGTATCGTCGATGGCTGAACGTTTGATGTCATTCGTGCTGGAGTATTCCAGCTTGATGGTGGTTCCATATTTCCCGCCGATCTTCGATTTTTTTGGTATGGTATACACAACCTGTCCAAGAATCCCAAGTTCTCCATTGGGCTGGGTAGCATAGGGGTATATGGCTGCCAGTGAATAGGTATACTGATCGGTCAGAGGCGGTAAAAAGTTGACATCCAATGCATTGCTTGTTTCGGTACGTTTTGATTTAAAGCTCATGTTATCCATGTACTTGCTGCTCAGGGTTACGCCGAGACCCTTTACGGAATAGCTTGCACTCAGCCACATAGCCTGACCATTCTTATAGATGTAATGGTTGACTGCGGATGGATCGTTGATCTTCCTGGCATATTCTCCCGCAAGGGTAAATCCCCCGCGGATCAGGTTCAGGCGTCCGGCCCAGGCGCCCACATTCAACGGGAGGTTCAGCATGTTGCGCTCATCGATCATGATTTGCTCATCCTCCTGGTACTTGCTCACAAAGCTGCCTCCCAGGATGACGCGTGTTTGTGCCTCAGCCCATTTTTTGATCACATCATTGAAATTGATCTCTCCATCCACTGCACGGACAATACCGGGCCCCTTTTCCCAGAAAAACCGTTGTTTTCCGATCACACCTTTTATAAGAATTCCCTGGACAGGTTCAATTTTAGCCCTGAACCCGTCAATGGAATTATCGTATCCAAGGTTCCATTCTTCGTAGCTTCTCAGGATCAAACCGTTCCCAAACTGTTCATAAAAGTTACCTGCTGTCAGGTCGAACATGCCCTTTTTGAATTGCACAAACCGGTAGGGAATCCCCTGACCTTTGTATCGCGGATCAAAGCCGCTTATCGGATTAAGATAACCTTCGTACCGTATCCCTGCAGTGAACGGCCCGTTGGTATAGATCACATTCAGAAAACCGTTCATCAGCATTTTTTCCTGTACGTCAGGAGCGCCGATGGCTGAATCAGGCTTGTAGGTCTGGGCATCCAGCTGAAAGCTTCCGTGAACGTCGCCACCCAAAAAATTCTGGCCAAGGGTGAAGGCAGGGAGAAAAAAGAGAAGAAGGGGTAAGATTCTTACATATCGAAACAGGTTATTCATGGTCATTGGTTGTCATTCTAGGTCATTCATGGTGATTAATTCAGGGAGTTTTTATTCCTTGGCGGAGATGTCCTCGCCGGCTTTAACCTTTCGTACCAGATCGATGAGCTCAAGTTCGGCACCTTCGGTAAAGGATGTATGCTGCCATACGATTTCACCCTTTCCATTCACCAGGAACGTATGCGGGATCAGGTTTACATTCATGGCACGCTTAAAATCTCCGTTCGGATCAAGGTAAACATCAAAATCCCAGCCCTTTCCGTTAACAAAGGGCATCACCTTGGAAGATGATCTGGCGTCGTCGATGGAGATCGCTACGAGCCTGACCCCGGTTTCTTCCTGCCACTCATCATAAACATCACTGATCGCGGTGAGTTCCCTTACGCAGGGCTTGCACCACAGTGCCCAGAAGCTGATGATCATCGGATTTCCTTCATTGGTAAGGTCAGTTGTGCTGAAATTCTGCCCATCCATGGTTTTTATGGTAACAGAGGGGATCTGCCGGCCTGCCTTGTCATCACCCTGGGCAATACAAATCATTCCACTAAACAGGAATACAATCAATAAAGCACTGATTTTTTTCATTGAATAACCTATTGATATATTAAGATATACGATTTTATCATCCGCGACAAAGTTACATATTTCTCATAATGTAGGCAGATGGATTCTCAATTTAGCCTGAATCTAAAGAATGGGGGAACTGTTACCAATTTGTGTACCAAAATACGGTAAAGGTGGATGAATCCGCACTTGTTCCTTTCCGTCTATTCTTCAAGATACACTTCCAGCAGTTCCATCGATTGTGCCGGGTTCAGCCTGTAATCAGGGAGCTCGGCGGGTATGAGGACCGCATCGCCACTGGCCAGCCGAAGGTTCCCATCACGGTATACCAATTCCCCGCTTCCCCCTGTACAAATATAGACCACAAAAGAATCAAGTTCCGTGAAGTCTTTGTTCACCGGTCGGGTAAGCTGGAGCAGATTGGTCGTAAAATATGGACTCTCAACAAGAGGTACCGTTTCGTTGGGCCTCTTCACATAGTCGGTACGATAGGGATCACCGGCCTCGTAATCCATTGCCTCCAGCGCCTGCAGGATGTGCAGTTCACGGCTTTTACCCTGGGGATCTGTTCGGTCCCAGTCATATATACGATAGGTGATGTCGGAGGTCTGCTGGATCTCCGTCAGTAAAATTCCCGGGCCCAGCGCATGGATCCTACCTGCAGGCAGGTAAAATACGTCGCCCGCACTTACCTTTTCCGTATTCAGGATATCCCGTAGTGTTCGGTTTTGTAAATGATCAATGAACTGACGGCGGTCAATGGTCTTCCTGAATCCCGTGATCAATTCGGCATCCCTCTCAGCATCGATCACATACCACATTTCCGTTTTACCGAAGCTCCCGTGTCGTTCGGCAGCGAGTGCATCATCGGGATGGACCTGGATGGAAAGATAATCACGGGAATCAATGAATTTGAAGAGGAGTGGAAAGGTTTCCCCGAACTTTTCATATACCGGTCCACCTACCAGGTTATCCATGTAAACTTCAATAAGTTCATTGAGCTCATTATCGGCGAGAAAACCATTGCTGACCACTGAATTTTCCCCTTCCACCCCAGAAATCAACCAGGCTTCCCCGCAGTTGTGCAGCGGAGAAAAATCTTTCCCGAGAACCGTTTTAATTCGCTGACCTCCCCAGATCTTTTCTTTAAAGATCGGTTTAAATAACAAAGGATATAACCTGTTCATGCAGCAAGGATTACGACTGTTGGGTACCCGGATCAAAGGTAAAAAAAATTCGCTAGTATCATTTTTTCTATGGTTCTCTGTCCATCCTTTTTCTACTTTTGTTTGGTTACAGGAACAAAGGATATGAAAAACCTGGGAATATTTTGTGGCTCGAGTATGGGCAGTTTGATGATGTACCGGGAAAAAGCAGCGGAACTGGGCGAGCAACTGGCAGGCAGACAGCTTACCCTGGTGTTTGGGGGAGCCAACATCGGGTTGATGAAAGCTGTTGCCGACAGTGTACTGCGAAACGGAGGAAAAGTGATTGGGGTGATGCCGCAGATCCTGGTCAAAAAGGAAATTCTCCATCAATCGCTGGATGAGATCATTATCGTGGATACGATGCATGAACGGAAGGCCAAAATTGCCGAACGGGCAGATGCATTCATGGCCCTGCCCGGAGGCTTCGGAACACTGGACGAACTGGCTGAGATCCTTTCATGGAACCAGCTGGAGGTAATTTCCAAACCCCTGGCACTGTTCAATATCAACCACTATTTCGATCATTTGATCCAATTCCTGGATCATTGTGTTGATCAACGTTTTTTGCGTATCGAACACAGAAATAATATCCTTGTGGGGGATGACTGCTCGGACCTGCTTGACCGGTTAACGACCTTTAAACCGGTGGAGGTCCACAGCAAATGGGTGGATGAACTCAAGAAGATGTAACGGATTAGCCATTCAGAAAGACAATATGCTGATCATTGGAATCACCGGTACGATTGGGGCAGGTAAGGGAACCATTGTGCAATACCTGACCCGCAACCTGAACTTTGAACATTACTCGGTAAGGGCATTCGTTTCGGAGGAGATTATGATCCGTGGTCTTCCGGTAAACCGGGACACCATGACCGAAGTTGCCAATGACTTGCGGGCACAGCACTCCCCTTCCTATATTGTTGACCAGCTTTACAACAAAGCGGTTCAGGCAGGCAGGAACGGGATCATCGAAAGCATACGAACACCCGGTGAAGTGGAATCACTGAGGGCTAAGGGAAATTTCCATCTCTTTGCCATTGATGCTTATCCCCTGCTGAGATATGAACGAATCCGGGTACGTGACAGTGAGACAGACCAGGTCTCCTTTGAAACATTTCTCGAAAATGAGCAACGGGAGTATACCTCGGAAGATCCCAACAGGCAAAACCTGAAAAAATGCATCGAAATGGCAGACTATCGTTTCGAAAACAATGGCACTCTTGAATACCTGCATCTGCAGGTACAGTCGGTACTGGATTTAATCATGGAGCAATGACAGAATCATCGAAAGAAAAGTACATACGTCCGTCATGGGATGAATATTTTATGGAGGTTGCCCATACGATCGGCAGGCGGGCCACCTGTGACCGCGGACGGAGCGGCTGTGTGGTGGCGCGCGACCGTCAGTTGCTGGTCACGGGGTATGTTGGATCACCCGTTGGCTTACCGCATTGTGATGAGGTGGGACACCTGATGAAAAAGATCATCCATGAGGATGGATCCACCAGCCAGCATTGCGTTAGGACGGTCCATGCAGAGCAGAATGCCATCTGCCAGGCGGCCAGGCTGGGTATTTCCCTTCAGGGGGGTACTTTGTACTGCCGCATGACGCCGTGCCGGACCTGCGCGATGCTGATCATCAACTGCGGTATCGTGCGTGTGGTCTGCGAATACCGATATCACCAGGCGGATGAAAGTGAAGACATGTTCAAAACTGCAGGAATTGAGATCGTCTACATTAAAAACGAAATCCTACAGTACAGAGACCAGTAAGCCCTTGATATCGATGATACCGAAAATCTGAGCCGTGGTCAGAAGGATGACCACCAGGATGACCCACCGGATAAAACCTGCTCCCTTTTTGACAGCCAGACGGGAACCGATCAAACCCCCGATGACATTTCCGATACCCAGGATAATGCCATAGGCATAATCCACCTGTCCATTGAGGATGAACACAACCAGGGCAAAGGGCGTGAAGATGAAATTAACCAGAACCTTCAACGCATTGGCTTTAACCAGTTCATAACCCGCGCTGAGTACCAGACCGGCCAGTAAAAAATATCCCACTCCCATTTGGATGAATCCTCCGTAAACGCCGATCAGGAAAAATATCACGACCTGACTCCAGCTCACTTTCCTGGCGATCAGCTCCTTTCGTTCCGTTATCCACCGCTCAGGTTTCCAGACGATGAAAACAGCCATCAGGAGCATGATAACCGCGATGGAATATTCGACGGCCTTTTCATTGATATCGACTGCGATCCAGGCACCCAGCAGGGAGCCCGCAACAGCCGGGATCGCCAACCAGCGACCTTTCTTCCAGTCCAGCACCTTTTGCTGCGAAAAACTGCCAACTGCAGCAAAATTCTGCATGAATATCCCGATACGGTTTGTTCCGTTGGCAATATTCGCTGGAAGCCCGAGAAGCATCAGTACCGACAGGGAAATGATGGAGCCTCCGCCGGCAAGGGTGTTGATGAATCCTACCATTATTCCGGCAGCCACCAGTACGATACCCTCTGTCAATGTAATGGAATCCAATCAGCCGGTTGTTTTTAAATGGAACATTTCTTTAACGGCACGGATAATACCGGCCTGATCGAAGCCGCATTCTGCCTGGAGTTCCGCAATGGTCCCCTGTTCGATGAAATGATCAGGAACACCCAGACGATGTACCCGAGCCGAATAGGAATGATCGGCCATGAACTCAAGAACGGCACTCCCCAGCCCTCCGGTAATCGTACCGTCCTCAACCGTGATGATCTTTCCAAATCGCGTGAAAACATCATGAAGGATGGCTTCATCCAACGGTTTTAAAAACCTCATATCATAATGCGCGGGAGCAATGTCTTCCTTTTGCAGTTGCCTTACGGCTTGCATGACCGTATTACCGATAGGGCCAATGGAAAGGATGGCAATAGCAGAACCATCGCAGATACATTGTCCTTTACCGACTTCCAGTTTCTCAAAAGGGGTTTTCCATTCAGTCATCACACCCCGTCCCCGCGGATAACGGATGGCAAAAGGGCCCTGGTTTTCCAGCTGTGCGGTGTACATCATGTTCCGGAGTTCCCTTTCATTAAGGGGTGAGGCAATGATCATGTTGGGAACCGCACGAAGATAGGCCAGATCAAGGGTCCCGTGGTGCGTCGCTCCGTCCTCTCCCACAAGTCCTCCCCTGTCAAGACAGAAGACCACATGGAGTTTCTGCAGGGCCACATCATGGATCAGCTGGTCATAGGCACGCTGCATGAAGGTTGAATAGATCGTGCAGAAGGGGATCATACCCCCGGTGGCCAGCCCTGCAGCAAACGTAACAGCATGCTGTTCAGCGATCCCGACATCGAAAGCGCGATGAGGCATCTTATGCATCATAATATTCAGCGACGATCCTGTCGGCATGGCAGGTGTTATTCCCACGATACGGGGATTTGATTCTGCCAGCTCGAGCAGGGTACGCCCAAATACCGTCTGGTATTTGGGCGGCTTTTTGCCGGGACAGCCATCCTCGGATTCCACAAGTTCACCTGTCTCTTTGTCAAAGGTCCCGGGAGCATGATAAAGGGTCTTCTCTTTCTCAGCCATATGGAATCCTTTGCCTTTGACCGTAATGACGTGCAGAATTTTTGGTCCCTGGATATTTTTAAGATCCCTGAGCAACTTGGTCAGCCGGATCACATCATGCCCGTCGACTGGGCCGAAATACCTGAAATTCAACGCCTCGAATAAATTAGCCCCTTTAAGGATCGATGATTTGACCGCATTGCTGATCTGCCTGACCACCTCCCGGGAATTTTTTCCATATTTTGTCCGGCCTCCCATCAGGATCCAGATCTTATCCCTGAATTTATTATAAGCCCTGGAGGCGACGATCTTGATCAGGTACTGACTGATGGCACCGACGCTCTGATCAATGGCGATTCCATTATCATTCAGTATCACCAGCATATTTGCATTGGTGACACCTGCATTATTCATGGCTTCAATGGCCATTCCCGCTGCCATGGCGCCATCCCCGATCACCGCAATATGCTGGCGCCCGTTATTTTCTTCCAGACCGGAAGCAACCGCCATCCCCAATGCAGCAGATATGGAAGTGGAAGAATGCCCCACACCAAAGGAATCATACTCACTCTCCGACATCTTCGGAAAACCACTGATGCCCTTATACTTCCGGTTCTGCACAAACCGATCCCTGCGACCTGTCAGGATTTTATGAGCATAGGCCTGATGACCAACATCCCAGATCAACCGGTCATAGGGCGTATCGAATACATAATGAATGGCAACTGCCAGTTCCACCGCACCCAGGCTTGATCCGAGATGACCAGGATTATTGGAAGTCTGCTCAATGATAAATTCCCTGATCTCATCGCACAGCTGCGGTAGTTCCTCTTCCTTCAGCTTTCTGAGATCGGAAGGAACATGGATACGGAACAGGAGGCTATCGGGATGAAGAGGCATATGTGGGGAAAAAGCTATTTGTGGTTATTTATTGTTATTTGCTCGGCACTTCGTGCCTCGCGTTATTTATGGTCATTCGTGGTCATTTGCTCGGCGCTTGCAGCGCCTCGCGTCATTTATGGTCATTAATGTGATACTGAATGACTATTGAATGACTACTGAATGACTACTGAATGACTACTGAATGACCACTGAATGACTATTAAATGACTACTGAATGACTATTAAATGACTATTGAATGACTACTAAATGACCTTGTTCACAAAAATCCCAGCTCCAGCAATCCCTCCTGGGAGATCATGTCCCTTGACCAGGGTGGGTCAAACACTACTTCGACGTGCACATCAGATACCGTGTCCAGCTTACGGATCTTATCCCTGACCTCGACCGGTAACGATTCCGCTACCGGGCAATTGGGGGCGGTCAGGGTCATTTTGATCTGAATGTTCCGCATTTCATCCATCATGATATCGTACACCAGTCCCAGGTCATAAATATTTACGGGAATCTCGTGATCAAAAACCGTTTTCAATTCCCGGATGATCTGTTGTTCCAGCATTAACTTTTCTTCATTCTTCAGCGGGATCCGTTTCTCCTTTCCCGCTTTTTGTCTGAAATGCAAGTGCATATAATTTGATTTGTTTGATCATGGATACCAATCCATTTGCCCTGGTCGGGCTCAAATGTTCACGAAGTCCGATCTCATCAATAAAACCAAGCCTGGCCTGAAGGATCTCTTCAGTGGTTTTTCCATCCAAAACCCTGATCAACAGGCTAATAATGCCCCTGGTGATCACAGCATCACTGTCGGCCGTAAAGTACATCCTGTCCTTCTCCATACGGGCATGCAGCCATACACGCGACTGGCAGCCACTGATCAGATGGCTATCTGTTTTAAACCGGGGATCAATCACCGGCAGCATCTTTCCCATCTCGATCAGGAAATTATACCGGTCAAGCCAGTCATCAAACTGACTGAATTCGCTAACGATCTGCGCTTCTGTTTCCTGAATGGTCATTCCACCCATCCGTTACATAATTTCAAATTTATAGATCATCGAAACATAAGGATTACTTTTCTAACCGCTTCCGTAAAAGCGTCAATTTCATCCCGGGTATTGTAAAATGCCAGCGAAATCCGTATTGTACCGGGAATTCCATAGATATCCATTACAGGTTGTGCACAATGATGCCCGGTTCTGACGGCAAATCCCATTTTATCCAGTACAGATCCCACATCATACGGGTGAATATCGCCTGTCAGGAACGAAATGACTCCTGCCCGATGGGTACTCTGGCCGATCAGTTTTATTTCAGGGACCGTTTTAAGGCTTTCCAGCGCATAGGCCATCAGCCCGGTTTCATATTCAGTGATCTGTTCCCGACCCAGTTGTTCAAGGTAGGTCAGGGTTGCTTTAAAGCCAAGAACGTCAGCCACATTAGGCGTTCCGGCTTCAAATTTATAGGGAAGGTCGCTGAAGGAGGATTTCTCAAAAGTAACATTGCTGATCATTTCTCCACCGCTCTGGTAAGGAGGCAATTTCTCCAGCCACTCCTCTTTCCCGTACAGGATACCGACACCCATCGGGCCGTACATTTTGTGTGCAGAAAAGCAATAAAAATCGCAATCCAGTTCGTATACATCCACCGGAAGATGAGGGGCAGCCTGAGCCCCGTCAACCAAAACCGGTATATTTCCCTGATGGGCAATCCGGATCATTTCCTTTATGGGATTGATGGTTCCCAGAACGTTTGAAACATGGGTAACCGCCACCAGTCTGGTGTGCTTATTCAGCATGCCCTGATAGGCTTCCTGAAGAAGTTCACCTGAAGGATCCAATGGGATCACCCGAAGTATGGCGCCTCTTTCTTCGCACATCAGCTGCCAGGGCAGAATGTTGGCATGATGCTCCATGGCACTGATGACAATCTCATCACCCGGCCCGACAAAAGCCTTCCCAAAACTACTGGCCACCAGGTTGATCGATTCGGTCGCACCCTTTGTGAATATGATCTCATGTAAATGACGGGCGTGAATGAATTCCCTGACCAGGCTGCGGGTCTCTTCAAAGGAAAGGGTAGCCTGCTGACTGAGAAAATGCACCCCGCGGTGGATATTGCTGTTAAGGGTCAGATAATAATCCCTCACCGCATCGATAACCACCTGCGGTTTCTGGGTGGTGGCCGCATTATCCAGATAAACCAGCGGTTTGTTGTACACAGACCGGCCCAGAATAGGAAAATCAGTTCTTATTTGGTCGACATCCAGACGCAAAGCAACGGGATTTTTGGTTCGGGTTAAATTTTACTCATATCGATATCGAAGGAAACCGTGTTTTCTTTGGTCCTGCAATTCAGAACGCACTGGTCGCAGATGGAAAGTTCGCCACGCAGGCGCTTTTTGACAAGATCATCGATCCGTAAACGCAGCGGTTCGATCGTTATTTTATTGATCACCTCCGCAGCGAACGCATACATTAATAATAAGCGTGCGTTGTCGTAGGATAAACCTCTGGAGCGGATGTAAAACAATGCCTCCTGGTCAAGCTGGCCGACAGTTGCCCCATGGCTGCATTTAACATCATCCGCATAGATCTCCAGAAACGGTTTGGTGTTAACGGTAGCTTTGTCGGTCAGCAATAGATTTTTGTTGCTCTGGTAAGCATTGGTCTTTTGCGCATTACGATGCACGTGTATATGTCCGTTGAACACTGCCCTGGCCTGATCGTCGATGATGCCTTTGAAAAGCTCGACGCTGTTGCTTCCAGGCTTAAGGTGATTGACCTGGATCTGGTTGTCCACGTGCTGATGCTTGTCAACCAGGTAAAGGCCGTAGATATTCGAATCACAATTTTCCCCGTCAATGGCAACGTAGAAATCATTTCGGATGAGACCTCCGTTCAGGACGGTCACATGGGCTGATAACCGGCTGTCTTTCTTCTGGTGAAAGAGAGTCGAATTGACCACCGTCGAGTTGTCGTTGATGTTTTGCAGCTTGTAGTGTTCTACCTGAGCACCTTCATTCAGAAAGACATCGGTCAGGGTATTGGTAAAGCTCGTCTGGTGGTTGAGTGAATCGTCGCAATGGACAAGGGTCAGCCGGCTGTTTTTACCCAGGATGATCAGGTTACGGTTCTGCAGAAACAGGTTGCGGTTGTGGTCGATCATGTTGACCATCTGAATGGGCTTATTGACCTGCACATGATCCGGAACATAGATAAAGATCCCATCCTGGGCAAAGGCCGTATTTAAAGCATCCAGACCGTTTGTGGTAAAAGGTTCGATACGTGAATAACTTTCCTCAACAAGATGCGGGTAGCGTTTCAATGCCTGCACCAGGCTGCCGATGACGACACCATCGGGCCGCTGGAGCCATGAACCGTTTTCGGAAGCAAACCAGCCGTTGTATAAAGCCGTAAGGAGCGTATCAAACTGCGGTATGTCGCAACGCAGCATACCCGCTGCATCCGGATTCTCTGTCGGTGGTTCAACATGCTGATCGTATTCGGCTGAAAGCGCCTTTCTCAGGTCGGTATTCCGCCAGCGTTCCAGGTGTTCATCGGGAAATCCCCATTCCATAAATTGCTGAAAAGCCTTTTCCCTGATGCGGGTGATGAGCGGTGTATCATTACGGGAAATAACCATGCGAGACTGCTGGAACCGCTCAGCCAGTTTTTCTTTCAATGCAATGGATGCCACTGTCTGTTCCATTTGCTGAATTCCCATTAATTTTTCAACCATTCGTAGCCCTTTTCCTCAAGCTCAAGGGCAAGTTCCTTCCCGCCTGATCTGACGATCTTTCCTTTGTAAAGCACATGAACATAGTCAGGAACAATATATTCCAGCAATCGCTGGTAATGGGTAATGACGATGATGGCGTTCTCTTTAGAGTGCAATCTATTCACGCCGGTGGCAACCACTTTCAGCGCATCGATATCCAGGCCTGAATCCGTTTCATCCAGAATGGCCAGGGTAGGCTGCAGCATCGCCATTTGAAAGATCTCGTTCTTCTTTTTTTCTCCGCCGGAAAATCCTTCATTCACCGACCGGTTAGTCAGCCTGGAATCCATTCCCACCAGCTTTCGGGTCTCCTCCATTTTTGCCAGGAATTCCTGAGCAGGCAATGGGGTGAGCCCCCGGTATTTGCGCTGTTCATTGATGGCGGTTCTGATGAAATTCGTCATACTTACGCCCGGGATCTCCACCGGGTACTGAAAGCCCAGAAAAATACCTTCCGAGGCTCTCTCCTCCGGCGTCAGTTCAAACAGGTCGCGTCCCCTGTATGTGATCGATCCTCCCGTAACCGTATAGGCTTCGTTTCCCGCGATCGCCCAGGCGAGCGTACTTTTACCCGTTCCATTCGGTCCCATGATGGCATGAACTTCCCCGGCTTTCACTTCCAGATTCAATCCACTGATGATCTCCTTGTCATTGATGGATACTTTCAGGTCCTTTATGATCAGCATAACTCGGTAAATTAATCCATATATCTTTTTGTTATCACCCAACGCTCCCTTCCAGGCTGACGGAAAGAAGCTTTTGTGCTTCCACCGCGAATTCCATGGGGAGATGCTTCAGCACTTCTTTGGCATAACCATTGACGATCAAGCCAACGGCATTCTCGGCACTGATCCCCCTCTGTCGGCAGTAAAACAATTGATCGTCGGATATTTTCGATGTTGTGGCCTCGTGCTCGACGATCGAGGATTTATTTTCAACATTAATATAGGGAAAGGTATGGGCCCCGCATTGGTCACCCAGTAATAACGAGTCACACTGGGAATAATTCCTTGCGTTCTGAGCTCTTTTGATGATTTTGACCAGTCCGCGATAGCTGTTGTTGCTCCTGCCGGCTGAAATCCCCTTGGAAATGATCGTACTTTTTGTATTTGAACCAATATGGATCATTTTTGTGCCTGTATCGGCCTGCTGAAAATGGTTGGTGACAGCAACCGAATAAAACTCACCGGTGGAATGATCTCCCAGCAGGATAACACTGGGATATTTCCAGGTAATGGCCGATCCGGTTTCAACCTGTGTCCAGGATATCCTGGAGTGGCTTCCCCTGCACATCCCTCTCTTGGTGACGAAATTATAGATCCCCCCCCTGCCTTCTTTGTCTCCGGGATACCAGTTCTGGACCGTTGAGTACTTCACTTCAGCATCCTTCATGGCAACGATCTCCACGACAGCGGCATGGAGCTGGTTTTCATCGCGCATAGGGGCTGTACACCCCTCCATATAACTTACATAGCTTCCTTCATCCGCAATGAGAAGAGTCCGCTCGAACTGACCGGTCCTGGCCGCATTGATCCGAAAATAGGTGGATAACTCAATGGGACACCTCACACCTTTGGGAATGTAACAAAAGGAACCATCGCTGAATACAGCGGAATTTAATGCGGCAAAAAAATTATCATTTGAAGGCACAACCGATCCCATATATTGCCTGACCAGATCCGGATGTTTCTGGACTGCTTCACTGAAGGAGCAGAAAATGATGCCCAGTTTCTCGAGCGTATCCGAAAAGGTCGTTTTCACGGAAACACTGTCAAAGACGGCATCTACGGCGACACCCGTTAGACGCTTCTGTTCTTCCAGCGAGATCCCCAATTTTTCAAAGGTCTTCACCAGCTCCGGATCCACATCATCCAGGCTGGTAAGCTCCGGATTTTTTCTGGGCGCAGCATAATAATGGATATCCTGGAAATCAATGGCCGGATAGTGAATGTGCGCCCATCGGGGCTCCTTCATCTTCAACCACTCACGATAAGCTGCCAGCCGAAAATCGAGCAGAAAGTCCGGTTCGTTCTTTTTGGCCGATATGTAACGGATGGTATCCTCATTCAACCCTTTTGGTGCAGTTTCGGTCTCAATATCGGTCACAAATCCGTATTTGTACTCACCCTGCGTTATGTGATCAATAATGTTATGTTGATCATTTTCCATTTCAATGCGTTATTCGGATGAAATTAACCGGCAAAATTACGAATTATTGCGTCATGATAAACTACCGCCCAATGATTAAACACCGGCAACAGGTAAATGTTCAGGAATTCAGGCTTTTTATATCAAACAACCCGACCTTTTAATCCTCTATCTTTGCACAGTTTTGATAAAAGTTCATTTTTATGTTCGAAAACAGAAAGAAGCAGACAGCGCTGTCCGAACTGGGAGAATTCGGGTTGATCCGTCATTTGACACGAAATATCAAACCCAGGCGATCCAGTACGATCAAAGGTGTGGGTGACGATGCCGCTGTGCTGGATTATCAGGGCAAAAAGATCCTGGTCTCGACGGATCTGCTCATCGAGGGAGTCCATTTTGACTTGACCTTCACCCCATTGAAACATCTGGGATATAAAGCTGCTGTTGTCAATTTTTCGGATATAGCGGCCATGAATGCACTGCCCGCTCAGCTAACCGTAAGCATTGCCGTATCCAACCGGTTTTCACTGGAAGCCGTGGAAGAAATCTACTCGGGAATATTGCTGGCCTGTGAACGTTACCAGGTTGATCTGGTTGGTGGAGATACCTCCTCAAGCGTAACCGGTTTGATGATGTCGCTCACGGTGATGGGTGAAGCCGAAGGGGAGGATATTATCTACAGGAGTACTGCAAGGGAAAACGACCTCGTCTGCGTCAGCGGCGATCTGGGAGCGGCTTATATGGGGCTTTTGCTGCTGGAAAGAGAAAAGAAGGTCTTTACAGCAGATCCCTCTATCCAGCCTGACCTCGGGGGCAACGATTACATCCTTCAGCGGCAGCTGAAGCCGGAGGCAAGGGTCGACATGGTCAGAAAACTAAAAGCGCTACAGGTGAAACCCACCGCAATGATCGATATTTCGGACGGTCTCGCCTCCGAGCTCCTGCATATCTGCACGGAATCCCAAACCGGCTGTACCATCTACGAGGATAAAATACCCATCGATCCGGGCACTCTGTCGATGTCGCAGGAAATGGGTCTTGATCTGATGACCTGTGCCCTGAATGGTGGAGAAGATTATGAATTGCTGTTCACTGTTGATTTACACGACTATGATAAACTAAAAGATGATCCGGATATTACCGTGATCGGCCACATCACGCATAAGTCCGGAGGAAGGAACCTCATCACCCGGTCGGGTAGTCAGGTGGAACTGAGAGCACAGGGATGGGAGGCGTTTGTTGAGAGGAGAGAGGAGAGAGGAGAAAGGAGAGAGGAGAAATAAAACTTGCAGCTTGAAGCTTACAGCTTGTAGCTTTGGACATGAAGAACATCCAGTCCCATATCGAACCCTTGATCCGGACGATGCCGGAAAAACCAGGAATCTATCAATATCTTGACAAAGATGGTAAAATTATCTATATTGGAAAAGCAAAAAACCTTAAAAAAAGGGTATCCTCCTATTTCAACAAAGATACATCCCTGAGCGGAAAAGTACGGATTCTGGTCAGCAACATTGCCGATATACACCATATGGTGGTGGATACGGAACTGGATGCTATCCTGCTGGAAAACAACCTGATCAAGAAATACCAGCCCAGGTATAATGTTCAATGGAAAGATGATAAGACATTTCCCTGGATTTGCGTTAAAAATGAGTCCTTTCCAAGGGTTTTTCCAACCCGCTCGGTGGTCAATGACGGATCCCATTATTTTGGGCCCTATGGTTCCGTCAGGATGATGAAGACCCTGCTGGATCTGATCCGCGTTCTTTATCCGCTGCGCAACTGCTCCCTCCACCTATCAGCAGCTAACATCAAAAGGAAAAGATTTAAGGTTTGCCTTGAATACCACATCGGTAACTGTAAAGGACCCTGTGAAGGATTACAGTCCGAGGAGGACTATATGGCATCGATCGCATCCATTAAGGAGATCATCAGGGGTAATATTCATACGGTCATTGCCCAGTTGAAGGATTTGATGAATGGCTATGCTACCGGTCTGGAGTTTGAGAAAGCGCAGCTGGTGAAAGAAAAGCTCATTCTGCTGGAGCGGTATCAGAGCAAATCGCTGGTCGTGAATCCGAATATTCAGCATGCGGATGTGTTTTCGATCGTATCGGATGAGCGTTATGGGTATGTCAATTACATCAAGGTGGTGAATGGTGCCATCGCTCAGGCCCATACCATTGAGATACGGAAAAAGCTCGACGAACCGGATGATGAGTTGCTTGCACTGGCCATCACGGATTTCCGACAGCGCTTCAGCAGCGATGCACATGAAATGATCATTCCCTTCTCCGTGGATCTTGCGTTCGGGGATGTCACGTTTACCATACCCCAGCGGGGTGATAAGAAAAAGCTGCTTGAACTGTCGGAACGGAATGCCCGGTATCTGCAGGCAGAGAAAGAAAAACAGCGCGAACTGGTGGATCCGGAGCGACATTCGCACCGGATCCTCTCTACGCTGATGAAGGACCTTAGGTTAAAAGAAATGCCTGTTCATATTGAATGCTTTGATAATTCCAATATCCAGGGAAAATATCCTGTTGCGGCCATGGTAGTTTTCAGAAATGGCAAACCGGATAAAAAGCAGTACCGGCATTTCAATATAAAAACCGTTACGGGGCCCGATGATTTTGCTTCCATGGCAGAGATCATCCACCGGCGCTATAAAAGGGTGCTGGAAGAAAAGGGGGAGCTGCCGCAGCTAATCATCATTGATGGGGGCAAGGGTCAGGTCAGTGCTGCATCGTCGAGCCTGGAGAAACTGGGAATCCGGAGTCAGACAGCCATCATCGGCATTGCTAAAAAACTGGAGGAGATTTATTACCCGGATGATCCCCTCCCCCTGTACCTGGATAAAAAATCAGAAAGCCTGAAACTGATCCAGCAGCTTCGAAATGAAGCGCATCGTTTTGGTATCACTCACCACCGCAAACGCAGGGAAAAAGGCACCCTGAAAACCGAACTTACCGCCATTCCTGGTGTCGGCCAGATCCTCGCACAGAAACTGCTCAAATCGTTCAAATCCGTTCAGGGTACCCGGAATGCTTCCCTTGAGGAAATCCAGAAAGTGATCGGGAAAAACAAGGGCAGTACCGTTTACGCATACCTCAGAAATGAAAGAACCTGATCCATTACGTTCAATGAGTCAGGTTCTGTAAAAGGTTCGGGGAAGGTCCTATCCCTGCAGAGTAAACTTGATCGGCATGGTAAACTGAACCCTGACGGGTTTCCCACGCTGTTTGCCCGGATTCCACTTGGGCATCTTCTGGATAACGCGGACAGCTTCCTCATCGCAACCTCCTCCGATACCCCTGAGCACCCGCACAGCGCTGACCGATCCGGAGGGTTCAACAACAAAGGTCATATACACAGTTCCCTGGATACCACTTTCCCTGGCCATCTGAGGGTATTCAATGTTTTCCTGGAGAAACCGGATCCGGGCTTCTTCACCTCCGGGAAAAGAAGGAGATTCTTCAACAACCGTGAAGATCTCAGCCTCTTCGATCTCTTCTTCATCAACCGCAACTGCTGACGGCGGGGGTGCCACATATTCATCCATCTGAGTGTTCTCATCCGATTCAGCGTCGATTATGATATCATCCTCAATGTTGACATTGTCATCAACAATTTCAAGGATGGTTGTTTGCGGAGGGGGGGTTGGAGCCGGTGGTTTGGCAACTTCCTGCTCGGTTTGAATGATCACTTCCTCGATGACTTCAACGTTATCCCGTACATTGAGTTCCAGCTTTGCACGTTCGTACTGTTTCCATTCAAATGCAAGGAGAACGATGGCCAGAACAACGATTAAACCAATCTGTGTGAAGAGGGACCTTTTATTTTCCAGGTCAGCTTTTTCGGTTTTACGTGGATCCATTGTTTTACGTTTTAATCGTTTTTGAATTCAACCTGCTAAGTTATTTTATTTTCAGGATATTGAAAACATTTTATGAATAAAAATGCATCAAATACTATGCCTCAATCCCGGAAAGAGTTTAAAACCAGGAACACCCTCAGGCGCCAATGACCTGTTGATAATCGTCTGCGCTCAGCAATTCATCCACTTCAGCCAGGTTGGTTATCCTGATCTTCACAATCCAGCCCTCTCCGTACGGATCCTTATTGATCAGTTCGGGTTGATCGGTCAAAGTTTCATTGAATTCGAGTATCTCTCCTGATACGGGCATAAAAATATCGGATACGGTTTTCACGGCCTCAATGGTACCGAAAGTCTCTCCTTTTCCAAGTGATTCTCCCACGGTTTCCACTTCAAGGAAAACAACGTCACCCAGTTCACTTTGCGCAAAATCAGTTACGCCAATATATCCCAAACCATTTTCGACTCTCAGCCATTCATGATCTTCCGTAAATTTCAGATTATCAGGCACTTTCATAGTTATACAACATTTTTAAGGTTAGGATGTCAAAATTAGGAAAATAGTTGGTAAAAGGGTTGATGTGGGGGAAATATTTTTTGAGGGATAAGGGATAAGGGACAAGGCATAAGGGATAAGGGAATTACTGGGCAAGGGTGAAGCGGAGGCTGATACCGCCGCGGGTGGTGGAGTTCCTGAACTGATTGGATGTGTAGGGATTATTGATGGTCATGTCATAGTAGAAACGGATCGCCAGCTGCTGGTTGATGTTGTAATCAGCGGAGGTGTTGATGGAAAATACTTTCTGCCCGGTTGAGACCAGGTTATACACTTCATCGATTCTGCGCAGGATAGTCTTGTTTGACTTGATGGAAAAATCCACTTTCAGGTTAAGGTCGCTCTTCAAACGGGTCTTTTTCCCTCCCCCGCCAATGGATGAGATCATGAATTCGACATCCATGATCCGATAGCCCAGTCCCACGATGAACTCATTGCTGTTAACCTCGGTCAGCTGGTTATTGACAAAGCTCAGTGACAGGTTCCTGGATTTGCGCATCTCCAGACGCGTCAGCAGGTTGTTCATCCAGGTGAGGTCGAGGGTGATCAAAGGAGCGAATTGTTCACTGATCGAAATCTGTTCTATCCTGTATTCAGGTATATAGTTGCCCGAGGCGTCAAGCGCCGATGGATGCCCCGGGTTTTCACCGTTTTCTCTGTAGTCGAGGTTTGTGACATAGGAGGTAATGCTGTAGACCGACCGGTACGTATGGCTTATGCTTGCGTTTCTGAATATCTTTTTAAAAGCCTCGATCCTGTTTAATCCGTTGTAGGTCAGCCTCCAGTTTGGATAGGGAATGCTGGGAAAGTTAGTCAGAAAAATGCGGTCTGCGGGTACGTCGGCGTATGCAGCAAGAAACGCCGGAGTCAGCACGGCCTGAGAAGAAGGTCCGTAGCCCTGGGGGAATCCGGTGGAGTCCACAATGGTGCCGTTCCAGTTTGGATTTTCGTTGGCCAGGCGGAATGCGATATCATCCCGGTTGTCAAGAAAGGTTTCAAACACAGGAGACACATTATTTTTTCCGTCCTTTACAAATGCGGTTTTCAGCACCCAGTAGGTCATGCTGAAACTACCCCGGTCGACCTGAGAAAAGGAATTAAAGAGCCCGAAGGTATCAGCCTTGAAATATTCCTCATGGGAAAATGTCTGCCGCCAGTCGCCGGTCACTTCCAGCCTGAAGTCCCGGAAAGGTTCCACGTTGATCCGATAGGTAAGGTCGGTGGTTTCCTGGTTCATATAGGGGAGATTCAACAGGGGGCTGCTGGTAATCCATTGTTCGGTAACGGCTTTACTCCGGATATCTTTCTGGCCTCCAAAGACAAATCCAAAGCCGGGAGCCATTTTTTGTACATTAACACCCAGCAGGTTGGGCTCAGGTATGAATCCCGGGAAAGTAGTACCGTTATCCATACCATAGGTGAGGTTCACGTCCCGCACGCTCATCAGCAGGCGCAGAAAACCTTCCCCGACGATCTTGAAATAGTTGACGCGGGGTTTGGTCTTGGTGGTGTCGGATGTATCTGACTCCTCCTTGTCTTTATTTTGCTGTTCGGCTGGTTTTTTTTGCTGCCGCTGGGGTTGCTGGGATGATTGATTGAGCTTTTTCAGGTACCCAACCTTATTGTAAAGCGTCGTAAGTCGTATGGAGGGGTTCAGCTGCAGATCGGAAGAGTTGGCTATTGAATTTCCGAGGGTTGACTGGACCGACTTTGCGGATGCAGTCCACCGGTAAGTTCCACTGTATCTAAGCATAAGCGTGATCCAGTCGAGAAAGGGCAATTTGCCGATGGGAACATTGTAGTTCACATTGTATGTATGATTGAATACGCTGGTGGAACCCAGTTTTGCGATCTCATCCCAGATCTGTTCCTTATAGTCGGGCCATGTGGATGATTCCTTGTCAATCCGGCCGGGTGGCTCAAAAATAAATGCGTTCGTCGTAGAAGAATAGTCAATCCGGAGTGAGCGGGTCAGGTCGTATTTCAGGTCAAGCGAGCGGATCCAGTCCCATTCCTTGAGGTAGGTCGGTTCAATGATGATCAGTGCCGTACTCTTGTTCCGCAGTTTTCTTTCACTGTACTGCCGGTCCATCTCGGTTCGGTAGCTGAACAACCGGGGTGTGAGGTAAAAATTGAAGTCCCGGATCAGCGCCAGGTACTTGGATTTGATTTTGGAGAAAGGGGAAATGAGTTTGGGTTCGACAGAAAAGGTATATCCAAATCCTCCCCTGTGGCGTTTAAGCTGATCATAGTCAATATCCGGGCTCCGGCTGTAGATTTCCTGAAAAGAATACGTAAAGTTGAAATTCTCCACATCCCAGAAATTCGCTTTATTCTTTAACCCAACTCTTTCTTTTCTTACGTTGACAAAATTGAGGTTTTTCCTTTTCGTGAGGGTTTGGGAACGGACTTTCAGGGAGTCTTTTTCCGAGCTGTTCAGGTTTTTGATTTCCTCTTTATACAGGATATCCGGATCGAGTGGATTATACTGTGGATTGGAAACAACCTGTGAATAGTCGAAGTGCATGGGGATGCGCATTCCGACTTTTTCCGGGACGAATTTTCCCAGGTCGACGTTTGCGGCGATATCCAACTGGGTTGTCGTTTCCTTTTTCCGCTCATTGACTTTTTTCTCAATGCTTCCAAATCCGGGAGTACTATGCAGACCACTGACCTGTATATTTCCAAGGTCGGCCAGGTTAGCGCTCAGACGTCCGGTGGCAGCCCACCCGGCCTTGTCATCAAAATCGGTAAGGCGAAGTTCGTTAATCCAGATCTCGGCACATTTGGGCAATCCATCATCCTCGTCAGCAAAGCCGGTCTTTTTGGGATTGCGGATACCGATCATCATGGCTTTGATATCACTGATACTGGGTGTACCCAGGATGGTGATTTTTCTGTCCCCGTCGTAAGTGATGAAAGCTTGAGCTGAAGAAATAAGCTGTCCGTTTTCGATGGCATCATTGCGCAGGATTTTAGCCTCGACCAGTTTTTGCAATTCAAGATCCAGGCTGTTTTCTTCAGGCCAGATGAGATCAGGATCAGTTGTGAACCAGGGAGTAAGTTTCAAGGGGATCTCATATTCATAATAATTCTCGGTAAAGTCGGCGCCCAGCCGGATAAAAAGGGTCAGATCCCCGTCTTTCATGGTTTGATTTGGGTCTGAGTCCTCGGCATGAACGAACATTTTCAGCCGCTTGTACTGCCGGATGTCAAAAGCAGTGGTCTTATAGGCTGCCCTGGCGTCTCCGTCGATCAGGTTACAGACATCCAGCACCATTGCCTGTTCATTCAATTGCTGAAGATTGGTCGTGGCAAGGTTAATTTCCCTTTCGATCCCTGGTGGAATGACATACGGGATAGGATCCCTGTCACCATTTTCCTCATAACTGACCGTCGAAATATCAAAAGATGTCTGATTTTGAATATCATCCGGTATATATTCTCCCGGATAGAGGAGATTGTACTTGTATCTGCGCCATTCACCCCGGACCAGTTCAAGGGTTGCAAAACGCAAAACAACATCTTCGTCAAATCCGTCGAGCAGCATACGCATGAAGCGGATGGACTGGAAATCCTGTATGTTGCCCACCACGCGTTCAGGGCTGGTCACCGGGATTTTGAACTGGTACCAGGTGATCTCACCTTTTTTACCATTTTCGAGTTCAATGTTGGTAACATGACGACGGTCGGTAATATAATTCTTACCAATTTCAAGCGAACTTGAATCGATATCGATGACATATTCATAGTACCTTTCCGTTTCGTTCAGGGTATTGTCATTGTTGATGTCTTCCACGTTGGGCAGTTGGGTGGCGGATGTCGGATAAGCCTCCTCATTCTGGTCATCGCTGGGGGAGTTTCCGTCCGGTTGGCTAAAGTTCTTGTACCTTTCCAGGATGCTTCCATACAGGGGATCATCGTCGTAATCGGCGCCTCTGAAATAGTGATAGTTGTCGGCGGAAGGATCGTCATAGCCATTGCGGTACGCGGGAACATTCGTTGAGCCGAAGAGGTTCAAAATCCTGTTCAGGTAGCTCCCTTCAAAGAACAATCGTTCATCGTCTGTGGGTAGACCATCATATCCGACATCCTGGTACGGACGTGAGGCGATATTATTATCGAACGAATTGACCAGTGCCTGCAGGGATGGGACCCGACCCCATGAGGTCGTATCCACATTGATCACTTCCTCGTCAACGGGAAGGCCATTTTCGTAACTTTTTCTGGAATCTTTCAGCAGATCCTCTGAGATATCTCCCAGATGAAAGATCAGTTTACCACCTTTACCGCTGTTCAGGGATCCTTCCGCAAAAGGATCCATCAGCCAGAATTCGATATATTCCACATTAGTTGACTCAAAGTCGGTGGTTTCGATCTTTCGCATGATACCTGCCCACCGGGACGCGGGATCGTTCAGCAATCCATCTGCATTGATACCGGCCGAGAAGCTGGTGGGTTCCACGTCGAAGTTATACGGGCCTCTCTGTGAAGGATAATAGGCCAGGTTGAACACGGCCAGGTTCACAGGCTGGTTGTTGGGTGGATCAACATTGGGAAAGACCTCTCGTTCGGGAACGTAACGCACATAATGGTTCGAAAGTTCATCCTTGGTGATATTGGGTGGTTTCAGGGTACCGGATTCCTGGTAAAAAAGCGGGTCGATGATGTACCAGGCCAGTTTGGCCCGGTTAAATCCATACTGAAGGTTATTGTTCAGGCTGCCTTCGGCGAAATTGACCGGATCCTGGGGTGTGCTGGCCAGAAACCAGGTAATGTAGTTTTTCATGTCGATGGTCGACTTGGCACCCTCAAAATCGTCGATATAGGATGTACCTGATTCTCCGATCGCTCTGGAGTGTCCGGGCAGGAACTGGGCAAACTCACCTTCGAATGCAACACGGGAAGGTGCTTTGGTCGAGAAAAGGGGGAGTTTATCGACCAGCTTGGTCAGGAAAGGCCATTCTGTTTCGTAATTCATATCCAGTCCCCAGAGGGTATTGGATATAGGGTCATCGCCATAGTTGGTTTTTTGCGTGAGCGGACGCTCCCGCAGGTTCAGGATCGTCCCCCCCAGGTTAAGATTTTCATTGACAAGGTAGTCCACATGGGCCCCAACAAGCCGCTGTGTCTGAATATTGAACATTTTATTGGATTCCATCGAGATGTTGATGGGGGTCCCCGAATTCAGGATCCCTTCGTTGATGATCCGGACACGGCCCAGGGTGTAATCTACCGTGAAGTCAACGTTTTCAGTGAGTGGAATACCTCCGGCTGTGACCGTGACAGATCCCTGCGGGACATTGAGTGCATTCAGCGAAATTTCTGAACCGGAAGAAGATTTATAGATCCCATCCAGACTGAATTTATTCTTTTCAGGATACTGCTGTGCATTATATTTGGTTAACCTGTACAGCGAATCGTACGCGTACTTGTCGGCAAGTTCGGTCTGATCTCCGAATTGCCGCCGGAGGTAACTTCCGAAAGGTTCCAGTACGGTAAAGTAAATCCGGCCGTTGGATGACTGGATCGTTCCACCCTTTGTGGCTGCATAATCGATAAAATCAAAAATACCGTCGTTTGGAGGATTCTGATTGGGATCCAGATTATCCAGGTTAAGAACCTGAATGAGGGGAACACCCTTAACATTTTCAGGTCCTTCCGTCAGGTAACCCGTTGGTACACTGTTCTCATTTCCCGAATAAAGAATATTGAGAACAAAATCTTCCCTGTTGACCTGGTATGCTCCGATGGCATAAATGTTTTTCATCATCAGGTCCCACATGGGATGTTTTGTGTTGACCGCAGTGCTTTTCAACATTTTCACCATTAGGCAGCCGGGAGGGCTGATTCCCTGATCGGAGAGTTCCCCGACCTGATAGACAACACTGTCGAGTCCGATGACGGTATACTGGAAGGCTACGGCAAGTACCTGATCAGGATTGAGGGTGGTATTGAGCGAGATAAAACCCAGTTTACTGTTGAAGTTATACTCATTGTTCTTAAGCTTGCGGGCACTTTCCACTTTTTCATAATCAATACCGGAAATGAATCCTGCGGGGTGAAGGTTCAGGTAGTCGCTGACTACGTTGATATTCCTGACAGAATTGGAGTCCAGCATGGTCAGCAGGTTATTGGAAGCATTTGTCGGATAGCCGCCGGGAATGTTCCCGGGCACCACAGCGCTATTGAAAGGATCCGCTTCCCCGAGGTCTGAAAAAGCGACGATATTCCGGTTCTCCTCCACAGCTGCACCGATATTGGTGATCCAGACCTCCAGTTTGGTAATGTTGATATTGGAAGTGATCACAGGGAGGCTGGCCAGGCCTTCTTCATAATGATCGCGGAAGTACTGGGCCAGAAAGAAGTGCCTGTTCTCTTCGTATTCATCTGCCGTGACATTGTAGGGAGTTGTCTGTGCTCCTCCCTCGACGGTTACGCTGGTCGTTTCGCTTTTTTGCTCTGAGTAGACCGCGGTCACCGTCGCGCGTCCGAACCTGAGCTGGGTCTTCAATCCAAAGAGGCTCTGGCTGCCGGTGATCAGGGTGCTGTTCAGGGGCAGGGTAACATCTCCGGCTTCGATGAGCTGAAGAATCTCATCTTCCTTCCCTTCGTAGCGAAGCTTGAGTTTATTCTCAAAATCAAAGGAGGCTTCGGTATTGTAGTTCGTATTGAACTCAATTTTATCACCGATCTTGGCGACAACGTTCAGCTGGATCTTTTCATCAAAATCGAAGTTGGTTGTACGACGCTGCCGGACACTGAGTGCAGGATCTTCGCGTCGGTTTGAAAGGACGCCAAAGATCAGTTCGGCTGAACCCTGGGGCCGGATATCAATCGTATTGCTTCCAAAGATACGGTCGAATACTTCCCCTCCCAGATGGATCTGGGGTATCAGGCCCGTTCGCTGGGTGGAATGTGCGGCCATGGATCGCTCATTCCAGTAACTCTCCAGCGATTGCCGCATATCAAATTCCCGGTATTCCTGTGAGCTCATCGGTACGGGCGTCCGGTATTTCAGGTTACCGATTTTTCGCTGGATCAGGTACTGGTTATTATCGTAATCATAATCCACATTCGTGGATATGGAGGATGGCTGTTTAAGGTACAGTGGATTTTCATATTCCGGTTCGATACCGGGATAACCCTCATGGTCACGAAAGGGATAGGGCAAGCCGGCATCCGTTGTGTCGTCAGAGGGAATGCTGTCGGGGCGGAATATGTAGTGGGCAGAAGCCAATAGCCTGGCTCCTCCGGCTGATAGATCAAATGAACCAAGCAACAGAATACCCAGGAAGGTGATATATTTCACGTATCTATCGAGCCGCACAAAAATACGAAATCAATTTGTCATACACTTAAAAAACGGTCCTTATAACAATTTGAGGGCTTGCCGGATCAGCTCCTCTACCGACAGGGTTCCTGGCTGCCCGGCGTTGAGCTGTGGATCCCGTAAAATCTTATCCAATGTCTTGTCAGCCAATTTTTTATTAAAACCCAACATGGTTAATCCAGATAACGCAGCATCCTTGTTGGTATTGTATCGGTTATCCATTATTTCTTTTGCTGGTTCACCCCTGGAAAGTTTATCTTTCAGGTCGACCACGATCCGCTGCGCTGTTTTGGTTCCTATACCCTTAATGGACTGTAAAAGCGCAATATGGTTACTGATGATGGCATCGGTGAGTTCAGCCGTTGACAGGGAGGAAAGGATTAGCCGGGCCGTATTGGCACCAATACCCGAAACCGTGATCAGTTCGCGGAAAAGCCGCCGTTCTTCCGGATCAAAAAAGCCAAAGAGAAGAAGGGCATCGTCGCGCACTACCAGATGGGTGAACAGCTTGCACCGATTTTCATCCTTAATGCATGAATAGGTCTGAAGAGAGATGTTCAGGAAATAACCTATACCATTACTTTCCAGAACAGCATGTACCGGAGAAGTTTCGATCAATTTACCTTCGATGTATGCATACATGGCTTCAGGTTCAGTCGTTTGGCAAAACAGGGTGCAAAAATACAACTTTTGCGCAAATAGAAAATACGGGGCATATCGTGGAAATGCCATGAAATGAAATTCATCAGTGAATAAAAAATAAGGGGTTGTATGGGTGTAAAACGGAAATGTTTGTAGTTTTGTGTTAATTTATTAACAATAAAATCATCAATCTATGGATCCTAAAATTCGCAAAGACGCTTTGTCCTATCATATGCTTGGAAGGCCCGGGAAGCTGGAAGTCATCCCGACAAAACCCTATTCAACCCAGCGTGATCTGTCACTGGCTTACACACCGGGTGTGGCTCAACCCTGTCTGGAGATACAGAAAAATCCGGATGATATTTATAAGTATACAGCCAAAGGCAATCTGGTGGCGGTGATATCCAACGGTACTGCGGTGCTGGGGTTGGGCGATATCGGAGCGGATGCAGGCAAACCTGTCATGGAGGGGAAAGGACTTCTTTTCAAGGTTTTTGCCGACGTCGATGTCTTTGACATCGAGATCAACACAAAGGATATTGACAAACTGGTTGAAACGGTCATTTTAATTGCCCCAACCTTTGGAGGAATCAACCTGGAGGACATCAAAGCGCCGGAGTGTTTCGAGATCGAGGACCGCATCAAGGAAGCATTGGATATACCTGTTATGCACGATGACCAGCACGGCACTGCTATCATTACTTCCGCCGGATTGCTGAATGCGATAGAGCTGACCGGAAGGGATATCTCCAAACTGAAAATCGTCATTAACGGCGCAGGGGCTGCGGCCATCTCATGTACCCGGCTATACATCCAGCTGGGTATAAAAAAGGAGAATATCATCATGTTTGACAGCAAGGGAGTTTTGCACAAGGACCGTAAAGACCTGAATAAAATAAAACAACAATTCACGACCGATCGGAACATTCACTCGCTAGAGGAGGCCCTGGATGGGGCAGATATGTTCCTTGGCCTGTCCGTTGCAGGGGTTCTGAAGAAGGAATACCTCAAGAAGATGGCACCCAATCCGATCGTCTTTGCCCTTGCCAATCCGGTACCGGAGATCTCGTATGATGAGGCTATGTCGACGCGTGACGACCTCTTCATGGCTACCGGGAGGTCAGATTATCCCAACCAGGTGAACAATGTCCTGGGATTTCCTTTTATTTTCAGGGGGGCTATGGATGTGAGGGCCACCAAGATCAACGACGAGATGAAGCTGGCTGCTGCCAGGGCCCTGGCTGAGCTTGCCAAGGAACCTGTACCGGAGGAGGTGAACATTGCCTACCATACCCATAACCTGAGCTTCGGCAAGGATTATATCATACCCAAGGCGCTGGATCCAAGGCTGATCATGCGTGTAGCTCCTGCTGTGGCCAGAGCGGCCATGGAGTCAGGGGTTGCCCGTCAGCCCATTACGGACTGGGATGCTTACAGTGATGAACTGGGCAAACGGCTGGGATATGCAAATCCGGTGATACGGCATATCAAGGGAAAAGCAAAAAAAGATCCCAAACGGGTGGTTTTTGCCGAAGCCGAGAACTACAAGATCCTGAAAGCTGCGGAAATTGTCTTATCGGAAGAACTGGCCCATCCGATCTTTCTGGGTGACCGCCAGGTGATTGAAAGCATCATAGAAGAGAATGCCCTTGAGCTGCCCAATATAGAGATCATCAATCCCAAAGCACCGGAGGAGCAGGAGCGACTGGAGAAGTTTGCCGAACATTACTTTCAGAAAATGCAGCGCAAGGGTGTAACCAAAAGCGTTGCACGGGAACTGATGCATCACCGGAATTATTTCGCTCCCATGCTGGTGGAACACGGCTATGCAGATGCCATGATCTCAGGCCTGACCCTCAACTACCCGGATACACTGAATCCCGTTCTCGACATTATCGGGAAGAAAGAAGGCGCTAACCTGGTTTCGGGAATGTATATCATCAATGCCAAAGACCAGCCCTATTTCTTCGCAGATTGCACGGTCAACAAGAATCCGACGAAGGAACACCTGATCGAGATCACCCTGCAGACAGTCTATGCAGTTCAGCAATTCAACATCACGCCCAGGGTAGCGTTTGTTTCGTATTCGAATTTCGGTTCCAACGACGGAAGGATACCCACCATGCAGCGGGAAGCCATTGAAGTCCTCCACCGGGATTATCCCGATCTGATCGTGGATGGTGAGATGCAGGCCAATTATGCATTGAACAACGAAATCCTGAAGGAGGACTTTCCTTTTTCCAAGCTGGTGGACGGACCCGCCAATGTGCTGATCTTTCCATACCTGACTGCAGGAAACATTGCCTATAAGCTCATGCAGGAAATTGGAAAATTTGAAGTGATCGGGCCGATCCTGAACGGACTCAGAAAGTCAGTCCATATCCTGCAGATGGGTACAGCGGTATCAGAGATTGTCAATATGGTTACCGTTGCCGTTATCGATGCCCAATGTGTAGAAAGTACAGAAAAAGGTCTGAAAAAATGCCATTGATCCTATGAATTAAACTATATTTGTTCATTCATCGGATCCTGCAGGTTAAAGTCCTGAAAAGCATTTATTTCTAACCTTATTCTCTTGCCGATATGGATAATATCAGCATCATCGGTGCCGGCAATGTCGGCGCGACGGTAGCCAATGTGATTGCGCACAAGGATCTGGCCTGGGAGGTGGTAATGGTGGATATCAAAAAGGGAATGGCTGGTATTCTGGACACAGGGCGTTACAGGGCGTTCGTTGCAGAAGCATTGAATGTTTCGCCGAAAGATATTCTATCCCTTTCGCTGGGTAGACACGGGGATCATATCGTGCCCCTGCCCCGGTATACATCGGTGAATGGCATTCCCATTCAGCAGTTGCTGGATAAGGATACCATTGACCGGATCGTCGACCGGACGAGAAAAGGTGGCGGTGAAGTTGTCGAACTGCTGGGCACCTCCGCCTGGTATGCCCCCGGTGCAGCCCCAGCCCAGATGGTCGAAGCCATCGTGGATGACCAGAAAAGGATATTCCCGTGCTGTGCTTATCTGCAGGGGGAATACGGATTGAAAGATATCTATATGGGCGTACCTGTGATGCTTGGGAAACATGGTGTGGACCGTGTCATTGAAATTGATCTCAACAAGGAGGAAAAAGCATTGCTGGTGGAATCAGCCCAGTCGGTTAAGCAGGTAATGAATGTGCTTGACGACATGCATCTGTTTGAAGAAAAGGAATAAGCCCATGCACCAGGATGCAGACGACCGGCATAAGGAGCTTTTGCAAAAGGCTCAGTCCTATTGTGCCAGGGATGAGAAATGCCGGCTTCAGGTAAAACATAAACTGATTTTCTGGGGAGCCACCTCCGTTGAAACCGAAGACATCCTTGATCAATTAATGGATGAGCGGTACATTGATGAGGAGCGGTTTGCCCGGGAATTTGCTCAGGGTAAATTCCGGATCAATAAATGGGGTAAGGTAAAAATTGCACTGGAGATGGCGCGTCTTCAGATCCCGCAAGATGCTATCCACCATGGGCTGGATGCGATCGATCCGGACGATTATCTATCCGTCCTGAGAAAAATCCTTCTCCAGAGGCTAAATTCCTTGCATGAAAAGAACAAGGAGATTGCAAAGAAGAAATTGGCTACCTTTGCCCTGGGAAAGGGATTTGAGGGAGAGCTGGTGTGGAGGATGGTCAGGGAGATGGGTTGAGAGGAGAAATAATATAATATTCATATAAATCCCGAAGGGATGACATGTTGGTAGAAATGAGAAATAATATAATATTCATATAAATCCCGAAGGGATGACATGTTGGTAGGAAAAATAATCATTATATTAGAATTATGGTTGCGATTGAACAGATCAGGGAACTGGAGAAAAGGCTGGAAGCCTTGAGGAGGTATCTTTGACATTGATGTCAAAAAACAGCAGATCGAAGAAGAAGAAAAACTTACCCAACAATCCGGCTTCTGGGACGAACCCAAACAGGCAGAAGCTGTGTTGAAATCCATCCGGGATAAAAAAATCTGGACAGGTTCATATGATAAAATCCAGGGTCATGTTGAAGACCTGCTGGTGATTTTTGATTTTTTTGAAGGAGGTGAATCTACCGAGAGCGAACTGGACCATCAGTATGCACTTACCCTTAAACATATCGACGAACTGGAATTCATGAAAATGCTCAGTGGCGAGGAGGACCGGCTGAACGCCATCGTCACGATCAATCCGGGTGCAGGTGGAACGGAAAGCCAGGACTGGGCACAGATGCTGATGCGGATGTATATCCGGTGGGGCGAACGGCATGATTATAAGGTCAGGGAGCTGGACTACCAGGAAGGAGATGTGGCAGGGATTAAATCCGTTTCCCTGGAGTTTGACGGAGAATTTGCCTATGGGTATCTCAAGGGCGAGAACGGTGTGCACCGGCTGGTCCGCATCTCCCCGTTCGATGCTAACAGCCGCCGCCACACTTCGTTTGCCTCCGTATACGCCTATCCTGTCGTGGATGAGAACATCCAGATCGAGATCAATCCGGCTGATATCACCTGGGATTTTTTCCGTTCAAGCGGCCCGGGCGGGCAAAATGTGAACAAGGTCGAAACTGCCGTCAGGTTAAGACATAAGAGCGGGATCATCATTGAATGCCAGGAAACGAGATCGCAGTTGCAAAATAAAGATAAGGCCCTGCAGATGCTCAGATCCCAGTTGTACGAGATCGAGCTTCGTAAAAAGAAGGAAGAGCAGGCAAAAATTGAAGGATCCAAGAAAAAGATCGAATGGGGTTCACAGATCAGAAGCTATGTCATGCAGCCCTATAAGCTGGTGAAAGATCTCCGGACGGGCTATGAAACCGGTAATGTCCAGGCAGTGATGGACGGTGAGATCGATGCGTTCATCAAGGCATATCTGATGGAGTTCTGATGCGGTAGCCAGTAGCGGTAGGCAGTTGACAACGAATCACAATCACTGACATAAAATACCATATCAACTAAAGAAATGTATCATGAAGACACGAATTGAAAAGGACACCATGGGAACGGTGGAGGTTCCTGCCGATCGGTACTGGGGTGCACAGACACAACGGTCAAAGGATAATTTTAAAATTGGTACGGGCACCATGCCCATTGAAATCATCAGGGCGTTCGCCATCCTGAAAAAAGCAGCGGCACTGGCCAACAATGATCTGGGTGTGCTGCCGGGAGAAAAGAAAGACCTGATCTGCCAGGTCTGCGATGAGATCCTGGAAGGGAAACTTGATGATCATTTTCCGCTGGTCATCTGGCAGACGGGCTCAGGAACTCAATCCAACATGAATGTGAACGAGGTGGTTGCCAACAGGGCTCACGTATTGAAAGGCGGGGTGCTGGGCGAAGGGCAGCGGTTCATTCATCCGAACGATGATGTCAATAAATCACAATCCTCTAACGATACCTTTCCGACCGCCATGCATATTGCGGGTTACAAGATGGTGGTGGAGACGACTATTCCGGGAGTGCAAAAGCTGCGCGACGCATTGGCCCGGAAAGCGGAAGAATTTAAAAATATCGTCAAAACAGGCCGTACCCACCTGATGGATGCCACTCCCCTGACACTGGGCCAGGAATTTTCAGGATATGCTTCCCAGCTGGATCACGGACTGAATGCGCTGAAAAACACCCTGCCGCATCTGCAGGAGCTGGCGCTGGGAGGAACAGCCGTAGGAACCGGCATCAACACACCCAAAGGGTACGCTGAACTTGTTGCCAGAAAGATTGCCGAACTATCCGGACATCCCTTCATCACCGCTCCCAACAAATTTGAGGCGCTTTCGGCCCATGATGCGATGGTAGAGACCTCCGGTGCCCTGAAAACACTGGCGGTAAGTTTAATGCACATCGCAAATAATATTCGTCTGCTCTCATCAGGTCCGCGATGCGGATACAGTGAGATCAGCCTTCCGGCCAATGAACCCGGATCCTCTATCATGCCCGGGAAAGTCAACCCCACCCAGCCCGAAGCGCTTACCATGGTCTGCGCTCAGGTGCTCGGGAATGATGTAGCCATCAATATCGGAGGAACACACGGACATTTCCAGCTGAATGTGTTCAAACCCGTTATGATCGCTAATCTCCTCCAGTCAGCAAGGTTGCTGGGAGATGCCTGTGTTTCGTTCACAGACCACTGTGTTGCCAATATCGAGCCCAACCTGCCCAATATTCAAAAAAACCTTGAGAATTCGCTGATGCTGGTCACTGCCCTGAATACCCACATCGGTTACGACAACTCGGCAAAGATTGCCAAGAAAGCGCACACCGAAAACAAGACCTTGCGTGAGGCTGCCCTGGAACTCGGGCTGGTGACCGAGGAGCAGTTCCGGGAGTGGGTTGATCCGCGAAAGATGATATGAAATATCAAATATCAAAAAGCAAATATCAAAAGTTAATACCTTTAGAATTCCTTATAGGGATGTCAGTACATTAATCCCGTAGGGATGTCAGTACGGTAGCTAGCGGTGGCGGTAAAATATCCACGCCAGGATCAATCCCCCCAGCGTCAGGCCGCGGATAAGCCAGGTTTTTTGGGTGTTGACACGGAAAGCAGCAGGATTTTCAGGGATCGTAGTTGAATAGCGTGCAACCGGATTCAGGTAAAGGGTTGTGCCGTCGGAGTAAGTGATCTCGGTACGGATATACGTATCTTCATTGGCAAAAACATACGTAGCGCGCGATACATTCTCATGCGCTGAACGCAATGTCCCTCCCTGCCCGATGAACCTGATCCGGGAAGCGGAGGAATCCATTTCAATCACAAGAGTATCCCCGGTCAGGGCCGCCTTTTTTAGAGCTGGAAGATCCTTATGGCGGAGGGCCTTTTGTTCCATGGTCTCTCCCAGCGGCCTGGGGATCGCTGCGCCGTAGGATCGTCCTCTTTTCAATGATGTGATGATCTCGCCTGAGGTCTTATTGGGCGCCTGAATGAAGGTGCAGAACTGCCCGATCTCGTCCGGATTCGACACATCATGGGCGTCATCATTGGCAAGGATGGTCACATACCGGCCGGCAGAAAGGGCTGTATCCCAGTGCGCCACCGATTGGCGGAATCCGTTCAGCACCTCGATCCCGGTATAATTGGAAAGCCACTTCATCTCCTCTGCCGGATAGTCTTTTGTAAAGTTTGGATGGGCTATATAGACCAGTTCGCTGGATCGGGCAAGCTGGTTCAGGATATGCTGTTTATGGTGAAGATTCTGGAAGAGCGGATAGTCGTTCCACACCACTTTTTTGGCGCCAATCAGCACGTGATGGTTCTTTTCAACACCCCAGCCATGTTCGTAAACGGGTACGTATCCGGGCCGGTCAGCGCCAAAGGTATTGATCTTCTGATAATCGGATATCGCAATGATATCATATCCAAGTTGCTCATATACGTTGTAGATCAATTCGTTTGAATTTTTACGGCCATCCGTGACCCCACCCCATGCCCTCGACTGAACCTGGAAATTTCCCTTGCGCCACACCAAGGAATCGATATTCTGGTAAGGATTGTACAGCCTGGTGCCCGAAAAGGGTTCGGGTGCTGCAAATTCAAAGCGCGGGCACATCAGGTAGTGGAGGATCAGGAGCCCGGCCAGAGTGATAAAGAGATAGAGAATGATTTTACCTATATATAAACCTGAGTTGCGCATATAACCTTTTTCTTGAAATGAGAGAGGAGAAAGGAGAGATACATATTATTTATTTCTCCTCTCTCATCTCTCCTCTCTCCTCTCTCATCTCTTATAGCGGGATGTTCCCATGCTTTTTGGGTGGATTCGTCTTGCTTTTGTTCTGTGTCATTTCCAGGGCCTGGATCAGTTTGAAGCGGGTTTGCCTGGGCAGGATGATCTCATCGATATAACCCAGTTCCGCAGCCTTGTAGGGACTTGCGAATGTCTTCTTATAATCCTCGACAGCAGCGGCTTTATCCTCTGCGGAAAGGCGATCACGAAAAATGATATTCACTGCGCCCTCGGGTCCCATAACGGCGATCTCGGCAGTGGGGTAGGCGAAATTCACATCTGCGCCGATATGCTTGCTCGACATAACATCATACGCTCCGCCGTAGGCTTTCCGGGTAATGACGGTAATCTTGGGCACGGTCGCTTCGCAGAAGGCATACAGGAGCTTGGAGCCGTGCTTGATAATGCCGCCAAATTCCTGGGCAGTGCCGGGCAGGAAACCCGGAACATCCACGAAGGTGATCAGAGGGATGTTAAAGGCATCACAAAAACGTACAAATCGTGCACCCTTGACTGCAGAGTTAATATCCAGGACACCAGCCAGGTTTTCCGGCTGGTTGGCCACGATACCAACAGAGCGACCTCCCAGACGGGCAAATCCCACAATGATATTCTGCGCATAAAAAGGCATGACCTCAAAAAAGTGATAGTCATCCACCACGGTTTTGATGATCTCCTTCATGTCGTAGGGTGTTTTGGAATCGACAGGGATGAATTTCTGCAGCCGTTCATCTTCACGATGAATATCATCGGTGCAGGGTTTTAACAGAGGGTCATCCATATTGTTGGATGGAAGGAATGTCATCAGCTCGCGGATCATCATCATGCACTGTTCATCGTTGTCGGCCACAAAATGAGCCACACCGCTTTTGGTATTGTGGGTCATGGCTCCGCCCAGTTCCTCTTTGGTAACTTCTTCATGGGTAACGGCTTTGATCACATCCGGACCTGTAACAAACATATAACTGGAGTCTTTCACCATAAAGATGAAATCGGTCATGGCCGGTGAATAGACAGCTCCTCCCGCACATGGGCCCAGAATCGCGGAAATTTGCGGGATCACGCCAGAGCCCATCACGTTCAGGTAGAAAATATCCGCGTAGCCTCCAAGGCTTTCCACACCTTCCTGTATGCGGGCGCCACCCGAATCGTTCAATCCGATCACCGGGGCACCCATTTTCATGGCATGCTGAACCACCTTAACGATCTTATCCGCATTGGCACGGCTCAGCGTTCCTCCAAATACGGTAAAGTCCTGGGCAAAAACAAATACCAGTCTTCCGTCTATTTTACCATAACCCGAAACCACTCCATCCCCAAGGATCTTATTCTTATCCATCCCGAAGTCGGTCGCCCGGTGGGTGACAAACTTATCCATTTCGACAAAGGTTCCGGGATCCAGCAGATCAACGATCCTTTCCCTGGCTGTCTTCCGTCCGGCCTGGTGCTGCCGGTCGACGCGTTCCTTGCCCCCACCCTGCTCAGCAAGAATACCTCGGATCTCCAGCTGTTTGAATTTTTCTTCGTGTGATGACATAAGGTTCTGATTTGGGTTAAGCTTACAGGTTGCAGGTCGAGTGCAGCGAGATCCCGCGAAGCGGGATTACAGGTTGCAAGTTTAAAACCAACTTGTAGCCTGAAACTTGCAACTATTCCAGCAGTATCAGCGTCTGGTTTCCGTCGACCGTTGCTCCTTCTTTCACCAGAATACCTTTGACCACTCCATCTTTTTTAGCTTTGAACTCGCTTTCCATCTTCATGGCAGAAACGATGATCAGGGTCTGACCCTGTTTCACGCGGAAGCCGACTTTGACCGGGATGCTCACCACTTTGCCCGGCATGGGTGAAAAAATCCGGTTTTCCACCTCCCCGAACTGGCTTCGTTCGCGACTTCGGATGTACTTTGTTTCCGCATCCACAATTTCAACATTATAGGAGTGAAGATAGGTATTCACCGTATACCTTCGGCCGATGCCGTCCTGGATCAATTCAATGTTGTACGATCGGTTATCCAGCAGGATTGAATAGATCCCTTCCTCAACCATGACCAGGTCCAGCTCATAGATATTATCGTCCACAGCTATCTTGATCTGATTTCCTTCCTGATAGATGAGCTCGACATTTGCTACACGTTTTCCCAGATTGACTTCAAAGGACATAGGCAATAGGATTACCGGTTAAAATCGCTGGATACCCTTGCGTCTTCCCGCCATTTTCCAGTTACTCGCAGGCTGGGCGGACGGAGAATTCAGGCTGACCTTTTTGAGTTTTGACAAATAGTCGATAAATGCGGTAATGATGGCAACATCTTCGCATTGAAGGTCATATCGCTGGATTTCCAGCAGCTCTTTTTTATGGTCTTCAATGAAGTGGGTATTGTAATTACCGTTTTGAAAATCTGTGCATTCCATGATCCGCTGGAGGAACTTGATGGTGGTTTTGATGCCCGTAATTTTATAGGCAAGGAGTGCCCGTCTCATCCGGTTGACGGCCTCCGTGCGGTCGGTACCCCATACGATGAGCTTTGATATCAGGGGATCATAATGGTGAGGGATGTTGTAGCCCTCATAAACATATCCATCGTGGCGAATACCCAGGCCGGGTGGTTCCGTCATATGCTGGATCCGGCCGGGGCTGGGCAGGAAATTATTATCAGGATCTTCGGCATAGATCCGGCATTCAATGGCATGTCCATTCTGGCGAAGTTCTTCCTGTTTCAGGGTCAGGGGCTCACCACTGGCTATTTTGATCTGTTGCTTGACAAGATCGACCCCGACCACGTGCTCGGTGATGGGATGTTCCACCTGAAGGCGGGTATTCATTTCCAGGAAGTAATAGTTCAGGTTGTCATCCACGATAAATTCGATCGTCCCTGCCCCCTGATAGTTGACGGTCTTGGCAGCAGTGACGGCCTTACGGCCCATTTCATCCCTCAACTGTGGAGTCATCAGGGGGGAAGGAGTTTCTTCGACCACTTTCTGATGGCGCCGCTGGATGGAGCACTCCCGCTCAAACAGATGGATCGTGTTGCCGAAAGAGTCGGCCAGGATCTGGAATTCGATATGATGCGGGTTATTAATGTATTTTTCGATATAAATGGTATCATCGCCGAATGCCGCCTTTGCCTCCGATCTGGCGGCGCGTACCGCTGAAATAATATCACTTTCATAGTGAACCAGCCGCATCCCCTTACCTCCACCACCTGCGGACGCCTTGATCATAATGGGAAGGCCAACCTCCTTTGCTATACGCCGGGCATCGTCGGTGTTTTTTATCACTTCCGAAGTACCGGGTACAACGGGCACTCCACTGGCGATCATTGTTTTTCGCGCAGTAAGCTTATCCCCCATGGTTGAAATAGCATAGGCCGACGGTCCGATAAAAATGATCCCTTCTTTCTCACATCTTTCTGAAAAGGAGGCATTTTCCGATAAAAAACCGTACCCCGGATGGATGGCATCTGCTCCGGAACGTTTTGCGACTGCGATAATTTTCTCAATGTTCAGGTAACTCTCCGAGGAAGGGGGGGGGCCGATGAAATATGCTTCGTCTGCATACCTGACGTGCATGGCTTTACGGTCAGCTTCTGAAAAAACAGCAACCGACCGGATATCCATTTCACGGCATGATCTCATGATCCTGACTGCTATCTCACCTCTGTTGGCTACGAGTACTTTATTAATCATGACAGTAGTTAGGTCGACGAAGTCAGCAAAGTTATAAAAAAAACCACAGGTAAATCAAGTATGTATAAATTCTTGATTATCAGTTGTCTTTATCCCTATCATCCGATTATGTGCCAGCAGTCTATTCGCAATCGATCGTAATCATGATCCTATTATTCCGTTTGCTCATCTGATGAATCGTCCACGCAATCAGCTCCTTTCCCGTGCCCGTTTCACTTGTGATCAGGACTGCCGAGTTAGTACCGGTAACCTGTTTTGTAAGCTCCTTTACCCGCTTCATACTCGGGCTATGTGCAATGATACCGGAATGCAAAATGCCGGGCAGGATCAGATCCTTGAGAAAGATGTTCTCCTCTTTGACCTGTTTTTTTAATGGTCCCACTTCCTGCATGGCCTGCTGTAATTTCAAATCAGCCTGTCTGTGTTCCATACTATCCCGGCCATTCACCTGTATTTTATTAGTGATATCCACCAACGTGGCCCGCCAACCATATACGAAATACTGAATACTGAATCCATAAATCAGCAGCGCTCTGAAATTCAGAGCGCTGCTGGTGATCCCGGAGGGACTCGAACCCCCAACTTTCAGAACCGGAATCTGACGTTCTGTCCAATTGAACTACGGGACCGGCGGGAAAGAGAATCTTTGGGGACAAAGATAAGACATTTTTTGAGAGGAGAGAGGAGAAAGGAGAGAGGAGAAAGGAGAAATACTTTATAATTATCTCTCATCTCTCATTTCTCCTCTCTCCTATCTCCTTTCAGAGCCAGATTGTGTTTGGCAGTTTTTATACTCACGACAAAAATGGCAATAAGCTCATTGCACTCTCCTATGGCACTTATCAGGTTATCTGTATTATTTAGAATTCCCGCTTTTTGGATGATCCTGAGATTCAACTCGGTTTCGCGCAATTCCTTCAGTATGATATTCATTTTATGAATAAAATCACGCTTTGATTCAGCCTCAAGTGCCTCTCCGAAATTTAATGCCACCGAGGCTCCAGAACGCTCAAGCTGCCCTGTCAGATTCTTCCCATAACTGGTCCTGTATAATTGTCTTGACAGTTCAATCAGTAAGACCGTAAAATTAACAAGCCTCTCCTTCACCGTATATGGATTTTCTATTATGTTAATCCCAAAATCCCCAAAACGTTACCCAATTAATGATTATATTTTTTAAAAGTATTTCTCCTCTCTTCTCTCCCCTTTCTCCTCTCTCCTCTCAAAAAATGTCTATTTTTGCACACAAAATCGATTTATCCATTAAAAGATTACAACATGTCAACGAAAATATCCAACTCAATAGCGCCCGGCGTGGTTACCGGCTCCGCCGTGCAGGAGATCTTCCGCGTTGCAAAGGCCAATCATTTCGCTCTTCCTGCCGTGAACGTGGTAGGATCCAACTCTGTGAATGCAGTGCTGGAAGCCGCCAGGACCGTCAACTCCCCCGTCATCATCCAGTTCTCCAACGGCGGAGGGGAGTTTTTTGCAGGTAAGGGACTGTCCAATGACGGGCAACGCGCTGCTGTCATCGGCACTGTCTCGGGCGCACACCATATCCACATGGTCGCTGCCATGTACGGGATCCCGGTCATCGTCCATACCGACCATGCAGCAAAAAAGCTGCTGCCCTGGATCGACGGACTGCTCTCGGCAGGTGAGGAATTCTTTCAGAAGAACGGCTACCCGCTGTTCAGCTCCCACATGATCGACCTGTCGGAAGAACCGCTGCACGAAAATATTGAGATCAGCAAGCGCTACCTGGAACGGATGAGCAAAATGGGTATGACCCTGGAGATCGAGCTGGGCGTGACGGGTGGCGAGGAAGACGGTGTGGACAATACAGGAGTGGACAGTTCCCGCCTCTATACCCAGCCCGAAAACGTGGCCTATGCTTATGAGGAGCTCATGAAGGTGAGCGACCGGTTCACCATCGCTGCCTCGTTCGGCAATGTCCACGGCGTGTACAAGCCCGGTAATGTGAAACTGGAACCGATCATCCTGCACAACTCCCAGATCTATATCCAGAAAAAATTCAATACAGCACCCAACCCGGTGAACTTTGTGTTCCATGGTGGTTCTGGTTCGGAACCTGAAAAGATCAAAGAAGCGATCAGCTACGGGGTGATCAAGATGAACATCGATACCGATACGCAGTGGGCATACTGGGCTGGGGTGAAACAGTACTACGAGACCAATAAGGGCTACCTGCAGGGTCAGATCGGTAATCCCGAGGGTGAGGACAAGCCCAACAAAAAGTACTATGATCCGCGCAAATGGCTGCGCGACGGCGAAAAAGCCATGGTCGGGAGACTGAAACAGGCGTTCGAAGATCTAAACTGCGTCGATCGTTTTTGAAATGAGAAAGGAGAGATAATTTTTAATGTATTTCTCCTCTCTCCTCTCTCCTCTCTCCTCTCTCATTTCAACGTCACTTGCTCCGCATGAACTCGATCGAATGAATGCTCATCACCGGAATGGGTGAGTGATTGACCATCTGCTGCGCATAGGGGCCCAGCCAGAGATTCTTCGTCGTCTTTTCCTGTTCGGTCATAATCGAGATGAGATTCGCATCAACCTTCAGCGCATATTCGATGGTGGCATATGTAATATTGCCTTCCACCTCCAGCGGTTCGATTTTATAACGTATCTCATTCTCCTTCAGGTATTTAGCAACCTGTTCCGAATATTTTTTTATCGTATGGCGAACCGTTTCCACCTGGGTGGAGTACAGTGGCAGGACAATGATCTCTGCATTGAAATACTTGGCCAGCAAGGCGGTTGTGGAAACCTTCTGGCGCGTTTCCGGCGTACTGTCAAGGGGTAGCACGATCCTTGTCAGGTCGCGCTTAATGTTGACGCCTCCCCGGATCGTGATCACCGGGCATTTTGCGGATGAAACGATCTTCTGGGCGTTACTGCCGATCCAGAACTCCTCGATGCCTGAGGAACCGTGCGTTCCCACAACGATCAGAAAAGCCTTTTCTTCTTCGGCAAATCCGACAATCTCACGGTATACCTTTCCGTCTTTTATAACGTAACTGATGGTTCCCGTCGGAAGCTGGCGCTGAAATTGCCTGATCATCTCCTCAAAGGTCTGCCTGGCATCCATAATAGCTGCCTCTGGATCCTTCAGGGCAACCGACCGTTCCTGGTAGGCTTTGTTGACCCAGATCATTTTCAGATCCGAATCTGACCGGCGGGCTATCGAAAGAGCATGCTCAAATGCGTTGATTGAACAATCTGAAAAATCAACCGCGACAACGATCACCTTTTTTTTCATAGTAAGGGTGTGTTTTAGAATCATGAAGATTAAGGTGCTAATATACGAAAAGAAATAGGATTATGCAAATGGAATTTTTTAACTAAAGTAGCTGGCAGTAGGCCGGAGGCGGGAGGTGGGAGGCGGTTTTGGAATTTTGAAATTGGAATTTGTTTGGAATTTGGTGCTTGTGATTTGGGATTTTTATCTGCCATAGCAATTAATCTATCTTTGGCAGGTTAATCTGATCCCTTATGAGAAAAGCGTTGGGAAAATCGGGTTTGATGCGTTTTAAAAAACCTTCTGCTTCCATGCGCGTGCGAAAATCCCCTGCCCTGACACGATAGTACGGTTCATTGAAAGAAACATAAACGGCGATGGTTGAATCCGGTGTCCTGCTTAAAAACTCATCCCTGACACGGTAGGCATTGCTGCGGGAATAGTTGCCCGCATCAAAGAAGATCTGGATGCGATACCCATCCAGGGTCTGATTCGACCGGTTAAGGGCAACATGCTTTTGCAACAACTCATTCACACGATTGTCCTGTACAATTTCAAGATGTCCTTCCTTAGCCGGCTCCTGTTGAGCTTTCGCCACCTGCACAGATGGACCCAGCACCATCACATAAAGAAATAATATTACAATGCTGTATCGCATAAGGGGAATAACGTCATTTTGATTTCATTATTTCATTGGGATTGATCGTAAGTACGGGTACGGGTGAATTATTCACCATGTGCTGGGCATACTGGCCCAATAACACGTTTGTGAGGCTTGTTTCCTGATCTGTAACGATGGAAATCAGTTCAGCCCTGACGCGTTCGGCATACTCCAGCGTTGAGAGACTTACGTTTTCGGCGATCCTGGCGTCCTGGGTAAAAGAAATCTTTGCCTGGGTGAATTGTTTGATGATCTCATCCACAGAATGATCCACCTTCTGGTTCAAGGCTTTCAGCGGCGTTGAATATAAGGAGAAGATATGAACCGTTGCACCAAATATCGTTGCCATCAGGGCCGTGAAAGGTACTTTCTGACAGGAATTACGGGTTTCATCGATCGGCAGTACAATGTTATGGATACCGTGGGAGAAATCGAATTGCGGCCTGATCGTTATCACAGGACAGGGAGAGTTGGTGACGATCCGGTAAGCATTGCTGCCAATCATGTACTCATCAAAACCGCTCACACCGTGAGTGCCGGTCACAATAAGTGTTGCTTCCACCTGCCGGGCCAGCTGGGCAATTTCATAATACACCTTCCCCTTACGCTGTTTAAAGGTCAGCTCACCTTCCTTCAGCAGTTCCTTGCTGTTCTCCGCGATTTCCTCCAGGTTCCTTCTGGCCTCTTCCCTTGCATCATATGCAGATTCCGTAAATATACTATCTCCCGAAAGGAGATTGTCAACCCAGACCATAATGACACGGGATTTCATTCGATTGGCCAGGTAAATTGCATATTTCAATGCATGCAGGGAAGTTTTTGAAAAATCAATGGCGACGATGATAGGATTCATGAACGAAAGCTTTTGGTGCTAAATTAAAAATTAATACGAAATTGAGATAAAATAACGGAGAAAATAATTGGGTCATTCATGGTCATTGGCTCGGCGCCTTAAGGTGCCTCGCGTTATTTATGGTTATTCGTGGTTTATTGGGATTTATTGATGATATTTGTGGTAAATTATGATTACTATGCCTACTGCCTACTGCCTACTGCCTACTGCCTACTGCCTACTGCCTACTACCAACTACCAACTGCCTACTGCCTACTGGCTACTGATAAGAAACGACCATGAACGAAAACCTTGATGCATCGGGCCAACAGCTAACGCAAGCTGAACGGGAGATGGAACGGGAGCTTCGGCCCCCCGACTTTAATAGTTTCGCCGGTCAGACCAACGTGGTGGAAAACCTCAGGATCTTCGTGGCGGCTGCACGACAGCGGGGGGATGCACTGGACCATGTCCTACTGCACGGCCCGCCGGGATTGGGAAAGACAACCCTGGCCTACATCATTGCAAATGAAATGGGTGTCCATATCAGGATCTCATCAGGTCCCGTGATCGATAAACCCGGCGATCTGGCCGGTTTGCTGACCAACATGGAAGCAAACGATGTACTGTTCATCGATGAGATCCACCGGCTGAGCCCGGTGGTGGAAGAGTACCTCTATTCGGCCATGGAGGATTATCGAATCGACATCATGATCGATACCGGGCCGAGTGCACGCAGTGTCCAGCTCAAACTGAATCCGTTCACCCTGATCGGTGCCACCACCCGGTCAGGCCTGCTGACCGCACCCCTGCGGTCAAGGTTTGGCATCAACTCCCGGCTTTCGTATTATGACATGGCTACCCTTGAGCATATCGTACTTCGTTCAGCTACGATCCTCAAGACCAAGATCACCGGCGAAGCCACCGGTGAGATCGCCCGCCGCAGCCGCGGCACCCCGAGAATCGCCAACCTGCTGCTGCGCCGCATCCGCGACTTCGCCCAAATCAAGAGCGACGGCACCATCGATATCGAAATCACCCGCTATGCTCTCCAGGCACTGAATGTGGATAAAAACGGTCTGGACGAAATGGATAATCGTATCCTGTCAACGATCATCCATAAGTTCAAAGGAGGACCGGTGGGTATATCCACTATTTCAACCGCTGTCGGAGAAGAAGCAGAAACCCTGGAAGAAGTGTACGAGCCGTTCCTGATCCAGGAAGGATACCTGATGCGGACACCGAGAGGAAGACAGGTAACGGAGAAAGCGCTGAAACACCTTGGGATATTACCGGAAAGTGCTCAGCAACAACTGTTTTGACAACATCATCATATAAATCCCAAATTCCAGGATCCAAAATCCAAACAAATTCCAGGATCAAAATTCCAAAAATTTTTCCGATAATGGATTTTGGTTTTTGTGAGTTGTGATTTGTTTGGAATTTGGTGCTTGGGATTTGGGATTTATTAAGTTCATATACTCGTATGAATTTTGATATAACCCCAATGATCAAGCAACTCGCCACCAAGTTGGGATTTTTTGCCTGCGGCATTTCCAGAGCAGAATCCCTCACTGTTGAGCATGAGAGGCTGAAGAAATGGGTAGCTGAAGAGCTTCATGGCGATATGAATTACCTTGCCTGGCATACTGAAAAGCGTTCAGATCCGCGGCAGGTACTGGAAAACGCACGGTCGGTCATCTCCCTGCTTTACAATTACAATCCTGCCCATCCCCTTCCTGAAGCCAACAACCTGCGTATTGCACGCTATGCCGCCGGTAAAGATTATCATGTTGTGATAAAACAAAAATTGGATCTGTTGATTGGGGCGCTGAAACAATGGTGCGCCGGGGCATCTGCCGTCGGATTTGTGGATGTGGCCCCTGTCATGGAAAAGGCGCTCGCCCAGCGAGCCGGACTGGGATGGATAGGGAAAAATATGCTGCTGATACACCCGCAGAGCGGATCCTATTTCTTTATCGGAGATATCATCACCGATGTGGAACTTGAGGTTGACAAACCCCATCCTGACCAATGCGGCGACTGCCGCCGGTGCCTCGATGCCTGCCCAACCGGAGCACTCACCGCTCCTTACCGGTTGGATGCACGGCGGTGCATTTCGTACCTGACCAACTCGTACAGGGGAGAATTGCCGACGCAGCTGCAACCCGGATTCCAGTTGCGCATCTACGGCTGTGACGCCTGCCAGGAAGCATGCCCGTACAACCGGTTCGCGATTCCCAATCCTGCACCCGAACTGATTCCTGTTCCCGGATTGATGGCGATGAACCGTACGCACTGGCAAAAACTGACGGAAAAAGAATTCCATGAGCTATTTGAAAATTCCACGGTAAAAAAAATAACCTATCCGATGCTGAAAAGAAATATTGATTTTGTTTGTGGTACAACGCAGAGGCTATGATCATGGCATGGCCCTCAAAAATCCTTCAGGAATGAGCCTGTTAAAGTTTATAGACCAAATCCTGGTAAATATCCGCCTCCTTGCGGTACTGTGCCTGATGGATATTTTTGCTTCGTTTTGCATTCCCGTCAATGCACAGCCTATAAGCCAGATCCGGATGGGTGATCCGTTTACGCTGAAAAATACTTACCTGTATCCAAAGCTTTTTCTGGATGCTGGCACCTACTTTCTTCTCTCCTTCCGGAATCCTGATTTTATGCTGGATAAAGAGGGAGCAACTGACTTTGCGATCGAATCTTTTAACACGGATCTTCACCACACCATAACATATCCTGTGACAGGTTCACTGAAAGAGTTTCATAAGCTGGAGCCCCTTTTCCTGGATTATCATGAAGGCTCCTTCTACATTTTTGCCACTGAAGCTTCTGTCAGCACAGGTACAGCCCGAAGCCTGGTTTTCCGGCTGAATTCACGGGGTGATATGCTGGGCCAGCCTGTCATTCTGGGTGAAATTTCCGACCTGGATAAATCCACGGAAGTTCTTTACGCGGAAAAAGAAGACACCTACTTCCATGTTACCGGATTTTATGAGGATTCTGCCCGGGTTTTTCTTTATACACAACAATACCCTGCTCAGGGTCAGACCACTACCAAACTAATGGTCAAAGTACTGGATACCCATCTGACACCGGTGCGGCATAAAATCCTGAATCTCTCCGTTCCACCGGAATACTGCGAATTTTCCGACATTCTGATGGCCAGGGGAGAACTCTTTTTCATCCTGACGATTCAACTGCCTTTTGAAGATAAAGTGTTCAAACTGGTCACCTACAATTTTGATAAGGATGAGCTGAACTATTTTGATTTTTCCATTGAAGGTAAGAAAATCCATACCCTGGAAACGGTCAGGCTCGAAAAGGGAAATATCATGATCCGGGGCCTTTATGCGGAGCCTGATTCCAAAGAGGAGGTTGATGGATCACTCTACTTCCTGTTCGACACCGACAACCAGACACTGCTTTCGACCGGATCAGCCCTGATCCCTGCTGAGCCGGGCAGGGTACCCGCGAACGAACTGGTTCATCTGCAGATCAGGGAATCGTACATACGGTCAAACGGGGATGTGGTAATCATCTCCGAACTCTACTGGACCGAAGTCATCAGCTTTTCCGACTCGGAAGGAAAACTCTACCTCAGGCCCTATTACCATTCGGATGATCTGCTGATCATGTCTTTTACACAAACAGGCGACGTGAAGTGGCATTCCTGGATACCCAGGGAATTTGCTGCAAGTACGGAGGAGATGCTGGGATTTCATTCGCTGATGTCCGACACGACTCTTTACATTATATACAATGATCACCCTGATAATGTTCAGGTCTACGACGCCGGGCGGATCAAACGGATCAAAGGTAATTTTATTCCGGTACTGGCAACGGTCGACACGGAAACCGGTGTTTACCATAAAAACGCATTTAGCGATCCGTCGGGCAGGAAATACGATCTGCTCTTTAAAAAGGAATATACCCGTAATGTATCCCCGGGGTCAATGATCTGGATCATGACCAATGGATCAGGCTACCTTGCAAGGATTACTTTTCAAAATGCAGGAACGTCCAGTAAAGAGAAAAATTAATTACTTCATTAAAATCTCCGAGGAAAAAAGGCCAGATGGAAATGGTTTCCCCCTCCCTGACAGGTATGATCGAGTTGGAATACCTGAGCATGCACTGTAAGTTTTCATTGATCCGGTAGTACATGCCAATGCCGATGCTCACGTCAATGGGTTCAAAAGGTTCATCTTCAGGAATATCGTTATCGTTCAGCTCTTCATGATAGGCCATCAGCCAGCCCAGAGATGGCCCGATTTCCAGCGTAATACGCTGAATATCATAATGATATAGGAGTTGTAGCTCCAGATAATGCATCCGCAGCCGGTAATCATCCGCCTCATTGATATCGATCCGGTTACGGTTTCCTTTTTGAATGTAGTCCAATTCAATCTGAAAGGATGAATGTTCTGAAAAATACCGGTTCGTAAAGATACCTGCATAAAAACCCGGTGCGTTGGGCCAGGTTTCCCGTTCACTGGCCAGGTCAAAGCCTGCCAGCACGCCACCGTTAAACTCCTGGGCTGTCAGCAAGCCGGATACGTTCAGGATCGCGATGAATAAAAGCAACTTCTTCATGGGAATGATGATCATGGTAGAATTAGGGGATTATGGATATACATCCGTCGGGATGCCCAGCTTTTCAACCCGGGATGCGATCCGGTACAACTCTTCTGCCGGGACTTTCAATATGGTGCTCACAGGGGGATGCCGGTCGATCGAATAGATCATGACCGAACGCGGACGGATCAGCTGAAGATGTCCTAACCACGCATCCAGCTCCTTTTCCGTGGTATTGTCGATCGTGTCGCCCCCGTATTCACCCCGGACAAACAGGGATTGGATGATCAGGTTACCTTCGAAAAGCAACAGATCATGGATGATCTTTCCGAGCGAAATGGATCCTATCGGTCGGTTGATCAAGCGGAACATCTCCTCTGTCCCGCAATCAAGCTTGAGTACGTTGTTATCGGCTTTGGTGAGGGCTTTCCGGATACGGGGTTTATGAAGCTGCGTGGCATTGGAAAGGACCGTGATCTGCGCCTGGGGAAAATATTGATTGCGTAGCAGGATGGTCGCATCCATGATTTCAGGAAAGTCAGGGTGCAACGTGGGCTCCCCGTTGCCTGCAAAGGTCAGGTTGTCGGGCCTGACCGAACGCTGCTGCAACGACCGGCATTTCTCATCCAGTGCCGCAACGACCTCCTCTCTGGTGAATAATTTCTGCCGGTCCTCCTGTTGAAACTTCGTCCAGCCACATTCGCAGTAGACGCAATTAAAGGTGCAAAATTTGTAGGATTTTGGTAACAAATTGATTCCCAATGATATACCAAAGCGGCGACTTCTAACGGGTCCGAATACGATTTGATCGAAGAGGATAGACATAATGGGGGTTAAATTCCAAGCACCAAATTCCAGACAAATTCCAAATTCCAAATTTCACACAATTTTCGATACGGGCAACATTTTATCCTACCATACTGACACCCCTGACGGGGTTAGGGTGTTACCGTATTTCATTCTACCATACTGTCACCCCTGACGGGGTTTGGGTATTACTTTGTGCCTTTTTGCCTCATCCAAAATTTCTCCCCGGAAAAAGCTACTGTCCGCAAAGTTTTATACTTTTGGCGGCAAGTAACGGTATATGCCGGGGAATCTCAAAGAAATACAGGAACCCATTCAGCTGCACCTGGTTGAATTTGAAAAAAAATTCAGGGCTTCCATGAAAAGCCAGGTCGCGCTGCTGAATATCATCACTCAGTACATTCTGCGGCACAAAGGCAAGCAGATGCGGCCGATGTTCGTTTTTCTTTCAGCAGGGATCTGCGGGGGCATTACGGAATCCACTTACAGGGCTGCATCATTGATCGAGCTTCTGCATACGGCCACCCTGGTCCATGATGATGTGGTGGATGAATCCAATTTCCGCAGGGGATTTCTATCGATCAATGCGCTGTGGAGGAACAAAATTGCGGTGCTGGTTGGCGATTACCTTCTGTCGAAGGGGCTGCTGGTGGCATTGGAACACAATGAGGTGGAACTGCTCAGGCTTGTTTCCGATGCTACACGGGAAATGGCCGAAGGGGAACTTCTGCAGATCGAAAAGGCGCGGCGACTGGATGTTACGGAAGAGATCTACTTCGAAATCATCCGAAAAAAAACCGCTTCCCTGATCGCAGCCTGTTGTGCCACGGGTGCGGCCTCCACCCATTCCGATCCGCTTAATGTGAAAAGGATGCACAGCTTTGGGGAGAATGTGGGAATTGCTTTTCAAATCAAAGATGATTTGTTCGATTACGAATCCAATGACCTGGTCGGAAAACCCAATGGTCTGGATATCAAAGAAAAGAAACTGACCCTCCCGCTGATCAGGTTGCTGAGTGATTCAGACCGCAGAAAGAAAAAAAGGTTCATCCACATGATCAAACGGCGGGATCAGGATCCGGAAAAGATTGCCACCCTGATACAGGAAGTTCACGCCGGCGATGGTATCCTGTACGCCCGGCAAAAAATGAATGAATACCAGGAAAAAGCCTTTGGGATCCTGTCTGAATTCCCCGAATCCCTATACCGGGAGGCTATGGAAAAGCTGGTCAGGTTCACCACCGAACGAGACAGGTAAATTCATTGTCGTCTGTCATCGTAACATTACCAGAGCAATAAAATACCTTTACCGCAGTTATTTGGAGAAACAGGCGCATCATGCATCTTTTAATGATCCTTTTCTGGTTGCTTGGCGAAGGAACCTCCGGTATCAATGCTGTCCCCACACCGGCAGAATACCGGCTTTATGAAATGATCAATGCCTACCGTGCAGAACTGTGCTTGCCTCCTGTTCCGCTTTCAGCCGATCTTTGCATCGTGGCCCGGACACATGCCCGTGATCTGGCCGAGAACCTGCCCTACAATGAGCGGTGCAACCTTCACAGCTGGTCGTCGAATGGACCCTGGACCGCGTGCTGTTATGAAAAGGATCATGAACAGGCCCCCTGCATGTGGGATAAGCCTGCCGAGCTGACCGGTTATAAAGGCAAAGGTTATGAAATAGCCTACTGGAACGATTTCTACTACGAAAACCCTGACGATATTGTCGTGGATGCGCTGAAAGCATGGAAAAAAAGCAGCGGTCACCTTACGGTGATCATCAATAAGGGAATGTGGAAGGAACTGGAATGGAATGCCATGGGGGTGAGTGTCTATCGGGGCTATGTGCTGGTGTGGTTCGGGACGGAGGCGGTAGGCAGTAGCTAGTAGGCGGTAGGCGGGAAGCGGAATGGGAATTTATCTACTGGAATTTATTTGGAATTTGGATTCCTGGAATTTGGGATTTATCTTTGTATTATGCACAACTACCCGGTTAAGATCCTTTTAGCCTTCGGCGAAACCATCAGCGGTAATGATAAGATATTCCAGTGGTTACTTACCAACGGCTATCCGGAACTGGCTGCCCTGTCGCGTGCCATCACGGGTAGTGAGGAAGCCTTTGCCTGGCTGATGAAAAACGGGTATCCCCATTTTGCCGCCCTCGACCACGCCATTGATCATAAAACGGAGGCAAGGGAATGGCTCATGAAAAACAATTACCCGATCCTTGCCCTTTTCGCTGATGCATGCAATGAGCATCCTGAAGCGGTGAAATGGTTACGGGATCATGATCTAACCATCTTTTTGCTGCTGGCGCAGAAGATCATCACCTTCCGAAACAGTCAGAACTTCGATTACCACAAACTACACTTTTGAGCGATAACTCCCGGTGAGCTTATTCACATTTGGAGTATCCACAGGTGATGCAGATCTTGCAACCCTCCTTGTACAGCAGGCTGTGTTCCTCCCCGCATTCAGGGCAGCAGCTGCTTTTGGGATCCATCGTGCCGTCGGGGATGAATTTTTTCAGGGCTCTCACCACGCCGTTTTTCCACGTGTTGATCGAGTCACTCTCCAGACCCAGGTTCGCAATCAGATCCACAACATAGGGCAGGGGCATGCCATGACGGAGAATGCCGGAGATCAGCTTGGCGTAATTCCAGTATTCTTTGTTAAACTGCCGCGACAGGCCTTCCAGGGTCACGTTAAAACCGTCCCTGTCCTTGAACTGCAGGTCATACCGGGCATTTTTATTCTTATCGCTTTTGATCCTGATGATCCATCCGCTGGTGACCCAGCTGGGAAGGAAGAAACCTTCTGCCTTGCCGGTAAAGATCTCATAGGGACGGCCTTTGTACAAACCGACAACCGCCACCCATTTTTCGTAATCATTGGTAAACCTAACCACTTCTGCTTCCAGCCGGTCGGGGCGCGGGGGTGCCTTGGTTTCAGGAAAATCATCCTCATCTTCTTTCTCTGCTTCGTGTTTCACAAGCACACCTTCCCTGGAACCTTCCCTGTAGATGGTCATGCCCTTGCAGCCACTTTCCCAGGCCGTGGTGTAGATTTCACTGACCAGTTCCTCGGTGGTGTCAGCGGGTACATTCACGGTGACGCTGATGGAATGGTCGACCCACTTCTGGATGGCTCCCTGCATCCTTACTTTATTCACCCAATCAATATCATTGGCAGTTGCTTTATAATAGGGTGACTGCTGGATGATTTCGTTCAGTTCGCTCTCGCTGAGGGTTTCCACCTGCCTGGGATCGTATCCTTTTTTCTCCAGCCAGGTAGTAAAGTTATGATGGAACACGTGGTATTCCTCCCATGAATCACCGGTACCGTCAACAAAATCCACGCGCACATTCCGGTCATTGGGATTCACTTTCCTTCTGCGTTTATAACTGATCATATACACCGGTTCTATTCCGGAGGTGGTCTGGGTGCAAATACTGACACTTCCGGTAGGAGCAATGGTCAGCATGGAGATATTGCGGCGTCCGTATTTCTCCATTTCTTCATAGAGGCGTGGGGCTGAATGCTTCAGGCGAAGGATGAACGGATTGTTCTTTTCGCGTTCGATATCGAAAATGGGAAATGCCCCGCGCTGACGGGCCAGTTCAACGCTGGAGCTGTAAACTTCAATCGCCAGGAGTTTATGCACTTCAACGGAGAAGCTTATCGCCACATCGGAGCCGTAACGGGTGCCAAGCGCAGCAAGCATATCGCCTTCTGCGGTGATCCCGATGCCCGTGCGCCGTCCCTGAATGCTTTTTTTACGGATGTTTTCCCACAGCCGGCGCTCAATAAGTTTGATCTCTTCATCCTCGGGATCGGCATGGATCTTTTCCAGGATCTTGTCGATCTTTTCAATCTCCAGTTCAACGATATCGTCCATGATTCGCTGAGCGTACCGTGCATGGCGTGAAAAAAGTTCGGAATTGAAACTGGCTTGGTCTGTAAAGGGATTGTCCACATAGCTGAACAGGTTGATGGCCAGAAGGCGGCAACTGTCGTACGGACATAAGGGGATCTCCCCGCAGGGATTGGTCGAAACCGTATTGAAATCCAGATCGGCGTAGCAATCCGGGATAGCTTCCCTGAGCACGGTATCCCAGAATAGAACTCCCGGTTCAGCCGACTTCCACGCATTGTGGATGATCTTTTTCCAGAGCTTGCGGGCGTTGATCTCCTTCTTGACCAGGGGATGATCGGAATGAATGGGAAACTGTTGCACGTAGGGTGTATCGTTGATCACTGCCCGCATGAACTCATCGTCGATCTTGACAGAAATGTTGGCACCTGTTATCTTGCCCTGTTCAAGCTTTGCATCAATAAAATGTTCAGCATCAGGATGTTTAATGGAGATGGACAACATCAGTGCCCCTCTGCGGCCATCCTGTGCCACCTCGCGCGTGGAATTGGAGTACCGCTCCATGAACGGAACGATACCGGTGGAGGTCAGGGCGCAGTTTTTCACAGCGCTCCCGGTGGGACGGATGTGTGAAAGGTCGTGTCCGACACCGCCCCGGCGCTTCATCAACTGGACCTGCTCCTGGTCAACTTTCAGGATACCGCCATAGGAATCAGAATTCCCCGGATTCCCGATCACAAAACAATTGGACAGCGAGGATACCTGAAAATCATTGCCGATGCCGGCCATGGGACTGCCCTGAGGAATGATGTACCGGAAATCCCTGAACAGGAAATAGATCTCCTCGGTGGATAGCGGCTCCGGGTATTTCTGCTCTATCCTGGCAATCTCCCTGGCCAGTCGCCAGTGCATGTCATCCGGGGTGAGCTCGTACAAATTCCCATCACTGTCCTTCAGCGCATACTTGTTGATCCAGACATTGGCTGCAAGGGTATCCCCCTTGAAATAAGCAGTCGCTTTCTCCAGCACCAGATCAGAGGGATAAACCTGCATTCTTTCCTCTTGGGCCGGAGGCTCCCCCGCATCCTGAGCAGAATCGGATTCCTGATCATTTTTCAGGCCCGGTTTTGTCCTTCTGGCCACCATATCCTTATAAAAATCCGACTGAACGTTCTTTTCAATGCTGGCAAATAAATCCTGCTCCATGAATGGGTGAGATATTATATCAATTTCAAGACAGGAGTAGTTGCTATCCTCCTGCTTTTGAATTATTTAAATTATTAAAAAAGTCTCTTTTTCGAAACTACCAAATTACAATAGCACCATGGGTATTGCAAAATCTTTTATTAACAATACGCTTTTAATGAACAGTAACCTATTGAATTCAACATCCATATCCCCTAACAACTTGTTAAAATCTTGGATTTCAGGGAATAGGACAGGGCGATGAGGGATAATCCGGCCAATTCACCCGGCAGTGAACAATCATCGGGGGGATGAACCATATGGGTGACGGAGTCAGAAGACATTGATAATATGCGAATTAAATTCAGAATGTAAAGTGTTTATTACAAATTTTACAAACATGCTTTTATTTTATGAAAAGATTATGGAAGGACATATCAGAAATCCAGGCATAGTGAAAAATAGAACCGGGAAGGCAGTATTTCCCAATCTTCCACTCCCCATGCAATATCTCCACGGAGAAAATAACCAAAGATGCGGGTGCGCAATCCGAATCCGAACCCGCCAACAATCGGCTCTTTCTGTAGTTCGACCGTCACTAGCAAGGGCGGCTTCTGGATGATGCGCGTGAACAGGGAGTTTTCCATGGAATAGGGATTCAAACCCGTCCAGGCGGTCCCGATATCCCCAAAGCCGACGATCTGGAAATTGTTCAATAAATCGGACTTCAGCGGGCGGTTGGCAAAATAGCGAAAAACCGGGAAACGAATCTCGCTGTTGATCAGGGCAAACGAATTCCCGTTCCGGATATTCTGGTCGAATCCGCGCATGTTGGTGGCCAATGTCTGGTAAATATAATTCTGGGTATAATCGATGGGTGTGCTCTTTTCAAATTTCGGAGAGACCCAGTTGTCCACTCCACCGAGGTAATAGATCAGTTTGTTATCCCCAAAGGAGGTGCTTGCAGCAAAGCGGTTCGCCCAGATCAGGGTGCGGTGGATTTTCAGATAATGGCGGATATCAACACCCACGATCAGCAGGTTATCTGAAAGCTGATCCAGTTGCTTGTAATACTCGGCGAATATTTTAAAACGGGTACCCGTGTAAAGGTTCAGGCCAAGATCACGGGTGTCATCATAGATCAGCTCACCTTTCAAAACGCCTGAATTGATTACCTGATCCGGCTCCTCCAGGTTGGTCATGTCCGTCGAAAGGTACACGGCACGGTCATTCCGGATCGTAGCCGTACCTGCAACGCAGACGATCGGATTGAATGGCCACCGCAGTACGTAATGAAGCTCATGGGCATAATGCTTGATGATGGAATAATATCCCGATTCCTCAAAAACCTTCCGGTGAAAAATGATCTCCTTGTCCAGTCTCTTCCGCAGATTGGAGAAATTGATCAAATACTCGTTATTCCGGAGATCCACCGAAAGCCTGACTCCTCCTGTAATGCGGTAATCTTCCAGCAGATCCGTTACACCAATGTTAAAAAAGGCGTTGAATCCAGGCGTCTGGAAAATGGGCTGTCCTCCTCCGGTAAAAGCCTGGTACGTATAGTTCAGGTAGGAGAAATCAATCTGGCTGACAAGTTCATTGATCGAGAACTGAACATCGTAGTTGCGCTGCTTGGGCGGTTTGAAAGCCTCCCGCGTCTCTGCGGTCTCCAGTGCCAGTGAAGTCATCAGCATCGTATCGGCATCCTGGATCTTGACAAAGGATTGCCTGTCAAACTGGTAATGTTTGATATCAATCCGGTCCGGAGGCTGAGCGTCCTCAGGTTCTTCACTGTACACATTAAAAAATCGTTTCCTTTTTTTGGTAATGCTACTTCCCTCCCCTTTAATGGACTCCTTTTCCCTGCTCAGGGTGGATTGAACCTGTTCGGCATAAGGTGTGTTCCGAAGTTCGAGAGGGCTTACCTGATCAAAGGAAGGGAGATCATTGACATACATCGAGTACTTCCTGTTCTTATAGACAACTTCTCCGTACTGACCGGTCTGGGGATTGATATCCTGCTCCAGGATATTCCGCTGATAATTCGTGACTGGAAAATACTCGGTGAAATAGCGGTAGTGTGTACTTGTGTCCACATAGGTAATTGCACTGTCAAGCCTCGCCAGGTAACGGTTCATGATGCCATTCTGATCGCTTAAAAAGCTGAACGCCGCTTTATTGATTTCTTCCGGATAGGTTTCATCAGCGGTCGGAGTCTGTGTGACCCGTTTCAGGAAAGTGCTCCTGGTGTTATAATCATAAAGGAAAAGATCCAATTTGGGCTGAACGGTTTCCAGGTCGAATTCTTCGATTTTACTGAAGCGAAGGGTGTCGCTGGTGCGGTTGCTGCTGTACAGTATCTTACGGGTTCCATCCATGAAACGCGGATAAAGGTCGGTATAATAATCATTGGTGAGCTGTTCGTACGAACTGGATGACAGGTTGTAGGTAAACAGGTCGCACTGGCCTTTCTGAATGGCCGAAAGCAGCAGAAGGCGTCCATCGGGCGAATAGGAAAAGTCGAGGATCTTGTCGAAATTGACCAGTTCCTGCCTGATCCGGCTGCGATCCTCAAAATCGTACAGGTACAGCATGACCCCTCCCCTGGTTTCGGTGATCATGGCCAGAATACGGCCTGTCGGATGCCAGGCCATGATCGGATAGGAATAGTCCACC
>JAGONC010000020.1 GCA_017993235.1 Lentimicrobiaceae bacterium
TGCCTGTTGTGGCGCCAGCTGCATCGCAGGGTAGCTATGTATGGATGAGATAAGTGCTGAAAGCATCTAAGCACGAAACTTAGCCCAAGATGAGACTTCCTTTAAGGGTCGTTCTAGACCAGAACGTTGATAGGCTGCAGGTGTAAAGTCAGAAATGGCAAAGCTGAGCAGTACTAATTACCCGTATGCTTCCTTCACAGGATGACTAACAATACCGACTGCACTGTCTTTTCTTTCCTCAATATGTCAAAATATATCCCTGAAAACGATTCAGGATGAAAATCTTAATGGTGACTCTAGCGGTGGGGTCCACCTCTTCCCATTCCGAACAGAGAAGTTAAGCCCACCAGCGCAGATGGTACTGCAATTCCTGTGGGAGAGTATGTCGTCGCCTGATTCCTATGTCCCGGACCAGCTCCGGGATGAAACCCCGGACTCACCTCCGGGGTTTTTTATTACCCCTACGCTTCATACCATCATCATACCTTATTTCGTTATCTTTGAACCCGGATAACTCCACAATCCTATGCGCAAGGTGATAAAGCTCTGCTGCCTGCTTTTTCCTGTTTTCCTGTCATTACCTGCCCATTCCCAGGCACCCGATACCCTCGCCCCTGCCATCGATTCCACCTATGTAGGTTATTTCCTTGAAAAAGATTTTATCTTCTCACCCATAGCTTACCATCCCATCGATACATCCCTCACCTTTTTCCAGAAATACGACCCGGCACTCTACCCCGCCAGCTTGTTTGCCACCCTCGGAAATATCGGACTGGCCACCCACGATCTGTCCTTCTCCCTTACTCCCACCCTCCAACTCCAAACCATGCTTCCCGCTTTTGACCTCTACCGATACCAACATGAAAATACACGTTTCTATTCTTCCGTCAAACCCTATAGCGAACTGTTCTATGTTATGGGAAAATACCGTGAACAATATTTTACCGGCGACATCAGCGAAAAAATAGGCAAACAGCTTGTCGTGGGAATGAACTTCCGCTTCATCAACGCTTTTGGAGGTTACCCGCGCCAGAGATCAGATGATAAAAATGTGGTGCTGAAAACCAACTATTTCACCAAAAACCAACGCTATGGAATCATTGCTGATTATATCCATAATAACCTTACCCCTCAGGAAAACGGTGGCATCGAATACGACTCGGTCTTTGAAGAAAAAATCGAAACGGATCCGAAACGATTAACCGTCAACCTTACCTCATCCCAAAATAAATGGAAAGAAAACAGCTTCCACCTGTCACACTATGTTAGCCTGACCCGGCCAGCCGATACGGTGACCGAAAACTGGAAAACCGCAAAAATCCTGCAGCCGGGAAGCATCTCACACGTATTCAAGATCTCCAAATCAACCCTCACCTATACCGATGATAAAATTGATACGCTTTTTTACCCGGCGGTTTACCTCGATAGTACCAGCACAAAAGATGCTTCCCAGATCAGTTCAATGGAAAATACACTGGCCTGGTCCAACTCCCGCAACAGCATCACTCCGGTTATCCTCACCTTGGGCGTCAAATACCAATACAACAGGATCCGATATTTCTCCCACGACTCATTGCTGTTTTCCACCGACCTGAACCACCTTTACTATTCAGCCATTCTCACCCTTAAACCCTTTAAAGGACTGGAACTGAAAGGAGAAGCTGAACTGTCACATGGAGACTATCAAAAGGGAGATACCCGAATCACCGCCTGGGTGACAAAAAAATTCCGGCCGGGTGTGAAAGATTACCTCCTCAGCGGCACCGTTTCCTTCATCAGCCAAACACCCTGCTGGTATTCCAGCTATTATGTTTCTAACTACTTCCAATGGGATAACACATTTGATAAGGAAAACCTGCTGCATGCAGGTTTAAAAGGCATCCTTCCCTATCTGGATATCGCCGGAGATTATTACCACTATTCCCATTACATGTATTTCGGATTCGACGCTCTCCCGGTACAGGCCGAAAAAACACTGGATGTCTTCCAGATCAAAGCCCATAGCCCGGTACACCTGCGGAAAGTGTCATTGGATGCCTGGGTGATCTATCAGCAGACACCCCAGCAGGAAATTCTGCGCCTCCCCGCCCTCTCTGCTGACCTGAGCGCCTATTTCAACCAGGTACTCTTCAAAGGCGCTTTAAGTACCCAATTGGGATTTGACCTGCATTACCAGTCAGGCTACCTTGCCAATGCCTACATGCCGTCCTCACGGGTGTTCTATCTCCAGGATGAAAAAAAACTACCCTCTGTCATGATCCTGGATATTGTCTGGAAATTCAAGGTGCAAAGAGCACGTTTCTTCCTGCTTTATCATCACCTGAACAGCCTCTTTGGCAAACACGATTATTATTACGTACCCCATTATCCGCTGCAGGATGCACGGTTCAAATTCGGAGTAAGCTGGCGGTTCCAGGACTGATGATATCTGATGAACGATTAACCGATATCGGATATCAGATTTAAATCCTAAATCAAATCCTAAATCAAATCCTAAATCAAATATCCGTTAATCGTTCAATCGTATATCACTTAAGCCCTCTGTGCCGCTTGATATCCTGATATGCCTGGTTCAATTGCTGGAACTTCTCCTTGGCGGCCCGCTGGACATCCTCTCCCAGATGGCTGACCTTATCAGGATGGTACTTTACGGCCATGCGGCGATAGGCCTTGTGAACCTCTTCATCACTGGCCTCGGGTAAGATCTCAAGGATCTGGTAGGCACTGTCCATGTTTTTGACGAACATGGCCTGGATGGATTCATAATCCGCATCACTCACCCCCAGGTACCCACAGATCGTACGGATGACCTGAAGCTCCTGTAGATGACTCTGTCCGTCGGCGAGCGCAATTCCAAATAAAAAATGGATCAACTGCAACCGTGAGGAATGATCCATATAGTGGCGGATCTGGATCGAAACCTGCTGAATGTTTATATCTCTTTTTAAAAGATCACGGAGTATCAGGATTAGCTGTTCCCCTTTTTCTTCACCAAACTGCCGCTGCAGGAAGGCCCTGACGTAGTCCAGCTCTGACTTCATCACCTTTTCATCAGCTTTCATGACAGCCGCCGTCAATACCAGCAGACTGACACCGAAATCCCCCGGTTGAGTCGTGGTCCCCTGATATTCATAATCTCCCGACTGCATGGCATCGAACATCGAACCCAGCACGAAACCAAGGATGACGCCAATGGGGCCTCCCAGAACCCATCCCAGCCCTCCGCCAATCCATTTACCGTACTTTGCCATGGTTATTCAGCTGCAGGCTATCAGTTACAAGCTTCAAGCTTAAAGCTTTTATGAATTGACAATTTAACATTAAGCATTCATACGGATCCCCTCGCTCAACGGTAATCCATATTGTTCCTCCATCCGGATATTCATTTTTTCAAGGTTGTCGAGGATGGGTTTATAGATTTCAGGTATGACCGGAATATGTACACCTTTTGCTCTGATGCGACCCTCCAGAATCATTTCGACCCCACAGGCAGCAGGCAGGGCAACGGTTCTTGCCACAGACGTGTCGGTGAGCAATGTACCAAAATCCAGCATCCTTGACTTGATCACCTCCTTTGAACCATCGGGATAACTGGCAAGAAACGTATGCAACATCACCACCATGTCCCTTTCCTCCGGCTGGATCATCATTTTTGCGATCATCAGATCCGATACGATTTCAAAAGGGCTGTCCTCCAAACGGTTTACCGGTTCATCCGAGAACAGTCCCAGCCACTCCAGTGCCCTGATGGGGAGGGAGTCCGCATCGATATGCAACCGGGATGCAATCTTTCCCTTCACATGCTGCGGATCCTTTTCACCGGTTTGTCTGGCCAGGAATCCTGCATACGACAACCCTTCCAGGTTTATCTTTTCATACGAAAGAAGGTTGAGCCGTTTCATCGCATCAAGTATCTCGCACCAGCCCGGATATCGGAAGGTGCCACGGAAAATCGTTTTCACCTCCGGGATACCATATAGCTCAGCATAGGGTAGCGAATCCCTGTTGGGATACACATCCAGAAGACCCACTCCCGGAAAGGTAACCGACAGGGGATTCTTGAAAAGATCTTCCGTAGGTATATAACGGGTGCTACCATTGAGCTGGTATTTCCCGTCGTTGTTCCCTGCCATGACCACACCCTTGGGCGCCCAGGTAAACTTATACCGGAATGGGTTCGTCTCAACCTCCGGTGCTACCAGTGCACCACAGAAGGAATAAAATTCCTCCACTTTTCCTCCTTTCCCGTGAATATGATCAATGATGCGCATTGCCCCCATGTGATCGATTCCGGGATCGAGCCCGAGTTCATTTAAAATGATGATCCCCGCTTTACGGGCTTCTTCATCCAAAGCACGCATCTCCGGTTTTACATAGGAAGAGGTCAGCATATCCCGCCTGTAATGAACGCATTTCCTGGCAACCATCAAATGATGGGTATAGGGCAGCAGGCTCACCGTAAGATCATGTTGCTGGATCATCCTGTCCAGTTCAGGTTCCCGGTCTACGGTCCATTCAACCGAAAATCCATGGGGGTGCCCGCCGATCATCGCATCCGCCTTTGATTTGGTTCGTGTGGCAATCGTCACCAGGTAACCCTTGTTCAACAAATACGTGACAATAGGCTTTACAACCATTCCCGCCCCAAGGATCAGTACTTTTTTCATAAAATTTATATTTGGTGATTGATAATAAGCTGCAAGCTTCAAGTTTCAAGCCGCAAGCTTACAGCTTGTAGCTTTACAGATATTTCGAAATATACGCATAATCCGGCGTCAGTTCCCCCTTGTGAAGGATCATACCCCTTTTGATCGGGGAAGGCAATTCAAGATCATAAAAATCCAGGGAATAATCAGCCCGTGTGATCGCATTCATATATACCCAAAGGGCCTCGCTGAACATCATGGAAGATTCCCGTGGCAATTCGGTTGGTAAAATATCCACTGCCATCACCAGAATGCCTTTTCCTTTAAATCCCATGGTGGGCTTCCTCTCAAAAGGATTGTAAACAAAAACGGGATCTTCTACCTCAGTGCCTTTGTGCGTGCATTCAACCGAACCATTTACATCACAGGTAATATCACCGATGACTTTCAGTCGGGGTTCCTCTTCGCTGTACAGTTTTTCCAGGTAATCCTTCGTGACGATCCGCGGATACCGTTCATCCCAGTACATGCCATTCACGAGAATGCTCAGGCAGGGAACATATTTTTCGAACTGGCTTTTGTACTTCTTTTCACCATTGAGGTAATAATCCTGCAGTTCAAAACGGGCCATGGGATCGATGGGCTCGACCAGGTCCCACTCCCTGAAGACCACCTTGTAGATCACATTTTTCGGCAGGCCCTGCCTGTCGGATAATTCGAGCAATTGCTCGGGTGTGATCTCTTTTATCGGCAACAGGGACGCAATTTCCTGGGCTCCGGCGGAAACATTTCCGTAGCCCGTAAAACCGATCACCATCGGATGCAGTTGGTCAGGCAATCCCTTTTCAAGGATTTCCTGTCCGACCTCAGAAATAATCCAGCGGGCCTCATCCAGCGATTCATAATGCCTCGCCTGTTTTATCCGCAGAAACGGCGTTTCAATCCCCATTTCCATCAGTCGTTCTCCAAATGACCATAATGAGTTGATCATCCCTGCCAGACCTGCGTAACGACCAAAAAAGATCAGCCGCTTGCCCATATCATCCGTAATTCGCTCATAGTCGATGAGGTTACATTTTAGATCCATCATCCTTCGCAACATGGGCATGTTGTATGGCTGACCCTTAATCACATGGGCAAAGATCATGTACGTTTTCCCGTGTTCGAAGGCTTCCAGCGGTATTTCCTTGATCCCCATGATTACCGGACATTCTTCCAACGATTGAACAATGTGGGCTCCGGCATGGGCAAATTCATGATCCTTGAAGATCCTTTTCTCCGATGACTGGAGGTGAATCTTCAGGTGATAATCCTGTATAAGTTTGTGCACATGTAGCGGTATCAGGGGAACCCGGCGTTCATACTTATATTTATCTTCGATCCGGATGCCAAGGATGTCGTTCATAATCAAATACGTTAGGTAAATTAATCTAGTTTTTAAGCAAGAGCCCAAAATTACAAAAATTACCGATTGAAAATGAGGTATTGTTAATAATTTAACAATGAATCCTGATATTTGTTTTGTGCCATTCCAGGTAAGTTTAAAAATTTTATAACTTTGCACCTTTCTTCCTTTAAAATCAATAAATACTGTAAATCAATTATTTAAAAATATTTTCATTTATGAAAGAGCAAAAACAAAAACATGTATACTTCTTCGGTAACAAAGAAGCAGAAGGAAATACCGGCATGAAAAGCTTGCTTGGCGGCAAAGGCGCCAACCTGGCAGAAATGAACCTGATTGGCATCCCTGTACCCCCCGGTTTTACCATCACCACGGAAGTATGTACTGCCTATTATATCCATGGTGAAAAGAAGGCCGTTGAACTCATCCAGGATGAAGTGACTGAAGCCGTTGCGAAAATCGAGAAAATCATGAAGAAAAAATTCGGGGATAACAAAAATCCTTTGCTTCTCTCCGTCCGCTCCGGAGCCAGGGCCTCAATGCCCGGTATGATGGATACAGTACTGAACCTGGGACTGAACGATGAAGCCGTTGAAGGCCTGACGCTTAAAACAGGCAACGAACGGTTTGCATGGGATTCTTATCGGAGGTTCGTGCAAATGTTTGGTGATGTGGTACTGGGAATGAAACCTGCCTCAAAGGAAGACATTGATCCCTTTGAAGAGATCATTGAAAAGCTGAAGGAAGAAAAAGGGATTGTCACCGATATCGAACTGACCGCCTCCGATCTTAAGGAGCTGGTAAAACGTTTTAAGGAAGCGGTGAAAAAAGTCACCGGAAAAGATTTCCCGGTGGATCCCTGGGAACAGCTCTGGGGAGCGGTAATGGCGGTTTTTAATAGCTGGATGAACGACCGGGCTATCGTTTACCGTAAACTGAACAACATTCCCGATGAATGGGGAACAGCCGTCAACGTTCAGGCCATGGTGTTCGGGAACATGGGCGATAACTCGGCCACAGGAGTCGCATTCACCCGTGATGCAGCTACAGGGGAAAACCTGTTCAATGGCGAATACCTGATCAATGCGCAGGGAGAAGATGTAGTGGCCGGCATCAGGACACCTCAGCAAATCACGAAAGAGGGTTCCAGAAGGTGGGCCAAATTGCAGAATATCAAAGAGGAAGATCGTCATGATCACTATCCTTCCCTGGAAGAAACCATGCCAAAACTGTACAAGGAACTCTTTAAGATCCAGAACGACCTGGAAAGGCATTACACCGATATGCAGGACCTTGAGTTTACGATCCAGGATGGCAAATTGTGGTTGTTACAAACCCGAAACGGGAAGCGAACGGGCGCCGCTATGGTAAAAATTGCCATGGACATGCTCAAGGAAGGATTGATCAATAAAAGAACAGCCCTGTTGCGGATCGAACCCAACAAACTGGATGAGCTTCTTCACCCCATATTCGTCCGCGAAGCAGAAAACGCTGCCATTGTGATCGGGAAGGGTCTGCCTGCATCACCGGGAGCAGCCTCCGGCAGGATCGTATTCACTGCCGATGATGCTGAGGAGTGGGCTGTAAAAGAACGCTCCGATAAGGAATTGAGCAAGGTGATCCTGGTTCGCATCGAAACCTCTCCCGAAGACCTTGCCGGTATGCATGCTGCACAGGGTATCCTCACAGCCAGAGGCGGAATGACATCACATGCTGCGGTGGTGGCACGCGGCATGGGAAAATGCTGTATCTCAGGAGCCGGCTCGCTCAAAATCGATTATAAGTCAAAGACCCTTACGGCAAATGGCAAAGTTTACCGCGAGGGAGACTGGATCTCTCTGAATGGATCCAAAGGAAATGTATACGAAGGAAAAATCCGGACCATGAATCCCGAGTTGCACGGGGATTTTGCCCGCCTGATGGACCTTGCCGATAAATTTACCCGAATGTATGTGCGTACCAATGCCGACACACCCCACGATGCCCGGGTAGCCAGGAAGTTTGGTGCCAGGGGTATCGGCCTGTGCCGGACCGAGCATATGTTCTTTGAGGGCGAACGTATCAAAGCCATGCGTGAAATGATCCTTGCCAACAACGAAAAGGGCCGGCGCGAAGCATTGGATAAACTGCTGCCCATCCAGCGAGGCGACTTCGAGGGTATCTTCGAAGCCATGGATGGTCTTCCGGTCACCGTCCGCCTGCTGGATCCACCGCTGCATGAGTTTGTTCCCAACGAGGAGGAAAATCAGCGCGAAATGGCTATGGAAATGGGAGTAACCCTGGAGGAGATCAAAACAAAAGTGCACGATCTCCATGAAGTCAATCCAATGCTCGGCCACAGGGGCTGCAGGCTGGGAAACACCTACCCCGAAATCTCAGAAATGCAGGCACGGGCGATCATCGAAGCTGCCCTTAACCTGAAGGCACGGGGAGTCAATGCAGTTCCGGAAATCATGATCCCCCTGACGGGAACATTGATGGAAATGAAATTGCAGGAGACCATTGTGCGTCAAACAGCGGAAAAGGTCTTTGCCGAACGCAACGACCGGATTGATTATAAGGTAGGCACCATGATCGAAGTACCCAGAGCAGCCCTGGTTGCCGATCAGATCGCCGGTTCGGCTGAGTTTTTCTCGTTCGGCACCAACGATCTTACTCAGATGGGATTCGGTTACTCAAGGGACGACAGCAACAAGTTCATGCCGGTGTACCTTGCAAAAGGGATCCTGAAAAACGATCCCTTCCAGATTCTCGATCAGGAAGGTATCGGACAACTGATGGAAATGGCAGTGAAAAGAGGCAGAAAGACCAGGCCTGACCTCAAAGTGGGTATCTGTGGAGAACACGGCGGTGAACCCAGTTCAGTGGAGTTTTGCAATTCCATCAGAATGAATTACGTGAGCTGCTCTCCATTCCGTGTACCGATTGCACGTGTTGCTGCGGCCCAGGCTGAGCTGCGCCGGAAAATGGCGAAGAACGAAAAGAAAATGGCAAAGAAAACCGCTGCCGGGATTTTATAAATTCACTAAACATATAACCTTAATTCATCATCATGGAAGTTCCACAAGATCTTTTATCAGGATTGCAGCATGCACTACAGGCTCATCCGAAGGTATTTTTCAACCCGGAAAGAAGCGAAATGATACGTCACGCTGTGAACAACAGGGAAGCAATGGTTTCTGAAAGCGGTGCACTGGCCGTATGGACTCCGCGCGAATCCACCGGGAGAAGCCCCAAGGATACCGTCACCGTCAAACGTATCGAGAGTGAAAGAAACATAGACTGGTCATCGGCAAACAATATTGCCATCACGGCTGAAACCTTTGACATGCTATTTGAAGATGCGTTGGGTCTCATAGCAGGCAAACCGCAGATCTATGTGACCGACAGGGTCGTGGGTGCTGATGCTGCGTATGCATTGCCCGTACGTGTGGTCACTTCGCATGCTCTGCACGCACTTTTTTCTGATAATATGTTCAGACCGGTTCCTGGGGATATCCACAGGAGCATCTTCAAGAACAGGGGATTTCATCTGATCCAGATGCCCTATGACAAGCTGGATGCAGCCAGGTACGAGGGAAGACTTCGCAAGATGCCCGATGGAAATACATCCACCATGGCGGTAGCCATGGATTTTGACCGCCGGCTCGGCGTCATCATCGGTTCGGCATATTGCGGAAGTTTGAAAAAAATGATCTTCACGGTCATGAATTATTACCTTCCCCTGGAAGGAATCCTTCCCCTGCACTGCTCAGCCAATGAAGGCAAACAGGGTGATTCCGCCCTGCTGCTGGGTCTCTCCGGTACAGGCAAAACATCCCTGTCGGCCGATCCTGAACGCGCTCTTCTCGGAGATGATGAACATGGATGGGACGATCACGGTATAGCCAATTTTGAAAATGGGTGCTATGCGAAAATGATCCATATCAACCCGGTAAAGGAAAAGGATATCTACGACGCCGTGATGCATAAAGATGATTACCTCAACCACGGAGCAATCATTGAAAATGCCATGATCTATCCCGATGGCCGGCTGGATTATTTTGATGACCGTTTCACCCCGAACTCACGCGCTTCCTATCCCCTGAAGTATTTACGGAACACCAAGGAATCTTCAACCTCAGGACATCCCCAAACCATCCTTTTTCTTACAGCTGATGCGTACGGGGTACTGCCTCCCGTTGCCCGTCTCAACAAAGACCAGGCAATGCTCTGGTTCCTGATGGGCTATACCTCCAAACTGGCCGGTACAGAAACAGGTGTCACCGAACCTCAGGCTACTTTTTCCCGCTTCTTTGGACAACCCTTCATGCCCCTCAATCCTGACAGGTATGCGGACATGCTGGGAGCCAAGATGGAGAAATTCAATACCCAGGTCTATCTCATCAATACGGGCTGGAGCGGCGGGCCCTATGGCGTCGGAAACCGGATCGATATCAACCTGACCCGGCGGATGGTGAATGCCGCTCTTTCCGGTGAACTTGAAAATGTTGATTACCAGCAGGATGTAAATTTTCATCTCCAGGTTCCGACAACATGCCCGGGAGTTCCCTCAACCATGCTGCTACCACGGAATACCTGGCAGGATAAGGACGCGTATGATCGGGCAGCTAAAAAGCTCGCCAGCCAGTTCTGTGACCACTTCGACAAAGCCTATGGCGGAAAGGACATTAAAGAGTCTGTGGTGAGGCAATGCCCCGGGAAATGAAGACAATTGTCGATTGTCAATTGTCAATTGTCAATTGTCGATTAAAATTTGACAATTGACAATCGACAATTTAAGATGACTGAATGGATTGATATTTTATTTTGATCTTTGATCTTATCCGTGATGATACTTCTCATTCCGCAGAATCGTCATCGCACGGTATACCTGCTCTGTGAAGATAAGCCTGACCATCTGATGAGTAAAGGTCATCCGGGAGAGGGAAAGCACATCATGGGCCCGCTCATACACGGACTGATCGAATCCAAAAGGTCCCCCTGAAACGAACACACAGTGCCTGATCCCTTTGTTCATCAGTTTTTGCAGGTAATTGGCAAACTCCCCCGAAGAATATCCGGCGCCCTTCTCATCGAGAAGGATAACATGATCATCGGGATTGAGATGGCGCAGTATCCATTTTGCCTCATTCAACTTAATTTCAGCGGGTGCTTCATTTTTCAGTGCCCTTGGCAGCTCAAGGATAAGGGTATCAAATGAGATGTAATGCCTGAGTCTCTTTTCATAAAGGCTTGTACCTTCATTCAGGTATGCCTCACCCATTTTCCCAACCGTTATAAATGTAATTTTCATCGATGAATACTTCAGATTGCAGTAAAAATTTCTCTTTTACGTGTAAATTTGTGGTTCAAACGGATAATAAGCGCCTTTGGTTTAAAATTTGTGGCTTTTCCGGATTCATTAAATTTCAGCCATGTCATGAAAATCTATTCAATATTACTCATTATTTTCCTGTTTGGTATCACTTTACACTCACAACAGCCATCGGAGCCTACTGAACAGGTAGCTCAGGCTGTCAGGCTGGGAAATGCGGATCTTCTTTCCACATTTTTCGGACCCTCCGTTGATATCACCCTTATTCAGACGGAAGGGACCTACAGCAAAACCCAGGCAATGCTGATCATGAAGGATTTTTTCACCCGGTATCCGCCTGACGGTTTTGAAATCAAACATCAGGGATCATCCGACAACGGCTCACAGTACCTGATTGGAAATTATTCGTCCTCAAACATAACCTACCGCACCTATATCCTGTTAAAAAAAGTGGCTGATGCTTTCATCATACAGCAAATTCAGTTCGAAGAGGAATAAAGGGAATATTTATGGATATAGATCAAATCATTCAGCTGGCGCTGCAGGAGGATATCGGTCCCGGGGATTACACCAGCATGGCAACCATTCCGGGAGATGCTGACCGTAAGGTTCATCTGTTAGTCAAAGAAGCAGGGATTCTGGCCGGCCTTCAGGTTGCCCTGAAGGTATTTGCCCGGGTAGATCCCGGGATCCGCGTGCATATTTTTCTGAATGATGGCACACGGGTGAAGAAGGGTGATGTTGCCTTCGTTGCAGAGGGCAACGCCATTTCGATGCTGACATCCGAAAGGGTGGTTCTTAATTTCATGCAGCGGTTGAGCGGGATAGCCACGTACACACGCCAGATGGTCGACCGGATCGGTGATCTCCCTGCACGGATCATGGATACACGGAAAACAACTCCCCTGCTCCGCGAACTTGAGAAATACGCGGTGCGTGTCGGCGGCGGACTTAATCACCGCTTTGGGCTGTACGATATGATCCTGATCAAGGATAACCACGTAGATTTTTCCGGAGGCATCGGCAAAGCAATCACACTGGCCCGAAAATACCTTGATACGCATAAGCTGGATCTGAAAATGGAAATTGAAGTGAGGAACCATGATGAGCTCGATGAAGTACTGAAAATGGGAGGTGTGGATCGAATCATGCTGGATAATTTCAATACTGCTGACCTGAAAAGGGCTGTTGAAAAGATTGACATGCGTTATGAAACAGAGGCTTCCGGAGGTATAACCCTGGACACGGTACGTGACTATGCTGAAACAGGAGTGGACTTTATCTCGGTCGGGGCTCTCACTCACCATATCCGAAGCCTTGATATGAGCCTAAAAGCGATCAGGGCCTGATCCCTTAAACCCATCTCTCTATGCCCGCCTCCACAACAAAAACGATCGTCATCCTGGGTGCAGGTTCCATCGGGACTGCCCTGGGACACATCCTGGCCGAAAAAGAAACCCTGAAGGTTATCCTGCTGACCATCGAACCGGAAGTGGCTGAATCGATCAACGACCTGAATACCAATCAGAAGTACTTTCCCAACATCCGCCTGAGCAAAAAGCTGAAGGCAACCCTTGGAGAATACGTCATCCGTGATGCGGATATCCTTTTTCTGGCCATTCCGTCGGTTGCCATTATGGATTATATGCAGCAAAATCGTAAGTATTTGAATGATAATACTATAATTGTTAATCTAGCTAAAGGATTTGCAAACAATAACCAGGTGATCGCTGAAAACCTCGTGGAACTGCTGCCTAACCGGATCTGTTCCATGAAAGGGCCGGCATTTGCCCGGGATATGATCGGAGGTTCACCTACCGGGTTTACCCTGGCCAGCAAGCAGCCAGAGCTGTGGCCGATCTTCGGGGAACTCTTCGCCGGAACCCCTATATATCTTGATTATACAGACGACGTGAATGGTGTGGAGATCCTGAGCATATTGAAAAATATCTATGCCATCGTGCTTGGGATCGTGGATGCCCATTACAACTCAGCTAACCTGAGGTTTTTGCTGCTGACGAGGGCATTTAATGAGATGCGACACGTACTGCTGTATTTCGGAGGACATCAGGAAACCATTTTCAGGTATTGCGGTTATGGTGATTTCAGCCTGACCGCCCTGAATGATTTGAGCCGTAACCGAACCCTTGGCCTGCTCATCGGCAAGGGATTCTTCACGGAGGATATCTCCAGCCGGGTTGTACTGGAAGGACGTATGGCAGTGAATATTTTTTATGAAAAATTGCTGCGGGAAGGCGTCAGCGACGAAAAAGTGCCTCTTATGAAGCAGCTGTACCGGGTACTGAACCATAATTATCCTGTCCAGGAAATGATCCGGTCGTTGCTGAGGAAAGAATTCAGTGATTCAGATGATTAAAACGGGAGGGTTACCCCGGTAATTTTTTTCACGTAGTGAACCACCCACTGGTTGATATCTTCCGAAATCCGGGTCAAAAGGATCGGGAGTATAAAAACAATGCTGATCAACGCACTCCTGACCAGGATATCAACGTACAGGTTGGAGAGAAAGGGAATGAACCAGCTGACGAGAAAGGCTGCTCCTCCAAATAAAATGACCAGCAGAAATTTATGATCATAAGGCATCATTCCGAACCTTCGTTTTACAAAAAAGATGATGGCCAGGTTCACGATCACCTTGGTGAGCAGGAAGGATAATGCAGCTCCGGTTATTCCCAGGAGCGGAATGAATACCAGGTTGAACAGGATGACCAGGATGACCATCAGCAGCAAATAATAGGTGCCGTATTTATAATACCTGGAGTTGGAGACGATAACGTGACTGACACCGATCGCCATATCTGCAAGATAACCGGTTCCGACCAGCAGGATGATCCATTTACCGGAAAGGAATTCAGCAGGAAGAATACGGTAGATATTATCCATGTTCCCCAGAATGCCCATAAACAGGAGAAGGCCAATGATCAGCTGGTTGAGACAGCTTTTGTACAGAAGGTTGTTCAGGGCTGTGATGTCATTGTTCTTCCAGGCATCTGCGACAAAAGTGGAAGAGATCTTGGTCAGCGAACGGGAAGGCATCGTGATGAGGGTTCCGAAAAAATAGGTGGTGGTGTAGATGCCCGTTGCACTTAGCCCCAGTATCCGGTCGATCATGATCCTGTCGATATTCAGCGTGAAAACTCCGGTGGCCCCTGCTATGATCCCAAACAGGCTTACTCCTGCCATTCCGGAAATCAGTTCCCGGGATAAAAAACCGGTTTCGGGCTTCAGGTTAAATTCCCGGGCTGCGATGAGGTAGAACAGGATGATCAGCATGGGAACTCCAAAGCAGAGAATGTAAAGGTTCACAAACCGGTGAAAGCTGACCAGGGCATAGATAAAAAGGACCGTGATGACCAGGATGAACAATCGTTGCACGAATTCTTTCAGGATGATGCCGATGACCGCATTGTAGAGTACTTTGTAATAGTGATCCAGCGCATTGAAAAATGCGGTAAAGAACGTGAGGGGAATGATATAATCGATGTAATCCACAAAGAGTGATGATTTGGCCGTGCTGCTTTCGATCAGCACTCCCCTTACGGCAAAATAAAGGGCAAGGGAGATCAGAAACCCGACGGTGGTGATCGCAATTAAGAGAAAAACAAATCCGTGGTGATGTTTATCCTTATCGCGGAAGTAGGTGAAATAGCGTGTGGTAGCATTGATAAAGCCCAGGGAGGAGATCTGGGCAAAGATCATGGCATACGACAGCAGCAGTCCGAGCAGTCCGATCTGCACCGTGGTAAGGTATCTGGGAAAAAGAACGGCGGTGGTGATAAAACCAAGGATCACACCCAGGTACGTGAATACGGTACCGATGATCGATTGTTTACGGATGATACCCATGCACCAAAGGTATGACAAAATTAAATGAGGCATCTTCATAAAATAAGTACAGGATTTATCGAAGTGGATACAAGTGGCGGCACCGATTACCATTATTTGGGGACAAGCCAGCTTTTATCAGTACCCTATGCACTATAGGCAGATAAGGTTGCATCAGTAAGTGATACTGACATCCAGCTCATTCATTGAGACCGATAATGAGCAAGTGGGTATTGGAACAACCATGGTGGATAGTGCTGTCTTATTGCATGTGGCTGGCATCATCAGGACTGACTCAGCCATTAAGATCAGTGATGCGACGGGTAAGAGTGATACTACCAATCAGATTACAGCATTCGATTTCAATAATGACAAATTAAAGTACCGGACCCTTATTCACCTGGGAGGGATAAAGAGAAATCATGAGCTGAATTTCTGTTAGCCCTGCATTTTGCCTTCAATCAGTTCAGCCAGAGCCTTTTCTCTGTTACCTAATGGGAAATGATGCATGATCCTGAGTCTGGCTGAATGACCAATGGTCCTTTTCATTTCAGGATCCAAAATCAATAAAGAGCCGATAGTACTTCGGATAAGTTCTCTGTCCCGCCTGGGAATTATGATCCCATCGTCATTAATAATGAAAGGTAGTGCGCCTACATTAGATCCTATCGGAATACATTCACAAAGCATGGCCTCACAAACCGCATTGGGGAATCCTTCAGAAATGGACAACTGCAGATAAAATTCAGCACCGGAAAATCTCTTTCTGATCTTCTCTGAAGACAGAAAAGGTTGTATTTCTAAATTCGGGGGCAATGTCGGTAACCTGTTCCTCAATGACTCGGAAATCCCTATAATGGTAAAGTCAGATTGCGGAAACTCCCTTGCCAGAAAGTAAACCAGATCGATTCCTTTTAATATGTACCTTGTTTCACTGGAGATAGGGCCCACCGTTATGAATGAGCTTCTAACCCGATTAACGGTGGGATCGGGCTTCCAGTAGTCAGTATCGAATCCATTAAAAATTACTGTATAGGGTGTGGTGAGCCGGGGAAAAAAGTAACGAAATCCCTGTTTGGGATAAATCGCTTTCTCATAATAGGAATAATCCTGCACAACAAGTGAATGATCTACAGGGATCAATCTTGTGCACAATTGATAAGACCATTTAATACAGGTTTTTAACAAGGGTTTTCGTAGGCTGCCATACTTCAGATCGGGGAATGAAACACAGTCGGTGCCGCCTAGAATGATATAAACAGGCCGTCCGGTTAACTTCCCAATGATGGAAGGAAACAAGGACCAATAACCTCCGAACATGACCAAAATTGCTTTTGAGCACCGAATGTGCCAGATCAATCCAACCGCTTGCCGTATAAAAAGAAATGGTGTATTGATCTTGGAAGACCAGCTGTAGAGAAAAGGGACAACCAGGTAATTATTCCGTAGAATGGTGATGTCACGCTGTACAAATGTGGAGGGATTCGGTGAAATGTAGATTATTTTACCCTTCTTCTTCATAAAAATATTACAGAATGGATAACCTATGCCTGATTCTTAAAAGAAGTTTTCGCCAGATCACTATAGTCCTTGAATAAGGAATCAGGCTCGATAAACCCTTCCTGACGCTAAAGATGATCTCGACATAATCATTCTCTCTATCGAATAGGGAATAAGAAAAATATCTTTTTAATAAAAGGTCGTTCAGGTAAGCATTTCGAGTAATTGTGTCTGCATGAACCTCCTGATCAATGACTTGCAGTTTACCTGGGTCATGCTTTCGCAGATACTCAATCATCTGAGGATGCGGTATATTAATATAAATGATCGAATCCTGATGCATATGTTTTCTGAGTGTACCAAACAGTTGTTGATGTTGTTCGATTGGTATATGTTCCAACACATCAGGCAGTACGATAAAATCAAAATTGTCAGGATAAATAAAGCTTTGCATATCACTTACCATAAATTCTATCCGGGATGCATTCCCAAATCGTTTCCTGGCAGATGCAATGCTTTTTTCGCTAATATCAACAGCTACCACCTTACCATGTTTAACGTACCGATGAATAAGCCTAGTGAGGGTACCGATTCCACAACCCACCTCCAAAACATGATGATGTCTTTTAAGACCGGCTTTTTTCAACCTGGAAAAAAGATAGTAATGCCTCAGATTAGTACCGGTCTTTTGCTGGATCTGAGCATAATCATCATAAAAACCGGCAATTGTCTCCGATGAGATTGGTTCGCGATTCATTTTTCAATACATTGGTACAATTGTTCTGCCATCCGGCCCGTGAGGTACCTTCGTGAATACTTCTCCGACATGAACTCCCTTTCTGCCAATCCTTCCCCGGAGTAAAAGGCAAAAAGCTGCAGGAGCTGTGTCTTAATGCTTTCCCTGTCATCATACCTGCATAGGTATCCGTTTGGCAGCTCCCTGATGATCTCCGCCGCATCCCCGTCCTCAGGACCCAGGCATAACACCGGTCGCCGGGCGGCCAGGTACTCGAACAATTTCCCCGTGGCGATCAGCTTTGCATTGGGCGTGTTATTGATCACCAGTAAAAGCACCTGTGAACGTTTCATCTCGCGGATCATCTTATCATGATCCAGGTATCCTGCCCTCTCGAGGTTTTCTTCCAACCTGAACTGGCGGATGGACTCCAGCACCTGGTAATCCACGCTGCCCACCAGCCGGATCACCAGATCACGTGCAAATTCATCCGAGGTTGCTTTGAGTTCCGTCAGCGCATGCCATAGTGCCAGCGGATTGCGCGTTTTTCCCATTGAACCGAAATGGGCTATGCTGAATTTTTCATCCGGCCGGATCTCTTCCGTCCTGAAATCGTCTTCATCGAAACCATTGGTGATCAGAGCATATTCCCGGTCGACGATCTGTTTGAAATCCGCCGCCATGCCCCGGCTGATCACGGTCACCGCATCCGCTTTTCCAAGCACTTCGCGTTCCAGCCGGTGATGCTTGCGGTCGGCCCATTTCATCAGCTTCAGCTCATGATAGAAATCCACGCTGGTCCAGGGATCCCTGAAATCTGCCAGCCAGCGGATGTTCAGTTTCTTCTTCAGCTTTAGTCCGATCATGTGTACCGACATCGGCGGACCGTTCGTGACCACTACCTCTACCGGATGTTCAGTCAGATACTTTATCAGATAGCTCACCGAAGGCCTGATCCACCACTTACGGGCATCGGGGATGAAAAAATTGGCCCGTACCCAAAGGGTAATATTGTGCATCCGCCCACCATTTTTCTTTTCAGTAAGAAAACTGGCTCCCAGCCTCTCCTCTTTTTTACGGCCCGTCAGTTTCTTATAGATCCCGAACGGTTCACGGATCGGCATCCGGATGATTTCCAGATTTTTCAGGACATCCTTTTCGAGTGAGGGATCGTAAACGGGATATTCGGGATTCTCCGGTACATATACCACTGGCTTCCAGCCGTAAGAGGGCAGGTACTTGACGAACTTCAGCCAACGCTGCACTCCGCTGCCTCCGCTGGGCGGCCAGTAATAAGTTATGATCAGAACTTTTTTCAAGTGAACAGGTTTCTCTTCTTTACTTTTTCCGCACGGTCTCCACAGGTACCCCTCTTGTCCTGCGTATTTCCAGATAAATGGCTGTAAATAAAAAGAGCAGCAGAACCAGGGAACAGATCAGCGAGATGGTCTCCCCAAGATGATAGCTCCTGGGCTCAAACCGGAATTCGATGATGTGAGATCCTGCCGGTACCACCATGGCACGTAATACATAGTTTGCTCTGAAATAAGGAACATTAACTCCATCCACATAGGCACTCCACCCTTTGGGATAGTAGATCTCGGAGAAAACAGCCAGTTGATCGGTTCTGGTCTGAATGGCATACTCAAGCTTATTGGGCTGATAATGTGTCAGTTCTATAACAGCGGCCGTATCAGGATCAGATGAATAAGGTTGCACTTTATCTTTAAATGACTGATCGACAACGATCGTTTGTGCAGGATCAAAATCATCGAGAGCAAGGATCTCCTGGTCAGCATTCTCCACATACCGGATTTCTTTCACAAACCAGGCATTCCCAAGAGCATTTGGATTCAGTAAGGGGCTCGCATCGGGATTGTAAATGATATATTTCGTATTGAGCATGTGGATGATCTTTAACTGGCCTAATCCAAAATTAAGTAATTGATTATTTGGATTTTGAGTGATAAGATCCGTCAATTTTTTTCTCTCACCCGAAAGCTGATAATCATAGAGTTCCTGGTATCTTTCCATTTTTGCTGCGTGATATCCCCCTATATTTTTATGGAAAAAGGAGGTTCGTGCCGATTTGTCAAAATCCTCGGTAAGGTTCCATACCCGGAAATAGAGCGACTTGTCCTCCAGGATCTGCTGATCTGCAAGGGTAGCCTGATAAGGTTTTTCGATGGATGATTTTCGGATGAAGTCATCCGAGTTCAGGTACCGTCTGTTAACGGGCCACATATCGATGAGGACCAGTAGTCCGATGGAAACCAGCAATATGTGTCTCTTTATTTTACCGGCCAGGTAAAACCGGATCAAAGCGTACGTAAGTCCCAGAAAGATCAGTGAGCGAAGGGCATCGGTACGAAGCAGCTTCATTCTGTCTTCCCTCAGCGCATTCATGAACCAGTCCGGGTATTTATACTGTGCATCCCCGGCTGCTGAAAAATCGAACAGGGACGAGGCAAAAACCAGAAGGAAAAGGGCAATCCCTCCCAGAACCATAAAGCTATAGGTGAGTATCTTCGTGACTGAAGGAATCCTTTTTTGTTCGGTGACCAGTCTATCCAATGCGATAAATCCAAGCAACGGGATCATTACTTCGGCAATGACCAGGGTCATGGATACAGCCCGGAACTTGTTGTATCCAGGTATGTAGTCCATGAAGAGGTTGGTGAGCGGCATAAAATTATGTCCCCAGGCCAGCAGTACCGACAGGACGGTGGCGGCAAGGATCCACCATTTCATGGCGCTTTTCACGATAAACAGGCCGATAATGAACAGTAGCAGGGTGACCGCACCCACATACACAGGACCGGATGTGAACGGCTGTTCACCCCAGTACAGGGGCAACTGCCGGATGATCTGGCGGCTGTTGGGAACCTGATTTTCAGAAAGAACGCGATAAGTGGCCGAATTTTCGCCGACCGAACCAAAAGAGGATCCTCCGTACAGGTTCGGCACCAGAAAGGTCATCGTTTCGGTCACACCGTAGCTCCAGCTGGTGGCATAGCTCCTGTCGAGACCGGAGGTCTTTTCTTCTTCATTGAAGGTAAGTTCCGATTTGCCTCTGGTGGAATATTTACTTTGCTCATAGGTGGTCCACAAACGGGAGGTATTCACGGCAACTGCCAGCATGGCTGCCACTACCAGAAACGATAATGCCCTGAAGAAATGAGGGTACGTTTTTTCCCTGATGGTCCTGACCAGTTCAGCAATACCCAGGCAAACGACGATCATCAGCAGATAATAGGTGATCTGAAGGTGATTGGCATTGATCTCGAGGCTCAGGAACAGGGCGGTGACGATGCCGCCCAGCAGGTATTTTCCCCGGAAGGTCAGGATGATGCCTGCCAGAACCGGCGCCATGTAGGCGATGGCATTGGCTTTTGAGTTGTGGCCGGCCTCCAGGATGATGAAAAAATAAGATGACAGGGCAAAGGCAACGGCCCCGATGATACTGATCCATTTATCGACTTTTATTGTCCGCAACAGGATGAAAAAACCGAGGAAGTAAAGGAATACGATGCCCATCGGATGGGGCAGACCCAGTTTCAGTACCTTATCCACGGAGGAGGTCAGGTTGGCAGGGAATTTTGTAGAGATCAGATAGGCAGGCATCCCGCTGAACATCGAATTGGTCCACAGCGGTTCCTCCCCTGTCTTTTCCCGGTAATTGATGATTTCCTGGGCCGCGCCCCGAAAGGTTATACTATCGGTAGCTTGGATGCCTTTCCCTTCGAAGACCGGAAAAAGATAGACCATAGCAAGAATGACAAAAATGACAATGGCGACCAGGTAGGGTGAGATTTGCTTAAAGGTGATGTTCTTCATGGGATCAGGAGATGAATGTTGATGCGAATTTATGATATTTTTAAAGGAACCGGTATAAAAAAAAGGGCCAACCTTTCCGGATGGCCCCTGATAGAATATTTACGGGCATCAAAGCCCGGCGACTTATCCTTTATCCAGCTTTTCGTCGGATACGGTGAGTTTCTTTCTTCCTTTTGCACGGCGTCTGGCCAGTACTTTCCGGCCGTTATCGGTTGCCATTCGTTCCATAAAACCATGCTTGTTGCGTCTTTTGCGCTGTGATGGTTGAAAAGTTCTCTTTGCCATGATGCTGACTTTTTAGGGACTGCAAAAATAATACTTTATCGGATTGGAAACAATGATCAGGAAAAAAATTCATTGTTATTCGTTGTCATTTGCTCAGCCCTGCGGGCTTCGTGTCATTCATTGCCATACAACCAATATACATTAATCACGCGAGGCGCCGAGCAAATGACAGTGTCTCCCCTATTTCTCCGGAACATTCTTCAATGTTTCTACCAGGTATTCCCAAAACTTCCCGACGGAAGCGATGTTGACTTTTTCATCGGGGGAATGCGGATGACGAATGGTAGGGCCAAAGGAGATCATGTCCCAGTGGGGATAGACGGCTCCCAGGATACCACATTCCAGGCCGGCGTGGATCGCCTTGATCTCAGGAACCTTTCCGAATTTAATCTCATAGATTTCCATCATTTCCTTCAGGATGGCTGAATCGGGATTGGGTTTCCACCCCGGGTAGCTGCCATTAAACCATACCCTGGCACCTGCCAGCCTGAAAACACTTTCAATGGCAAATCCCAGGTCTTCTTTCGCCGTATCCACCGAGCTTCTCATCAGGCATTGGATCATGATCTCGCCGTTTGCTGATTTGATGGTCGAGAGGTTGTTCGAGGTTTCGACCACTCCGGGCATCGTGTCGCTCATGCGGATAACGCCGTTCGGGCACCCGTAAACCGCCCGGATGAGCCGTGTCTGGGTCCTTTTATCCATAACAAAGGCCGGAAGGTCAACCGAAACAGCCTCAATCCGAAGGTTGGGCTCGGTGACCGAAAGCTCGGATTTGACGGTCTGGTAAAATTCACCGACACATTTCTCAAATTTCTTCCTGTTTTTCAGGGGAATCGTAAAAATAGCACTGGCGTCCCGTGGGATGGCATTACGCAGGTTTCCGCCATCAATGGAGCTTAGCCGCATCCGGTGGTGCTTTTCGCAATGCAGGAGGTAACGAAAAAGGATCTTATTGGAATTTCCTCTCCCCAGGTGGATATCCAGGCCCGAGTGCCCCCCCTTCAGTCCACTGATAACCATTTTATAGGCCACCCGATCGGCCGGGACCGCTTCTTCCCTGTATTTCATCAGGATATTGGCATTGGTACCCCCCGCGCAGCCAACATAAAGTTCACCCTCATCCTCTGAGTCCAGGTTAAGCAGTATATCTCCGTTCAGCAGTCCGGATTTCAGGCCGAATGCCCCGGTCATGCCGGTTTCTTCATCAATGGTGAACAGGGCTTCGATAGGTCCGTGTGCAATGTTGTTCGATTCCAGGACTGCCATGGTGGCCGCCACCCCCATGCCGTTATCCGCGCCGAGTGTGGTTCCGCGGGCTGCCACCCACTCCCCTGCGATATGCGGCTGGATCGGATGCTTTTCAAAATCAAAATCCACATCCGTATTTTTTTGGGGTACCATGTCCAGGTGACCCTGTAAAATGATACCTTTCCTTTTCTCCATTCCGGGTGTTGCCGGCTTTTTGATGATCACATTGCCCACTTCATCCGTTTTGGTTTCCAGCCCAAGGCTCTTCCCAAAATCGATCATGAATTCAACAACCTTGTGTTCCTTTTTTGAAGGACGCGGAATCTGCGTCAGTGAATAAAAATGCTTCCATACATTTTTTGGTTGCAGATCAAGTATTTCTTTGCTCATAAAATTATTCCTCCATAGATATTCATTGTTCTATTGTTCAATTGTTCAATTGTTGTTTTCCTCTCAGGTGATAGGCAGTTTAGGAAAGGTTTTCTACCCACTGCCTACTGCCTACTGCCTACCGCCAACTGCCTACTGATTGATCATCACGGGCATGACCAGCATGAGCAGTTCTTCGGTTTTGTTATCATCGTCGACGGGAAGGATGAGACCGGCCCTGTTCGGTGCCGACATTTCAAGGCGCAGCTGTTCTGTATCAACGTTACCAACCATCTCCACCAGAAAACGGGAATTAAATCCAATTTCCATGGAATCCCCCTGGTAGCTGCAGCTGAGCCGTTCCTTCGCCTCATTCGAAAAATCGATGTCCTCAGCGGAAAGTACCAGTTCCTTACCACTGATCCTTAGCCGCACCTGGTGAGTGGATTGATTGGCAAACAAAGCGATACGCTTGATGGCATTGAGGAATAAAGCCCGGTCGATGAGCAATGTGTTGGGATTGTCTCTGGGGATGACCGCCTCGTAGTTGGGATACTTGCCTTCGATCAAACGACAGACAAGATTTACATTTTCAAAGGTAAAAAACGCATTGGTCTGGTTATACTCAATGGTAACAGGAAATTCCTTGTTGACCAGTAGTGTTTTCAGTTGGTTCAGGGGTTTTTTGGGCAGTATGAATGAAACCGCTTCCTCGGATTTGGCGTCCAGCCGTTTGTAGCGTACCAGTTTATGTGCATCTGTGGCGACAAAGGTCAGATCATCCGGTGAAAGCTGGCAAAACACCCCTGACATCACCGGACGCAATTCATCGCTTCCGGCAGCAAAGACCGTTTTGGTGATGGCTTTCGCCAGTGTGGAGCAATCAAGGGTAAGGGTTGTGGTATTCTCTTTTACAGGCACTTTGGGAAATTCATCACTGTTATGGCCTGTCAGCTTATATTTCCCCTCTCCTGTTGAAATCTCCACTCCAAAATTTTCATCGCTGATGGTGAACGTTAATGGAAGATCAGAAAACGTTTTTAACGTATCCATAAGGATCTTGGCCGGTATGGCGACAACACCCGGCTCTTCGGCTTTGGTTGTCGGGATCGACACGGTCATGGTCGTTTCCAGATCGGAAGCCGTGATCTCCAACTGATCTTCCTTGAGTCTGAAAAGAAAATCATCCAGAATGGGAAGTGTATTACTGGCATTCAGTACTCCGCTGATTGCCTGAAGATTTCTTAAAAGAGAGGTGCTCGATACAATGAACTTCATAATCTACACGGCTTTAATGATTAACTTTTGTAAAAATAGTATAAAATCTGAATCGAACGTTTAAAAACAAAATATTTGCTTTGCAAGGCTCTATTGAATGTTAACATATTATATCTTAACTTCTTAAGATTTCGTATGTGCCATTTTCCCTGACCCGGATGATCATGGATGGTTTCAGTGTATTGAGTTTATCCCTGTGAAGGTTCACAACATGATCGACCTTGCTGATCAGTTCCTGGGATATGTGATTGAACATAAGAGGAGTGGATTCGTTGGCAAAATTTGCTGATGTAGATACGACCGGTTTTCCGAAAAAACGGATCAATTCCTTGCAGAATGCATCCCTGACAATGCGGATTGCTATCGACTGGTCGGCGGCAATGACATTTTTGGCCAGGTTCTTCGCCCGGGGATAAACAACGGTGAGTGGATAATCGACCCTTGGGAGCAGATCCCAGATGATCTCCGGCACTTTCTCAACGTATTTTTCAAGATGCTCAGGCTGATCCAGCAAGATGATGAAGCTTTTCTGAGCGGTTCGTTTCTTTATCTGGCAGATCTTCTCCACCGCCCGGTAGTTCGTTGCATCACAACCAATGCCCCAGATCGTATCGGTAGGATAAAGGATGGTCCCTCCCGATCGGAGAACACTGGCGGCTTTCATGATCTCTTCGCTCATACGCTGACTTTCTCCAGGAGTTGGCTGGTCTGTATCGATAAAGCGCATTTGAAATGTTTTTCAGGACAGGATGGGTGTCCATGGATCCCACAGGGTCTGCATGCCAGTTGTTCCTGCGTCTCAATGATGAAAGAATGATCCGACAGGGGTCCGAATCCGAAAGCGGGAATGGTGGAACAAAACAGGGTTGAAACAGGAGCATTTACGGCAGAAGCCAGGTGCTGCGGCGCGGAATCATTGACAAAATTCATCCTGGCGTCTCTCATCAGGGCAGCGGTTTCAAGCAGGGAAAGTTTGCCGGCAAGATCGACCACCTTCGGGTGGTGTGTTCGGCTGAGGATTTGCTGACACAGGGTCCTGTCCTGCGAGGATCCGATCAGATAAATGACCAGGCCTGCCGCAAGCGCATCCGTAAATTCAATCCATTGATCAGCCGGAAATTGTTTTGTAAACCAGAGAGAAGCGGGAGCCAGGCAAATATATTCGGCTCCCTTATAGCCTTTCACAGCATCCTCATCGGAATGGGACGGATAAAGTACCGGCCTGCGTAAAATCGGAATATGTAAATAATCGATCAGGGAAAGATTCCTGTCTACCTCATGAACAGCTTTGCCATCCTTTGAAATCAGGTGTTTTGAACGATGCGTAAAAAAAAGCGCAAACGGATTCTTTGTAAAACCCGATGTATGCTTTGCTTTCGATAAACCGGTGATCAATCCCGATGAACCAAATCGCTGTATATTGATCACATGATCGTAAGGATTCCTTCTGATGCCATGGATCAGGTGAATCAGGCCCTTGTATTTTCCACAAGACTTATCCCAGGAAAGGATCCTGCGAAGAAAGGGATGCCCGGTGAACAATGTTTCATTGCCTTTCTTCACCAAAAGATCAATCGCCGCACCGGAGAAAGCAGCATGAATACTCTCCAGTACCGGTGTCACCAGGATGACATCCCCGATCGAAGCTGTTTGTATGATTAAAAATGCCTCCACACCTGACCAATAATCAACAATGAATAACCATGAATAACCAGAAGTAATTATGCATTACCATGAACAACCATCCACACCTCCCACTCTTACACCTGTACCTTAAACTCCCTGAGCGCCTCGTTCAACGATGTTTTCCTGTCGGTGGATTCCCTTCGTTTTCCGATGATCAGTGCGCAGGAGACCTGGTATTCACCGGCCGGAAATTGTTTTGTGTAGGATCCAGGAATAACGACTGACCGTGGAGGCACATATCCCTTCCATTCCACAGGCTGTTGTCCGGTGACATCGATGATGCGTGTGGAACGGGTAATGACCACATTGGCACCCAGCACAGCTTCCCTTCCGATACGGGCACCTTCGACGATGATGCACCGTGAGCCGATGAAGCAATGATCTTCAATGATTACCGGTGCATCCTGTATCGGTTCCAAAACACCCCCGATACCCACTCCCCCGCTCAGGTGCACATAACGGCCAATCTGGGCACAGGATCCTACGGTTGCCCAGGTATCCACCATCGTTCCGGTATCAATATAGGCACCGATGTTGACATAGGAAGGCATCAGGATCACCCCGGGGCTAATGAATGAACCATACCGGGCTATCGCATGGGGAACCACCCGGACGCCCAGTGACTTGTATCCCTTTTTCAGGCTGATCTTATCATGAAACTCAAAAGGTCCGACCTCGGTGACCACCATCTCCTGCATCGGGAAATAGAGTACCACCGCTTTTTTGATCCATTCATTGACCTTCCATTTCTGCTCGCCGGTTAACGAATCCTCCATGGGTTCAGCTACCCGGATCTCTCCCCGGTCAAGGGATCCGATCACCTGGCGAATGGCCTTGCGAGTCTCCTCCCCCTGAAGTTCATCGCGGTGATCCCAGACATGCCCGATCATCTTTTCCAGTGCCTGATCCATGCTTATTTTTTTTTCAAAAATACGAAATTAATGAGGCTGTACCGTTGTTTGCGAAAATTTAGCTAACTTTGCGACCTGTCATGAAAAGGATATATGGCACGCATTCTTGCGATGGATTTTGGAAGGAAACGAACCGGCATCGCCGTGACCGATGAATTTCAGCTGATTGCCAGTGGACTGGCCACGGTGCCTTCCCATGAGGTCATCGCCTTTTTGACGTCCTATATGCGCAAGGAAAATGTCGAACGTTTTATTGTGGGAGAGCCCAGGCAAATGAACAATTTGCCCTCGGAATCCGTTAAATTCATTGAACCGTTCATTCATTCATTGAAAAAAGCATTCCCGGCAATACCCGTAGAACGAATGGATGAACGATTCACGTCACGTCTGGCATTCAGAACCATGACGGAGGCAGGCTTAAAAAGGAAGGATCGGCAGAATAAAGCACTGATTGATAAAGTAAGCGCAGTCATTATTCTGCAATCTTACCTGGAATCACGAATGCATACAAAACCAAACCTGTCGGAATGATGATGTTACCCATTGTAGCCTATGGTCACCCTACCCTGCGGAAGAAATCTGTCGACATTGGCGAATCTTATCCCGGACTCAATGAACTGATTGAAGCGATGTTCATCACCATGAAAGAATCGAATGGCGTCGGCCTGGCAGCACCACAGGTGAACCGGTCGATACGCCTCTTCATCATCGATGCATCACCTTACGCGAAAGATTACCCGGAAGTGGCCGAATTCAAGCGGATTTTCATCAATGCCCGCATATTGGAGGAAACCGGATCCCAGTGGTCATTCAACGAAGGATGCCTGAGTATCCCCGATATCCATGAAGATGTGGTCCGAAAGTCCAGGATCAGGATCCGATACCAGGATGAACAGTTCCATGAACATGAAGAGGTCTTTGAAGGTGTTGCCGCCCGCATCATTCAGCATGAATACGACCACCTGGAAGGAGTCTTGTTTGTAGACAAAATCAGCTCCCTCCGAAAAACACTTCTCCGGAGAAAACTGAATGATATCTCCAGAGGCGCGATCGAAGTTGATTACAAAATGATCTTTCCGCTTTTGAAAAAATCCATGGTTACCCGGTAAATCATCATTTAACATAACCTGTAAAATCATTTCGCATGAATCGTCTTTTTTGTTTGAGCTTATTTCTCGGCATTATGTTCCTGGGATCCTCCTGCTCGGAGAAGAATAAAATGGAGAAACAAATTGCCACGCTTGAAAAGGAAATCTTTTCGGAAACAGAGCAGTCGGTCAACCTGGATAAAACGGCACAGCTGGTGGACACATATGTTGCCTTCGCCGATACCTGGCCCTCAGAAGAAAAATCACCCGAATACCTGTTCAATGCAGGGAATGTGGCGATGAATCTCCTCGATCCTGAAAAAGCCATCACGCTGTTTGATCGGATCATGAAGAGTTATCCCGCTTATGAAAAGATCCCCCAGTGCCTTTTCCTGAAGGCCTTCATCTTCGAAAATCAACTGAATCAGCTGGGCAAGGCTGAAATGTTGTACCGGGAATTCCTGCAGAACTATCCTGACCATGAATTTGCGGATGATGCAGAGCTGTCGCTGAAAAATCTTGGTAAAACGCCCGAGGAACTTCTCCAGCAATTTGAGATGACTACCACCATGGACACTACCCAGTGATCAATTGAATTCCTCTTCCAGAAAGTTCTTCAACTGGGCCGGGGTGACCCGGGTCACGACTTCTCCGTTGATGCTGTAGGCGATGTCGCCTGTCTGCTCCGAAACGATCACGGCAACGCAATCGGATATTTCCGTGATACCTGCAGCAGCGCGGTGACGCAGGCCATAGTCGGGGGGAAAATCCTTGTTTTTCGTAATGGGAAGGATGCATCGGGCCGCTTTGATACGATTCTTGATCAGAATGACAGCCCCGTCATGCAGGGGATTGTTTTTATAAAAAATATTCTGGAGCAAGGGCACCGATAGAACGGCATCGAGCAGGACACCGTTTTCTGCAAACGGCTCCAGCTCATTCAACTTTGTACAGACGATCAACGCTCCCGTGCGCGTATTCCCCATTTCCATGCAGGCTTTGACAACTTTGTCCACATCAAGTTCATCATTTTTTTCATCGTGAAAGATCCGCATGAACATACGCTGGCGATCTTTGAGCAGGCGGGGGGACCCAATAATGATCAGAAACCGGCGGATTTCGGGTTGGAATACGACGATCAGGGCAATCACACCCACACTGATGAATGCGCCCAGGATCTCCCCCAGCAGATCCATTTCCAACGCCACCACCAGTTTCCAAATCAGGTAAATCGCAAGCAGTCCAAAGAAAATGTTGATGGCAGCAGTTCCTTTGACAATGCGGTAAAAGGCATATAGTAAAAGCGCCACCAGGATTATATCGATGATATCCAGAAGGCGTACCTGAAAAAAACCACTGAGAAATATCGTCAGAAAGGATTCCATTTCGCGTGCAAAAGTAAGGATAAATTAAATGTTGTCAGGAGAAAGGCTGTGATTCATGGTTATTCGTGGTTATTCATGGTCATTTGCTCAGCACTTCGTGCTTCGCGTCATTAATGGGCATTAAGCAATAAATGACAATAAATAACTATGAATAACACGAGGCGCGCAGCACCGGGTAAATGACCATGAATGACAACTTATCCCCCACTGGCAACAAACTCCCGGCACAGCGCCACAGCTTCCACAGCTTCTCTGACATCATGCACCCGCAGGATGTGGGCACCTTTCAGGATTGCAATCGTATTCAGGACGGTCGTACCGTTCAGGGCTTCGGATGGCCTGGTGTGCAAAACCTTGTTGATCATCGACTTCCGCGACAAACCCACCATGACCGGTCTGCCAAAGATCAAAAACCGCTCAAGATGCGACAGCAACTCAAAATTATGCTCAACGGTTTTTCCAAAACCAAATCCGGGATCGATGATGATCTCACGAATCCCTTGCCCTTCAACTGCTGCAATCCGCTCTGTGAAATATTCCTGAACCTCCCGGGTTACGTCCTGATAAACCGGACGATCCTGCATGGTGACAGGTGTACCCTGCATGTGCATCATAACATAAGGGACCTTTTCGTGCGACAGAACGGAGAGCAGGCCGGGGTCAAACCTGCCTGCCGAGATATCATTGATCATGTCAGCACCCAGATCGATAGCCTTCCGGGCAACCACTGAACGATAGGTGTCGACCGACAAGATAGCTTCCGGGAAACTTTGCCTGATTTGCTTCAGTGCAGGCATCAGGCGTCGTTCCTCCTCCTGTGCAGTCACTTCCGCTGCTCCGGGCCTTGTGGATAAAGCCCCCAGATCAATGATATCAGCACCCTGTTCGAGCATCTGCCCGACACGATGGAGCACGTTTGGGATGCCCTCATAATAACCCCCATCATAAAATGAATCCGGTGTCAGGTTAAGGACCCCCATCACCAGGGGATGATCGATTTTTAACACTCCGCTCCGGCAATTAATCTGAAGTGTTGATGAAAAAGCCGTACTTTTGTACCCTATTCTGTTTTCCATAGACGTCGCATTGGATTATGCGAAATTACGACAATGAGCGATAAAACATCCACACAATTTGATCAGGTACTCCTTGCCTGCAGGAATGTTTTCATCCAAAAGATGAAGGATTACGGAACCGCCTGGAGAATCTTACGGACAACATCCCTCACCGACCAGATCTATATCAAGGCCGAACGGATCAGGAGCATTGACCAGAAAGGTCTGCAGAAGATAAAGGAAGGCATCGGATCTGAATTTACCGGGATCATCAATTACTCACTGATGGCCCTTATTCAACTGGAACAGGACGAGGAATATCCGTCAGAACTTGACGTAAATGACGCCACTGCCCTCTATGATGCGTATGTCCAAAAAGCTAAAGACCTGATGATGGATAAAAACCATGATTATGGAGAAGCATGGCGGAATATGAGGATCAGTTCCATGACGGATATCATTCTGATGAAACTGCTGCGGATCAAACAAATTGAGGATCACAGAGGCAAAACCTTCGTATCAGAAGGAGTAGATGCCAATTACTACGATATCATCAATTATGCGGCATTTGCCCTGATTAAACTGCTGGAAGAGAAAAATACATGTACACAACCATGAGCTATGTGAAAATTTTAAGGGTAGTTAGCCGGTACATCGTTGGGATCGTTTTTGTTTTCAGCGGATTTGTGAAAGGAGTGGATCCGTTGGGGACGGTCTATCAGTTCCAGGATTATATGATCGCTTATGGTATGGAATGGGCCATACCATTGGCCCTGGTCGGCACCGTGATCCTCTGTACCCTGGAATTCACCATTGGCGTTTCCCTCCTGCTTAACCTTAAAATGAACATTACGCGCTGGGCACTGCTGGGAATCATGGTGGCATTCACCATCCTGACGTTCTTCGATGCGCTCTTTGACCCTGTTCCCGATTGCGGCTGCTTCGGGGAAGCGATCATTCTTACCAACTGGCAGACCTTTTACAAGAACCTGGTGCTGATGGTCTTTGTCCTGATCATCCTGTTCACCCACCGTTATGCCCGGTCCACTTTTTTAAAGAAAGTACAAAATGTTTTAACCATTTTTACAATACTCATTTTCAGTGGATTCACGGTATACTCCTATAACCGGTTGCCACTGGTCGATTTTCTGGACTGGGAAAAAGGAAGGGATCTGGTTCCTGAAGATACCGGTAAACAGTCAACATACCTGATCTATAAAAATAAAGGGACAGGGGAAGAAAAAAAGATGCTCTCCGGGGATCTTCCCTGGCAGGATTCGGTCTGGATGAGCCACTGGGAATATGTATCCACAGAAATTACCGATTCCGGAATCCCCAAATATAACGGCCTCCAGATCCTGGACTCGACCGGGTTGGACGTGACCTGCTTCTATGTTGCAAATCCCGGTTATCAGTTTATCCTGGTATCTCCTGACCTGGAAAAGGCGAATCAGAAAGCATTGGTCAAAATGGTTCGCTTTTGTGAGGAAGCCACGCACTATGATCTGTCCTTTATCCTCCTGACAGGGAGCCTGCCAGATGTGGTTGAACGCTTCAGGGAAAAATCCGGCGCCAACTTTGAGATTTTTTATGCAGATGATATCGTATTAAAGATGATGATCCGGTCGAATCCCGGTTTGATCCTTCTGCACGACGGGATCATCGTGGATAAATGGCATCATCATTATTTCCCTGAATTTCGGGGAAATAAACAACATGTACCTGCAATAGGAATCCGGTCCGGAACAGGTATTTCATAATCCGTCACTGGATTCCTGTCAGGTAAGTACCTAACTGGTCGTTATGCTTCGGTTCCTTTCAAGACGTTTAGGGTATGGCTTTCTTGTCCTGCTTGGGGTGATCACCATCGTTTTCCTGTTGTTTAACGTGCTTCCGGGTGACCCTGCCCGAATGGTTCTGGGTCAGCGTTCCGATATATCGACAGTTGAAGCGATACATAAGGACCTGGGGCTGGATAAACCCATACCGATCCAGTATGTGAATTTCCTCAACGATCTGTCTCCGGTTTCGTTTCATCAATGCACGGATCCCTCCCATTACTGGTTCCTGGATCGTGCAAAATACGCTCCCTTTATCCAGGTGAGCAAACTGGGCGGTGAATGGGCCATGATCTTGAAGAAACCCTACCTGCGGAGGTCTTACCAGAGCCAGCGGGAAGTTTCGGACATTCTGGCCGAAGCATTCCCTAAAACATTTCTCCTGGCGGTGGTTTCGATCACTTTTGCCATGGTGGTGGGTGTGGGTATCGGAATTCTTTGCGCAATCAAAAAAAACAGCCTGTTTGACCGTGTCGCGCTCATACTTTCCGTTTTCGGCATGTCGCTGCCTTCCTTCTTTGCCGCTATACTGATCGCCTGGATTTTTGCTTTTATCCTGGCAGATTACACCGGTCTGAACATGTTTGGGAGCATGTATTCTGTGGATGATTTCGGCGGGGGCGAATACCTGGACCTGAAAAACCTCATCCTTCCTGCTTTTACGCTGGGAATAAGGCCCATGGCAGTGATTGTCGAGCTGACCCGAAGCTCCATGCTGGAGGTCCTTTCCCAGGATTATATTCGGACTGCGCGGGCCAAGGGTTTATCCGGAAACCAGATCATCTGGCATCATGCTTTACGAAATGCCATGAATCCGGTCGTTACGGCGGTCACCGGATGGTTTGCCTCCCTGATGGCAGGCGCTGTGTTTATCGAATATGTATTTGACTGGAAAGGGATTGGCGTTGTGATCGTGGATGCACTGGAAAAATACGATTTCCCCGTGATCATGGGCGCTGTGCTGTTTATCTCGGTCATTCTGGTATTTATTAATATTTTTGCAGATATATTGTACGGATATCTGGATCCAAGGATCAAGTATCAATAAATCAATTTAAAACAATACGATGAGAGAAAAAATTGTCGCCGGAAACTGGAAAATGAATAAATCTTTTCAGGAAGCCGAAGAACTGTTATCCGACATTAATGACCTCCTTTCAGACCTGGAGGATAAGGAAGCCAAAGTGATCCTGTGCCCACCCCTTGTATTTTTAGAGCTGGCCATCGACATGTCGTATGAAGAACAATTTGTGGTGGGGGCACAGAATGTGAGTGAATTCGGGAACGGAGCCTATACCGGGGAAGTATCGGCGACGATGCTGAGGTCCATGGATATTCCCTATTGCATTGTCGGTCATTCGGAACGACGTAAATATTTTCATGAGACCGACGAAATGATTAAAAATAAAGTGGACCAGTTGATCAAAAGCAACCTTTCGCCGATTTTTTGCTGCGGGGAGCTTTTATCTGAAAGGGAAGCCCATCAGCATGTTGATGTGGTAAGGCAGCAGTTGAAAAAATCCCTTTTTCATCTACCTGCGGATGAATTCCGGAAAGTGATCATCGCCTATGAACCTGTCTGGGCGATCGGTACCGGTGTGAATGCTACCCCGTCGCAGGCTCAGGAAATGCATGCCGCTATCCGGGAACTGATCCAAAAACAATATAAAAAAGAAATTGCCGAGGGCACAACGATCCTTTACGGAGGCAGCTGTAACGCCGCCAACGCAGGGGAACTTTTCGCCAATCCCGATGTGGACGGAGGCCTGATCGGCGGAGCATCGCTCAAAGCAAATGAATTCGTAAGCATAGTAACCTCCCTGAAATAGTTTCCGTTCAGCGGACTGTACACTTTTACCAGATTGAATTGCCTATGGATTATGTCGAAGTGACCTGTCATGTTCCCATTTCACAGGAAGCCAGGGAAATCGTGACCTCTGTTCTGGCTTCCCTGGGTTTTGAGGGATTCCTTGAAGAAGCGGATGAACTTATGGCTTATATTCCGGCCGACAAATATAATCCCGGACTGCTGGATTCCATCCGGTTCACAGGGGATCAGCCCCTATCTTTCCAGTACTCGGTCCGCACTGTCGCTGAGCAAAACTGGAATCAGCAATGGGAATCTTCTTACGAACCTGTTTTAATTGGGGATAGCTGTCAGGTAAGGGCACCATTCCATCAAACCCGGGAGGGAATTACCTACGATATTGTCATTGAACCCCGTATGTCGTTTGGCACTGCCCATCATGATACGACAAAACTGATGATCGAAGCCCTGCTTCAACTCGACGTAAAAGGAAAGCATGTATTGGATATGGGTTGTGGTACCGGTGTACTGGCGATCCTGGCAGATAAAATGGGAGCCGTACGTGTCATCGCTGTGGATCATGACCCATGGGCATATTCCAACGCTTTGGATAACATACAAAAAAATAATACCACCTCCTGCAGCGTTTATCTGGGTGAGGCTTCTGCTGCAGGTATAGAAGAGTTTGATTTGATCCTTGCTAACATCAACAGGAATACGCTTCTGAAGGATATGTCGCTGTATGCCAGGGGATTGCGAAACAATGGCCTGTTGATCGTAAGCGGATTCTACCGAGTGGATACAGACATCCTGAGACAGGAAGCGAAAGCGAATGAATTGAAAATGGATCACCTTCAACTAAGCGGCGATTGGGCTCTCATTCAGTTCATTAAAGACCGAATCCCATAACCGGTACAGCCATGCCCAGGTGGAACTATATGCAAATCCTGATCGCGACAGGCCTTATCCTGTCCGTTGTAAAGGGGTATTCCCAGCCGATCAGGACATTCACTCCTGACTCAGCCCTTTTCCTTACCGAAATGGGTCAATTTTTTGAGTCCACACCTTCCCAGTACAAAAATGAAGTTAAAAAATTACTTGATAAATTAGCATTCGAATGGCAATTTGGATTATTCAAAGATCCCTACCGAAATAAGGTATATGAGACTTCTAACCGGATGCTCAGGGAAAATATAAAGCCTTACCCCGATTTTTATAAATTCCTGAAGACGGTCATGTACTTCTATGATACACGGCAGCCCATGGAAGCCTACGACTCTTTACACTCCAGTTTTATCCCGCTGCTCGGCCAGACCAGTAAAAAACCTTTTCTGGATTATCTGGAGAGTCTTGATAATTTTCTTTACCGGCAATATCTCTATTCATACCGGGGAGTGCTCTGGGAATACAAAGGCGGTGATTTCACCTTTCAATATGATACCGTACCCAGGTTCTCCCTCCGGAACATAACGCTGACCTGCATTGCCAGCAGAGACAGCATTGAAATTGAAAATACCGGTGGATTCTATTATCCTGTCCAGAACCGGTGGAGGGGTTCAGGGGGAAACGTCTACTGGGAAAGGGCCGGATTCAGCAGGGACACAATTCATGCGACACTGGGGGATTATGCCATCGAACTCAAGAACTCAGGCTATGTGGCTGATTCGGTCCTGTTCCATCACAAATCCTTTTTTAAGCAACCCTTATTGGGAAAATTGGAGGATAAAGTCACCTCCTTTACATCCCAGGATCAGGCAAATTTCCCTGTTTTCGAGTCCTATATCAAAAGGATTCAGATCAATGATCTTTTCAGGGACATCCGTTATGATGGTTCATTCCGAATGGAAGGAGCAGATGTGCTGGGTGCAGGTACAGCGGAAATGGATGCTACAATATCCATTGGCTATCAGGGCAAGGAACTCATCATCATCAACTCAAAGCGGTTCATCATCCATCGCGACAGGATCAATGCCCAGCGTGCTTCGGCATCCATCTATTTTGAATCCGACTCGGTCTATCACCCCAGTCTCCAGTTCAAATACATCGACGGCGAAAGGGAACTATCCCTTTTCAGGGGAAACGAAGGCCTTTCGCAAAGCCCGTTCTATGATTCCTACCATGAGGTCGATATGTTCTTTGAATCCCTGACATGGAAAGTTGGACAGCCATTCATGGAAATGGAAAAAATGAAAGGACTCAATCCGAAAAGCGAGGCGACCTTCGAATCCAATAAATTTTACACGGAGGAACGATTCGATCATATTATGGGCATGGACGCGCGCCACCCACTGATTCTGATCAAAAATTTCATCCGGGATAATCCCGACAGATCATTTCTGGTATCGGACCTGGCCGGATTTCTACAGAAACCTGCCGATCAGGTCAGGGCCGTGATCATTCAGCTAACGAATCAGGGATTCCTGAATTACGATGTAGTTACTGACCGTGCTACTGCTAAAGATAAACTCTACGATTATATCGACGCCAAAAATGGAAAAACGGATTACGATGCCATCCAGTTCGGTTCCAGCGTTGAAAATCAAAGTAACGCCACCCTGAATCTCAAGACGTTTGATCTTTTAATAAAGGGAGTGCCTGTTGTCAGCCTCAGTGACTCCCAGCAGGTATATATCTATCCCAGGAACAACGAAATCCTTTTACGACAAAACCGAAATTTCGTTTTTACCGGAAGGGTTCATGCAGGATTACTGGATTTCTATCCCAGAGAAAGTACATTTGATTATGACTCGTTTAAACTGAATATGCCGGTGATCGATTCCCTCAGCCTGATGGTTCGTTCCCATAAAAAAGATCAGGAAGGAAATAGTTCAAATGAAAGGGTGAAGTCGGTGATCAGAAACCTGAACGGGACGCTCTGGATCGATCATCCAACGAATAAATCCGGTCTGAACGATTATCCACACTACCCATTTTTCACCAGCGAAGAGGACTCCTATGTTTACTATGATGATCCTGATATCCAACATGGCAGTTATACCGACAGCCTTTTCTACTATCAGGTTTATCCCTTTAACTTCGACAGCCTGAACCAGTTCACTACCGAAGGCATCCAGTTCAAAGGCAAATTGATCTCCGGAGGTATTCTGCCGGAAATTGAACATCCCATTTCTGTCCAGGATGATTATTCACTGGGATTCGTCAACAGGTCTCCTGGCGATGGATATGAAATTTATCAGGGTAAGGGCATGTTTATGAATGATATCAAGCTCAGCAACAATGGACTGAAAGGTAGTGGAACCCTGAAATACCTGACTTCCACAGCTACTTCTGACAATTTCACCTATCTTCCCGACTCGGTGATCGGCCCGGTGAACTCATTCAGCATCACGGAAATGAATACAGGAGTAGAATATCCGGAAGTAGTGGCCGATAGTGGCTATTACAGATGGCTTACCAAAAAAGACTCCTTGCTGGTCATTTCTATAAAAGAGAAACCATTCAATATTTATCATCAACAGGCGCTGATGAAGGGAACACTGAAGCTGACCCCTGTGCACCTGTACGGAGATGGTATTGTAACCGTTAAGGACGGAGAGATCGAATCCAAAAATATCGTCTTTCATCAGCATGTGTTTTCATCCGATACAACCAATTTCCGTCTTCTCACACTGGATAAAAGTCAGCTTGCCCTGTCGACCTACGTTTACAGCGCTCATGTCGACATGAATGAACGTAGAGGGGAATTCAGTTCGACCGGAGGTACATCTCTGGTCGAATTACCTACAAATCAGTATGTGTGTTACATGGACAAGTTCGAGTGGCTGATGGATGACGAAAAAATATCCCTTTACAACACCCTCTCGGTGGATACGCTGAAAATAGCGCAGCTGAGCTATTCCGAGCTGATCGACGCTGACCTCAGGGGATCAGAATTCGTATCCCGGCACCCCCGACAGGACTCTCTTGAATTCTTCTCTCTGAAGGCAATGTATGATTTGAAAGAAAATATCCTGTATGCCAGGGACGTCAAATTGATTAAAGTTGCAGACGCAGCAATATTCCCCATTGACGGGAAGGTCACCATCCGGAAAAATGCACAGATGGAACCCCTGGTCGATGCGGTTATCATTGCCGATACCATCAGGAAGTCCCATGTGATCTATGATGCGACGGTAACGGTGCAATCCCGTAAGAAGTACAGTGCATCGGGTAAGTACGATTATGTAGATGAACTGGGCAATGTGAATCAGATCCTGTTCAATAACATCACCACCGACAGCAATTACCGGACCTACGCGGTTGCCCAGATCCCGGATACCGTTAACTTCAGATTGAGCCCCTATTTCGATTTTAAAGGCAAAGCCCTCCTGGTGACATCCCATGAGTACCTGACCTTTGACGGAGGATACCGGATACGGCAGGATTGTGATCCCTATCCGGCTTCCTGGGTCAGATTTACGGCCGAAGTGGATCCCAACCACATTGCCCTGCCTGTAGGGGATACTCTCGTGGATGTCGGCAACAGAAGGATTTCAGCTGCATTGGTCCTATCAGCCGGATATGATATTTATCCTGTATTTTACGGAAGAAAGGACAGGATGGATGAAACGGAAATCCTCAGGGCCAGCGGGTATGTTTCCTATGACAAACCGTCGCAGGAATACCGGATAGCGAAGATTGACAGCCTTTCCGGTCCGAAAGGAAGTGGGAATTATCTCAGCCTGAGCAACAAAACATGTGTCATTTACGGCGAAGGAGTCCTGAACACAGGATTGAACTATGATGAGGTTAAACTGTCAGCCTTTGGCGAGGGAACCTACTTCATCATCCCTGATTCGGCTCTTTTCAACATGTTGCTGAGCCTGGATTTTTTCTTTTCTGAAGATCTACTGCAGCGTATGATTGATAAACTGATGCTTTCCAACATGGCTGGATACGATATTACAAAAGACTCCTTCCGGAAAGCACTTATTTTTATTGCAGGTGAAGAGAAAGCCAATGCGCTTTTGACAGAATTATCTCTGTACGGCTCTGTCCGGAAACTACCGCCCGAATTCAAGCACACCATGGTCTTCTCTGACGTTAAGATGATCTGGAACCAGAGGACAAAGTCCTATATCTCGAGAGGTCCGATCGGTGTGAGCAGCATTCTCGACCGTCCGATCAACAAATACGCCAGTGGTGTCATCGAACTGGCCAAGCGGCGCAATGGAGATGAGCTGAATATCTATATCGAAACCGCTGAAAAGGAGTGGTTCTTTTTTACCTATTCCAATCATATCATGCAGTCAATCTCATCGGATGAATCGTACAATGCCGCGCTGAGTGAAATAAAAGAAGATAAAAGAATCATGAACCTGGAGAATTCCAGGATTACCTATCAGTATATCATCTCAACCCGGCAGAAGATGATCGAGTTCATCAGCCGGATGCAGGCTGCCGAAAGGCAATAGGGTCTTGCTGATTAGCCGGTGAGTGCTGGCAAAGAAATCATTTATATGCTCGACATGGAATATTTCAACATCATTCCGGCGCTTGTGCTGGCTTACCTCCTGGGTTCCATTCCGACAGCCGTCTGGGTTGGGAAATGGTTTTTTGGGATCGATATTCGCACCAAGGGAAGCGGCAATGCAGGGGCTACCAATGTGATCCGGGTCCTTGGACTGAAAGCGGGCATTCCCGTTTTGCTTATTGATGTTTTCAAAGGATGGGCTGCGCTGCAGCTTATTCACCTCTTCCCTGTACCCCTTCCGACAGAAACCGGGATGGCACTTTTACAGATCGGGCTGGGAATCCTGGTCGTACTGGGCCATGTGTTCCCTGTTTTTGCCGGCTTCAGGGGGGGTAAAGGGGTGGCAACCCTTCTGGGAGTGGGGATCGCATTATTTCCGACTGCATCATGGATATCCCTGGGCATTTTTATGCTGGTTTTTGTTTTGTTCAGGTATGTATCCCTTGCTTCCCTGATTACAGCCATTCTTTTTCCCTTCATTCAGCTATTATTGCTTGATCAGCATGAGGCAATCCCTCTGACGATCCTTGCCATCGCTGTGGCTGTATTTATCCCGCTTACCCATCGTAAAAACATTCTCCGCTTGATCCATGGAACAGAATCGAAGCTGAGTTTCAACAAAAGAAAAGGATAAACACTTTTGCTGTATCTTTGCCTCCCCAATAAATGAACGATATGTACACCAGGGATCAGATAACCCATGCGCTTCGCCATGTACAGGATCCGGATCTTAAGAAAGATCTGGTCACCTTAAACATGATTGAAAATATTGAGATCAGGGAGGGTAGCGTTACCTTCACCCTGGTTCTGACGACGCCTGCCTGCCCGTTGAAGGGAAAAATGAAACAGGATTGTATAGACGCCATCCACCGCTTCGTGGATCCAAATCTTGAAGTAGAAGTGATCCTGACTTCACATGTGACAAGCCGGAGAAAGGAAACGGAAGATCTGCTCAAGGGAGTAAAGAACATCATTGCCATTGCTTCAGGGAAAGGCGGTGTAGGCAAGTCGACGGTTGCAGCAAACCTTGCTGTTGCTATGGGTCAGACGGGTGCCCGTGTGGGATTGCTCGACGCCGACATTTATGGACCCTCTGTGCCGATGATGTTCGGATTACCTGTTGCTCATCCGGAAGTCAGACAGGTGGATGGTAAATCCAGGATCATTCCCATCACCAGGCATGGCATCCAGGTGCTTAGCATCGGTTTCTTTATTGACGCCTCCCAGGCACTGATCTGGAGAGGGCCCATGGCTTCCAATGCACTGATGCAGCTCTTCAGGGATGCCGAATGGGGTGAACTGGATTACCTGATCATCGACACGCCACCGGGCACTGGTGACATCCATCTTACACTGGCTCAGCAGGTTCCCATGACCGGTGTCGCCATAGTGACGACACCGCAGGAAGTGGCCCTTGCGGATGCACGGAAAGCGATCACCATGTTCCGGCAGGAACAGATCCGGGTTCCGGTACTGGGTTTGATCGAAAATATGTCGTGGTTCACTCCCGCGGAACTCCCCGGCAACCGGTACTACCTCTTCGGAAAAGAAGGTGGCAAACGACTGGCTGAAGAATACCATCTCCCGTTACTGGGTCAGGTACCGGTCGTACAAAGCATTTGCGAGTCAGGCGACGAAGGGCTCCCTGTTGCCCTGTCGGAAGATTCACCGGAAGCAATGGCTTTCAGGCAAATGGCGGAAAATATAGCCCAGCAGATCGCCATCAGGAATGTATTCCAGGATGTGGTATTCCCAAAAGAATAATTATACCTGCGTGAATGCTGAACAGTTATTTTACTACCTTTGCCCCCTCAAATGAAAGACCCATGGAGAAAAATCAACCGAGCGAATTGGAAAAAAAGGTCAGAAATGTCATCGAACAGATTCGTCCTTACCTGCAGGCCGATGGAGGCGATATTGAATTTATCAGCCTGTCGGAAGATAATATCGTAAATGTTGAACTTCACGGAGCCTGCGGTTCCTGTCCCTATAGCCGCCTCACCCTGAAAAACGGTGTGGAAGAAGCCATGCGGAGAGCCCTCCCCGAGATAAAAGCCGTCGAAACACGCTGATTTCTCCTTTCTCCTTTCTCCTCTCTCCTCTCTCCTCTCTCCTCTTAGTAAAGGTACCTGGCCGCAATAGGCATTCTCCTTCCCATCCCAAAGGCTTTGGGTGAAATGCGCAGTATGGGAGGTGTTTGATGACGCTTGTATTCATTCAGATTCACCAGACGCAGGACTTTTCTAACCACACCTTCATCAAAACCCATGGAAATAATATCCTGAGGCCCCTGCCGCAGCTCGATGTACTGGAACAGAATCTTGTCGAGCACATCATAGGGAGGCAGCGAGTCTGAATCTTTCTGATCCGGCTTCAGTTCAGCCGAGGGCGGTTTGTGGATGGTATGCCAGGGTATGATCTCGTCCGCCCGGTTCATGTACCGGGCCAGTTTATAAACCTGCGTTTTGTAAACATCTCCCAGTACGGAGATCCCTCCGCACATATCCCCGTAAAGGGTTCCGTAACCCACTGCCGCTTCGCTTTTGTTGGACGTATTCAGTAAAATATACCCGAACTTATTGGCCAGCGCCATCAGCAGAACGGCCCTGATGCGCGCCTGGATATTCTCTTCGGTGACATCCGCAGGGAGGTCATCAAAGACTGGCAGGAGCGTGGACTTAACACTTTTAAAGATCTCCTCGATGCTCAGGGTCTGGTAAGGTACACCTGTACGGTGGGCCAGTGCAACAGCATCCTGAATGGAGTGGTCAGTGGAATAGCGTGAGGGTAACAGAACCGCATGGACATGCTCCCTGCCAAGCGCTTCAGCAGCCAATACCAGCGTTACGGCCGAGTCAAGGCCGCCCGATAACCCGAGAATGGCATCCTGAAAGCCCAGTTTCCGGAAATAGGTCCGAATGCCCAGTACCAGGGCGTCGTTGATCAATGCAATGGGGGAAGTATCCAGGTTCTGGGGGCCCATGATCCCTCGATCATCACAACGGACTTCTTTATTCTTTTCTTCAAAATGATAAAATCGAAGATCTTCCTGGAAATAATTCAATTCATCGAGGACCTTCCCGTACCTGTCCACCACCATGGATCCTCCGTCAAAGATCAGTTCAGTCTGCGCCCCGATGTGATTCACAAAAAACACAGGAAGTCCATATGCGGAAGCATTCCGGATGAGTACCTCCCGGCGGATGCCTGCCTGGCTGTAATGGAAAGGAGATGCCCCAATATTGATGACCAGATCAGGCCGCTGTCGGATCAGCATTTCCATGGGAGATGCAGTGTAGAGCGGGGTGTCTGTGAGGTTCCAGAGATCCTCACAGATCGTTAAGGCTATTCTGGTTCCCCGGTATTCAATGACCGATAATTCCCTGTTCGGTTCGAAATAACGATATTCATCAAAAACATCATAATTGGGAAGCAGGGATTTATGCGTCAGGGCCATCACCTTCCCTTCAGCAAGAAAATAGGCAGTATTGAAAAGCCTTTTACCCTTTGGATTGGGATTGACCGACGGAGCACCAACGATGGCAGCAATGCCTTCGCACTCCTGTGCTATGGAGTGAATGGCCAGCTCACACTCATGGATGAAGTCGTCAAACTCAAGAAAATCCCCTGGCGGATAACCGCAGACCGCCAGTTCGGCAAAAAGGATCAGGTCAGCCGATTCATCCCGGGCCTGCCGGATAGCTTCCCTGATTTTTCGAACGTTCGAGTCAAAATTACCGATATGATAGTCAAGCTGAGCTATCGAAATTTTCACCTCATACGTATTTACATTGCTGCTAGAAGATAACCCCGAGGTTCAGCTGCAAACCATTATAATGAGCTTTTTCGTTCAGGGATTTGTCAAGGGCATTGGTTCCCTTCAACACGTTGGTGATGCCATTCTTGAAAGAAAGCGATACCACAAGGCATGTGGATTCGTCAAAATAAAATTCAGCACCACCTCCGATGAGGATCGACGTTCTGAAAATGCTGATATCGTCGTTGATATCCTTCTTTTCCGTGATCGTCGGTGCAACGCCGCTGTCATCAGGCTGAAAGGAATCATCACTGGTCGCACCCAGTCTGAAGCCGGGTGTCAGTCCCAGCTGGCCAAAGAATGCCCATTTGTCGAACTGGTTGGTCTTCATTTTTATGGATAAAGGAATATCAAGGTATTTCAATTTGTAATCCCTTGTCAGCATTCCCGTATCTGCTTGAATATCAGGATATTTAAGGCCGCCATAATTCCATTCCATGTCAAAACCGGTGGAGAAGAAATAATTATCCGTCAGCGTGATATCAGCGATGAAACCCCATCCAAAACCCACTTTACTACCCAGGTTCTCATAATCCTCGGTGCTGGGTTTCATCCATCCCAGGTTTGGGGATAGTTTAATGCCAAACCGAAAAGGTTTCGTTTGGGCAAAAGTACTGGTCATAAAAACTGACCCTGAGAGGATCAGTAAAAGGATAATTTTTTTCATGGCGATCCTTATTTTATTCTGCCTGCAAAAATACGAAAAGAAGGCGCTTGTTGAATGCATGGGAAAAAAGAACATCATAAATAACATTTTATGGGATAAATCGTTTAAAAACTGGATACTCCCTGTGCAATTCACTACCTTTGTTAAACACTTTCATGGTATGTGGCCCATAAAAACAGTTTCAATCATCATCCTCGGCTTTACAACCCTTGGATTATCCAGCCAGAACAGGGTGGATTTTGGTCTCAGGGCAGGTATTACCACATCTGAGATCTATACGGATCTTGATGACTATACCAGCGACAAGATCATGGGTTACCAGGCCGGGGCTTTTTTCCGGATCTTCCTTACCAAAAATATCCTGCTGGAACCTGAAGCTTATTTTGTTAAAAAAGGAGGTGAGCTTTTCAGCAATGGGGACGATTCGGAAAACAAGATCAACTTTGAGGTCAATAGCATTGACGTACCCCTGCTGATCGGAATTAAATTTCTTGACCTGGAATTTACACGGATCATCGTTTACACAGGGCCGGTCATATCGTTCGCACAGGGTCAAAACGTCGAATTTATTGAGGATGGAAAGCTCGACCTTCAGAAAAGCACTGAATATCTCATCGAAAATACCAATTGGGCATATCAGGTGGGTGGATCCCTGGATATCTTTTTCTTTACGCTGGATCTGCGCTATGAGTGGGGATTGAATGATATCTATCAGGGGGACGACAAGTTCAGACAAAACGCTTTTTTACTGGGAGTCGGAATCAGGTTGTTCTAATGTTGGACTTGTATACGTATCAGATGATTCAAGGAAAGCGCTGGATAGGTATCATTTTGGTGATGATCCTATCCGTTTCGTGTGGCTCTCAGAAAACCCGCTGGCAAAGCATCGACATTCGTGATATACCGGGACCTGACCTGACCATTCACCGGTATGAAGAGGCTCTTTTTTCAGCCGATACAAACCGGCTGGCCTCAGCGATCCATGATCTGATGGGAACCTACGCTGTCTTTCTGGGCAGTGCTCCTGCTGACTCGATGGGAATCCTTCAGCTAAGGCAGTACGTGAGGGATCCCTTCATCAGGCAATTGTACGATGAGACCAGGTCGCTTTATCCTGACCTGAAAGTCCAGGAGCAACAGCTTAACGAAATATTCAGGTATTATTCCTACTATTTCCCTGACCAGGCCATTCCGCAGGTCTATACCTATGTTTCAGGGATCGATTACCAGAATCCTGTCATGTTTCAGCCGCCCGACCTGCTGATCGCACTGGATATGTATCTGGGAGAAGACTATGAGCATTACCGGCAGCTGGGCGTTCCGGCGTATAGGATCCGAAACTTCTCCAAAGAATTCCTCATCCGGGATTGTGTGCAGGAGCTGGCGGCCTATCACATGAAAGACCTGTATCCGGGCGATGATGTTCTTGAAAAAATGGTGGTTGAAGGTAAAAAACTCTATTTTCTGGATGCACTGCTGCCATTTGAGGAAGATACAGTGAAGATCGGATTTACGGATGACCAGCTCAGGTGGTGCATCGAAAATGAATCGAACCTGTGGAAATTCATGATTGAAAATGAAGTGTTGTACTCAACGGATATTCAGATCATCAATAAATTCTTCAACGACGGTCCCTTTACCCGGGGCTTTCCGGGCTCCCCCGCCCGCCTGGGTTCATGGCTGGGGTGGCAGATCATCCGTAACTATATGGATCATCATTCCGGTCTTACACTTCGGGATCTGCTCCATGAAACTGACGCCCATGAGATCCTCAGGGATTCAGGTTACAAGCCGGAAAAAAATTAATCCATAATTTCACCAAAACAGGGTCACATTTAGGTGCTTTTCCGGATTAACAGATAAAACAGGTTAATCCGATCATTCCATGCTCGTCAAAACATTTGGAAGCGCCCTTCATGGCATTCATGCCATCACCATTACCATCGAAGTCAACATCGACCAGGGCGTCAACTTCTTCATGGTGGGACTGCCCGACAGCGCCGTCAAGGAGAGCCATCAGCGGATCGAGGCAGCCCTGAAAAACATCGGTCATAAGATACCGGGAAAGAAGATCGTGATCAACATGGCACCCGCGGATATCCGAAAAGAGGGTTCCTCCTATGACCTGACCATCGCGATCGGTATCCTGGCTGCTTCCGAGCAGATCAATCCGTCCCGTGTGGGGGATTATATCATCATGGGAGAGCTTTCGCTGGATGGCAGCCTGCAGCCTATCAAGGGGGCACTGCCCATCGCCATTGAAGTCAGGAAGAAAGGATTCAAAGGCCTGATCATTCCCAGAATCAACGCCAGGGAAGCAGCCATTGTAAGCGATATTGATGTGTATGGCGTTGAAAACATCAGGGAGGTTATTGAGTTTTTCAATCAGCAGACCGAGCTGACACCCGTCAAGGTCAACACCAGGGAAGAATTTTATCAGAACCTCAACGATTATGAATTCGACTTCTCGGACGTTAAAGGGCAGGAAAACATCAAGCGTGCGCTGGAGATCGCGGCTGCCGGCGGACACAACATCATTCTGATCGGTCCGCCCGGATCCGGTAAAACGATGCTGGCCAAAAGGCTGCCATCCATCCTACCGCCGCTGAGCCTCAATGAAGCCCTGGAGACCACCAAGATCCATTCGGTAGCCGGAAAGCTTAGCAATCATTCCTCGCTGATCACCACCCGGCCTTACCGCGCGCCCCATCACTCCATTAGCGACGCAGGTCTGGTTGGTGGGGGGTCCTATCCACAGCCGGGGGAGATTTCACTGGCTCATAACGGTGTTTTGTTCCTGGACGAGCTGCCGGAATTCAAGCGATCGGCCCTGGAGGTGATGCGCCAGCCCATGGAAGAAAGGATCGTCACCATCTCCCGCGCCCGGTTTTCCGTCGAATACCCGGCAAGTTTCCAGCTCGTAGCGGCAATGAATCCATGTCCCTGCGGATATTACAACCATCCCGACAAAGATTGTGTATGCCAGCCCGGACTGGTCCAGAAATACATCAACCGGATCAGCGGACCGCTGCTCGACCGCATCGATCTGCACGTGGAAGTCATCCCTGTTCCTTTTAAAGAACTGAACCAGGAACGAGTCGCCGAGGTAAGCGAGACCATCCGCAACAGAGTCATCGCCGCACGACAGATGCAGGAAAAAAGATTCGAGAACGAAAAGGGAGTTTACTGCAATGCCCATATGTCCACCAAACTCACCCGGAAGATCTGCCGGGTGGGAGAAGCCGGTGAGGAATTGCTCAGGAACGCCATGCAGCGGCTGAGCCTTTCGGCACGCGCCTATAACCGCATCCTGAAAGTGGCCCGCACCATTGCTGATCTGGACCAGAGCGAGACCATCTCGGCCGAGCATCTGGCGGAAGCCATCCAGTACCGCAGCCTCGACAGAGAGAGCTGGGGGACGTGAGGCAAGGTCAGTATTTCCCCTTCCCCCGGGTGGGGGAAGGGGACAGAGGATGGGGGCTGGCCTACGGTGAGGCAGTGACTTCAAGTCACCGCCTCACTTTCCGCCCCCTCCCAACCTCCCCCATTCGGGGGAGGAGCTTTGGATCATGGAACATTGACCAGGGAAAAAGAAAATCGGAGTAGTGTTTATTTCTGTATTTTTCCAATCTAAACAAATCATAAAGAATGACTGACTTATCATTATTTCTGAAAATCACTGGTATGAACCCCAGGTCAAGCCCTGGACCCTAATTCCGGCGCAAGCACCGGGGAATTAACCCTTTTACCCCTCCCCCGTCCCCTCCCCTGCTCGCAGGGGAGGGGTGCAGGGGTGGGGTACATTAAAAAACGAATATAAGTATGTCATTCATACTTTAACTGATGCACCTGCAGGGGCTATTAAGGCTGAACGACGGTCAAATTAAGGGTATCGGCATTCATTCCCGTAAAAATTCCATACCCTCCTTCAATGTGGGTGATAGGATTGGTTAGGCTGATGGAGCTTATGTCACTGATGGCATAGAGATCCGCAAAATCCTCGTTGACCTTGAAAAGTACGATGCGGTACGAACCATAATAATACAGCTGAGTCGGGTTCAGGTTGTATTCATCGGTAACCATAGGGCGGGAAGAAACGATCTTTGGCAGATCGGTCGTGTCAAGATTGAGATTGACCAGGTTTTTCACTGAATCTAGGAATTCGACCTGAACATAATAATTGAAATCATCCGTATTGGACCACGACAGCTCGACCAAATCGTCAAAACCCGGATTAAATTCATCTATTTCAATTTGTTCAAGTTCCAGCGTATCCGATGATATCGCGAAGTCTTCCGGTTTTGAAGGTATGGAAGTGGCAGCCGTGATCATTCGATCATGGTATTCAAAAGAAATAGCGTAATCATATCCACTTTCAATGAGCAGATCATCCACGGGATAACAATATACGCCTGCTGAATCCGATTCTTCCAGTACGAATGATTCAGAGCCCCTTGTCAGTGTGATCTTCAGGCCCGTAATGGATTCCTGTACCAACGTAGTGTCATCGGAATAGGGCAATGGAACTGTTACCACTACCTGAAGTGTACTTCCAGGAAAAAGATACGCTTCGACAACAGGGATCTCGGAGAGGAGCGTTTCTTCCATCCATTCCGTTTCACAGGATGCAAGAAATAGAACAATTGCAGCGAGCAATGAACCTGATATTGTTTTGAACATCCTCATGGTAGTTTATCTGATTCTGATGGAAAAGGATACATTCGGAGTAATTCCCAGCAGGTAAACATTGGTTTCGGTCAACCCTGTTTCATCGATCTCAAATTCTTTGTACCAGATGTTTTTCCTGTTATAGACATTAAAGAGCGATATCCCGATATCTCCATTGAACATGTCTCCGAAGATATAATGGTATCTTGCCGAGATATCCAGCCGGTGATAGGCCGGATACAGGATAGAGTTCTTATTCCCTGCAAGGATGTAGGTCATTTCTTCTCCACCTGGAAGGGTTAGCGTATAACTTCCTGTGGGTTCCGTATAGGGTTTTCCAGTGGCATAGATCCAAGTGGCCGAAAAGATCCATTTCTTCCATCGGTATGAGCTGATCCATTTAAATTCATGGGTCACATCGTGGGAAGCAGGGTAATACCCTTCGCCATATACCGGCAAATCATAGATAACCTGACCGAGGGTATAACCCATCCACCCGGAGAGATCCCCATACTTTTTCTGGAACAGGAATTCAATGCCACGTGCAATTCCGTCGCCCTTATAAAAGTACGTGCTGGACGATTCACCGATCTGCCACGAATCGAACCGCATGGTAAACTCAGAAATATCATGTAACGTCTTATAATATGCTTCGATGTTGAACACATAGGACGGATCTTCGTATTTCACACCAGCGGTATAATGAATCGCCTTTCCAACTGGTACCTCGTCTCCGTCTGCCAGGATCCAGAATTCCCGGTCACCCATCATAATATCTTCCCGGTTCACCCGGTTGACGAACTGGTAATATATGCCCCAGGCACATTGCAGGGTGAAGAGTCTGGAAGGCTTATAACTGAACTGGATCCTAGATTCCGCATAGATTTTTCCTGTTCCGTCGAAATAGGATAACCGGAGTCCGGGTAGCGTATAAAATTTAAGGAGGGGTGACCATTTATCCTGAATATAGACTGCAAGTAAGCTTCCTTTGTCATTCCGGTCGAGAACCTGAAGGGAGTCATTCATGCCGAATGTATACCTGGTATTGTAGAAGTTGTATTGAAGGCCAAACTCAGCCAGATGGTTCTTATTGATATTGTACTCATTATCAACCTTAAATGACCAGTCGTTCAGGGTATTGTCTTCGTCTGATTCCCTCGTGTTGATCGTTTCAACCGAATCCCGCACGAAGATACGTTCCGATGACCTGTTGCGGATATTGAAATACCTGGAATAGGAAACAAGGTTGTTGGTATAAAGCTTTTCGTTCCATTTATGTGACCATCTCATACTTACTCCCCTGTTTCCCCATTTGGTCACGTCTTCATTCTCACCCGACACACTTATGTTCGACATCGGGCGTTCGATATCCCGTGATGCATCCAGGTTGTCCTGTCCGTTGAAAAAACTTAAGGCAAAAAGGTTTTTCTCATTCGTTTTAAAGGTCGCTTTTGCATTCAGATCATAGAAGAAGGAAGTTGGCTCGGTGGTTTCAAATCCTCTGGGCATGAATCCCATCCCCGGAGGTGGACTCCCTCCGCTTGGCATGGATGGGGGTGTATAGTTACCGGAGGGGCTGTTGTCGCTGTCTGAAAACACACCGGTCAGTTTGTTATACAGCCAGCCAGTGTATGACTTGCGTGCGGCAAGGAAAATAGATCCCTTTCCTGCCAGGGGAATCTCCATGTATCCATCCACACTGAGCATGCTGATATCGAGACCTGCATCGAATTGTTTTTCATTTCCAGTTTTACCAATGATTTCCATAACACTTGACAACCGGCCGCCATATTTGGCTTCGAATCCACCTTTATAAAGTTGGACATCTTTTATGGCGTTGGTGTTGAATGCACTGAAGAGCCCGTAAAGATGTTCCTGGTGGTAGATGGTGAACCCATCAAAGATGATCAGGTTCTGGTCGGGCGTGCCGCCTCTGACGTACAGTCCCGAAGAAGATTCATTGCTGCCACTGATTCCGGGGAGTAACTGAAAGGTCCTGAATATGTCCTGGTCACCCAGACTGGGCAGAATGTTCATTTCCTTCGGGGTCATCGAGACAATGTTGGCCTTTTCGGGAATTTCCAGCAGGTCTTCCCGCTTTCCCATGATCATCACTTCGGACAGTTCAGTTGATTCGGGTGTCATCTCTATGAGCAGGGGTTTGCTGAGTAATTTTGGGGAGAGAAAGACCGCCTGCTTTTTGTACCCCACATAGTACACATCCAGGACAGCGGTGTCGGTAGGAATGTTGAACAGTGTGAAGTGGCCGTCAGTATTTGCCGAAGTGCCTGTTTTGGTTCCACGAAGGAGGATGTTGGCAAAAGGCAGGGTTTCCCCGTTGGTTTTATCCCTGATGATCCCGGTAAGTTGAAAATTGGACTTCCGTTCGTATTTCCAGTCTTCGGGATTGATGGACACTCCCTTTTTCCTCAGGATAATATAATCTTCCACAATTGAATATTCAAGATCTGTCAGGGCCAGAAGCTCCGTTAAAATTTCAGTAAGGGGTTTTTGCACATAGGTCCTTCCCTGAATGATTCCCAGAGGCAGATCCTCTTCAAAATAATCAAACTGGACCGGATAACGTTTTGATATATCCGCAAGGATCTGTTTCACCGTATTCCCATAATACCGGCCGTCGACCAGTATCCGGTCGGGTGACTGGGCTGAAACAGAGCGAATGTTCCACAGAGACACTAATAAAAACAGAACCAGTAATTTATTCATCGTAAAATGAATGTATGATCCTTGTAAACATATTAGAATATCGACGTTCAAATGTATGATCACTCCCAATTATTGACAATTATTTTCAATCAACGTACAGGACGCTATATCCAATAGAACCTGTGATTCCACCACAGTCTGATCCGTCCAATAAATTTCCTTTGGAAGATAAAAACACACCAATGATGGGCAGGAGACAGCCGATGGTTGAAAAAAATAAAATACAGATCGATCAAATGGTTATTTTTGAATGGGTTTAGAACGGAAGGAATTATGTTATCCCACCTTAACAGAAAGAACACCACCATACATATTACCCTGTGGATTACCTATTATATCCTTCTTATTTGGTTGTACACGGAAATGTTCACTCTGAGAACCGCCCTTATTATGGGATCTTTGCTGATGGCCATTCAGTGCAGCCTCTTTTATCTAAACTCGAATGTGTTGATACCAAATCTGTTGGAAAAAAAAAGGACCAGAACCTATTTTATGACCGTCATTTCAATAAGCGTTGTTGCCATTCTGTTCTCCATGATCTGCGAGAACCTGGTCATGCCAAAACTCCCGGGCCCTCCGCCCAATATGTTTCCTTCAAAAAGACCGGTAATCCCAGATGGTAATTCCATCTTTATGAGCCACAGGATTAACTTTGAGTACAGGAGAGCCATTTATCAGGGATTTTTCATTGTCATTACCCTTTTTATCAGCACCATTTACCGCAATAATTCAGTGGTCACCAAGAGGGAACAGAAGATGCTGGAACTTCAGAACCAGGTCCTTACAGCTGAGTCAAAACTGTTGAAATGGCAAATAAATCCTCACTTTCTTTTCAACACGCTGAACAACATCTATACCCTTGCCCAGCTTCGGTCAGATAAAACTTCCTATGCGATCCAGAGGCTGTCAGAGATGCTGCGTTATGTGATCTATGAATGCAACGAATCCTTTGTACCACTGAGGAAAGAACTGGATTATATCCGGGCCTATATTGAACTTCAGCTACTGAAGGACAGCGAGATCAAAAACGTGAATTACCGCTTTGAATGTGAGAATACCAAACTGAAGATAGCCCCTTTATTACTGATCACCTTTGTAGAAAACAGCTTCAAGCATAGCAATTTTCAGGAAACCGGTACGGGCTGGATCGATATTCTTGTCAGAACGAACGGAAATGAGCTGATGTTATCAGTCAGGAACAGCCTCACACCATTTCCAAAAACCAAAGACGACGCGAAAGGTATTGGACTGAACAATGTCATTCGCCGGTTGGATCTATTATATGAAGACAGGTATCAGCTGAAGATTGATGAGACAGAGGATGAATACAAGGTTGAACTTAAATTGATCCTAGATGAAAATCAAGTGCCTGATAGTTGATGACGAACAGCTCGCCAGGAAATTGCTGGAGAACTATATTCAACGGATCCCTTTCCTGTATCTGGTCCGTTCCTGCAAGAATGCCCTAGAGGCCATGGAAAGCCTACAGAATGAACCGATCGACCTGATGTTCCTGGATATACAGATGCCCGGGCTGACCGGGATTGATTTCATTCAATCGCTGCAGCACAATCCTCCGGTGATCTTTACAACGGCCTTTAAAGAATATGCCATCCAAGCATACCAGCTTGATGTCATTGATTATTTACTCAAACCGATCACCTTCGAACGGTTCCTGGTTGGGGTCAATAAAGCTGCTGAACATATCCGGCTAACCTCGGGCTTAAGAGGGAAATCCACTAATGTAGGGGACAGTGATGACATGATTGGGAAAGACTACATCTCCCTGAAAGCGGACCGGCGGATTTTCAGGGTACCTTTCGACACCATACTTTATATCGAAGGGGCTAGGGAGTATGTATCTTTCTATACCACCGAGAAAAAGATTACGGTACTTGAATCGATGAAACACCTGGAAGAGATTCTTCCTGCAAGGCAGTTTGTCCGCATCCATAAATCCTATATTGTCAACAGGGAAAAAGTCAGGTCCATTTATGGTAACCTGGTGGAGATCAAAGATAAACAGATCCCTATCGGGAAGAGTTATCTGGGACTTATCAAGGATACTCTTTTTTGAGTGCCCTGCCGTACTGCCATCCCCCTGCCGGCCATCATCCTTTGATCAGGAATCTGAAGAAACGGTACGAGAAATTAAGCATAACATACCTGCCCAGTAAATCCGTCCGGTTATCCTCAATATAGGATTCGGTAACATTTCGCTGCACCTGGCTGGTTTGGTCAAAAAGATTGTATGCCGATAACCGGATTTCCCCCTGCTGATTCTTAAAAAGGTTCTTCCCAAAGCTCAGATCGCAATCAAGGGTTGATTGATTAAATCCTTTTGAAAGCCCATGATCCATTTCATGAAAGAGACTGAGCAGACCTTATATCCCTGATAATTGAATGTGGGAACATAAATGAGGGTATTGCTCGAATCAATGGAATAGGTTAGTTTCAGGTTCAGCCGGTGATTTTGATTGAATGTGTCTGAATGGCGGATCTCCTTGTAGGTGCTGGAATGTCCGGGGACGGAGAAGTACTCACGTCGCAGCTCCTGGTCGGTCTTGTTGTCAGAAATATTCAGGAAATAGCTTCCTGCAATATCCAGTTTGTGGCCTGGCGAGGCCGTCAAATTGAGACCAAGTGAATGAGCCGTGGCTATTCCTCCTAGCTGGCCGATCATCTCTATGCCAGGTGAGGTTCTTCCGATATCGCCCTGCCCGGTAAGTTCTTCTCCGGAAGAGGACTCGGTTGATATAGGTCGATCGGATCCTCCCTTCCCACCACCGTTTTCCATAAAGCCTATCATATCCTGCATGGCAAAATTCATCTGGTTCACATTGTTCGTAAGGCCAATGACTGACCAGCGCTGATCGCCCCTGAAGGAATGAATGTCACCACCGAATGAATGTCAACACCGGCTGAATATTTGTTCTTATAGCCATATCCTCCGTATATCCGTCCGAACCGGCTTCTTCTGCATGCCTTGTATGTGACGATATGAGGGTCCTGACGCTTTGCCCGTCGTTGAATCCGGTCAGTTTGGCCTGTTCGCTTTTTTCATCGTAGAGCTCAATTTTTTCAATGGCTTCAGCCTGGAGATTCTTTAGTGCGATCATAGGGTCATCCCCAAAGAAAGGTTTCCCATCCACCAGCACACGCGTGATCTCCTAACCCATGGCAGTGATCGTACCATTCTCGACCACCATCCCAGGTATTTTCCGAAACAGGTCTTCTGCCATGGCCCCCGTATGGATGGTGAAATCAGCGGCATTGAACTGCACTGTATCCCCCTTAAGTGTAAAAATCGGTTTCTTCCCGACCACATCGATTACCTTCAGATCGATCGCTGCTATGGGAAGGAGGATCTCCAGCAGTTCACCGGCAGGTTGCGTTATATCAATGCTGTCCATTACCTGTCCCCGGATCATGGCTTTCTGGCCTGGTACGTTCAGGCTCAACAGGATCAGCGCTGCTGCGATTATCCCTTCAAATATACCTCCCTTCATGCCTGTAACTGATGGCTATGGCAATGAGAATTACACCCTGAATGATATCTGTCAGATTATCAGCAATTTGTTTACTGTAGGTGAAAACTGGACTAGCCTTTCTGCCGGGTGTGGTCAATTGTTGATGAATACCAGTTTTGCCTTTTTGACACTGATCTTCAACGGTTGGGAAGAACTTTGCAAATCCGGTCTGCCGCCCAGAGGCTGGCCCATTCCACCACCACCAGGCATCTGGCCTGGCATGGAACCCATCTCTCCCGGAGGCATCCCATTCCTTTCACCTTCGGCACCTTGCGGAGGTCCTCCCATCCCTGCTCCGGGAGGGCTGGGGAAGCTACCTTGCGATTCGACCGTAAATCCATAGCTGAATGATTTTCTCGCCTCGATACTGAAATGGGCCGGATTTTCAAATAGTGAGTTCAACAAGATCCGCATCTCAAAGACCAGGATCCCTGTCGAATCCATTTGCATCATGGCATACAGCGGATTGGAGTCGCTGTTGAGATCCACTGCAACTTTCTCGCCCACTCTCAATCCAATGGATTTGATCTTTACAGATTCGGTTAATAACATCCGGTTGACTGACTGGTAATCCTGTTTAAAGGGAATGCCACTGCCCTGGGGATCCCTCTGATGCCTGTCTGGCTGATCCTGGATCGGTCTATCCGGTGTGAATGTCCGGATAGGAAAGGTAATGCTCGCCCGTTCCTTGCCTTTCCCGGTTGTATCGATCCAGAATGTGATTCCGTTCCTGAGAACGGATTGCTGATAGCTCTCGTCCAAAACCTTCATCTTGACATAAAGGTTCTCCCTGTCATTGGAAATTCCGTAAATAAAGGATTTACTGTCATCAGCGAACATCAGGCCTGCCCATTCTCCGGCTTTTCCATCCACTTTGAATTCCTTTTCCTGCCAGGCAGATATATAGGGGGACTTTTGTGCCCAACCAACCAAGAAACTCGTTACAAAGGCCAGACAAATCAATTTTTTCATGATCGTTTTTGGTCAAAAATATTTCCTGTTTCTTGATTCACCAACTTTATTCAATGAACGGACAGGGATATCCTACCAAGATACAGTACCGGCGAATAAAGGTCGGATAGGGTACCATAGTACTCTTCGTTTAATGAATCCGGCCAATCAATAGTATTAGTTGTAAGTTGGTCGAATTTACGTTCGGTCATCTCCCTCATGGAACCGCATATTATCTCTCCGCAAATGAATTATGCAGCTTTTCGCTAAACAAGACGCATCAGATCGGAGGGATACATTATTTGACATTGCTTTCTGGGTTAGTCCCTTTTGAATCCGGTAATTCTTTACAGGATTTTCAGACATAGTCGGTACATATTCAAGAAAAGAAATGATTTTAGGAATGTATCTCAAACTGGTCCAGAAATACATCAACCGGATCAGCGGACCGCTTCTCGACCGCATCGATCTGCACGTGGAGGTCATCCCCGTTCCTTTCAAGGAGCTGAACCAGGAACGTGTAGCCGAGGTAAGTGAGACCATCCGCAACAGAGTCATCGCCGCACGACAGATGCAGGAAAAAAGATTCGAGAACGAAAAGGGAGTTTACTGCAATGCCCATATGTCGACCAAACTCACCCGGAAGATCTGCCGGGTGGGAGAAGCCGGCGAGGAATTGCTCAGGAACGCCATGCAGCGGCTCAGCCTTTCAGCCCGTGCCTATAACCGCATCCTGAAAGTGGCCCGCACCATCGCCGACCTGGACCAGAGCGAGACCATCTCGGCCGAGCATCTGGCGGAAGCCATCCAGTACCGCAGCCTCGACAGAGAGAGCTGGGGGACGTGAGCAGCAATGATGCATTATGAATCGGTGGGTGAAAGTTCGGGAACGTCAGTCTTTGACACACCTGACCGATAAACCATGGCTCCACAGTGTTGTCATCCGGTATACACCCTGGGAGTCAACATTGAAGCAGCGATACCAGCTCATGGTATCACTGGACGTTGATGTCCAGAACAGCGAATATTTGTGCTTTCCGTCAAACAATCCGTGGGTATTGCGGTAACCGCCGGGTAACGCCGTAAATCCGCTTAGGTTCGATGTGAGTGTGTCTTCCGGCCAGGCCGTGGTAGACTTAAGTTTCATACCGGCTTCGCCGCTGGTCCTCATGTAAAGTGTATCTGCATCAGCCTGGCTCATGCCGAGGCTCATCTCCAGTGTTTTCCATTCATCGTCAGAAGGCATATGCCAGCCTTGTGGACAGACTGCCTGCTGTGTCGTTCCGGAATATTTTTTACCGGTTGTCGCGTTCATTGCCGCAGGCCAGTTATAAAGCACTCCATAATTGATATAATTCAGCGTGTTTTTAGCTTCGATGACCGTTGTATCCTGATATCCATAGACATAATAGAATTTCAGGTTCTCAGCTCCGGTGTCGGGTTTCATGACTTTTGGCAGCCATGCCAGATTCTCAGCCATCCAGGTCTGCGAACCGATTTTTACAACGGCATATGATCTCCCGGACAGGTCGGCACAGGTCACAAATTCGACGGTATAAGTTTTTGAAGCGTCCGGCGTATCCGTAATGATGGTAGTATGAACTCCTCCCCGACACCGGTAAAGGATAATATCACCGTATGAATATTCAAGGCTGTAAACATTCTGATTTTTCAGGTGTAACGGTCCCGGGTTGCCCAGTGTAGTTCCCTGATCAAAGATCCGGTCAATTCCTTCCACTGTCTCTGTACAGATGATCTTAAATCCGCTGATGCCCTGGCTGGTCTGCACACTAACGAGGTAAACGCCGGTCCTGGAAAATGTCACCTGGAATAGGTTGTTACCTTGAGGGACATCCGTAGATATTCCGGTAATGACCCGGCCTGAGAGGTCCATCAGTTTCAGGACTGCTGTCTGTGCCTGTCCGGAAGGCACGACCAGGGTTACTTTCCCGTTGCAGGGATTGGGAAATACGATCCCGTTCTCCCCGGCACCATGAAGATCAGGAATGCCCGTGCTCCATTTAAGAAGCAGGGTGTCGGTACCGGGCATCATGACTGATTTATTTGTCGTCAGGTTGGTGGCTTTGACGCTATCAACCTTCGGTGATGCACCGGAGGCAACAAAGGCCATCCGGAGTCCCTGCGCGCTCAGCAATGACGCTGCTAGCATCATTACGCCTGTCAGTATAATTTGTGGCTTGAGCATAATACTCTGTGTTTGGAAATTCATCATCCTTGTCGTTCAATGTTTCAGAATCCGTTTGGATTGTAATTTATTTTGCCTGTAACCGGGTCTATCGGGGGAATTTCTGAAGACATATCAAGTTGCGCCGTTGAATCAGGCACCTTGTATGTATGGGCATCATCTCCCCATTTCCAGTAATTCGGAGCACCAGTCGCCGGAATGGGTTGAGTTAAGATAGGGAAAAAGGCATAATCGGAGACTATTGCTCGTCTCTGTATGATCTTTGTCTTGGAGACGTTTATAACCATCAGGTCCGCTGCAAATGTTACTTCGCCCACCGGGCAGTGGTTCCGGATACTCCTCAGGGCCGACTGGATCGTGTCATCCTCTGCCTGGAAATGGGTGGCCACCATCAGTCTGGGACGTGGTGAAAGCTGGCTCATGATATAACCGTAAGCATTCTGCGGTGTATGCGAACTATTTTGTATTTCAACGGCGCATTTATATGCTACTTCATAACCATCATCGCCGGGTTTTAATCCTGTATTCTTTTCTGCCCAGTTCTGTGCCGGCATGACAATCTCATGGATGACTACATCTGCACCAGAAGCAAAATTCAGCATATGGGTACTGGGTTTTGTGTCACCACTGTACACCACGGAAAGACCATTCCATTCCAGTTTAAAGCTAATGGAACCCCTGCGGCAGTGAATGGCCGGGAAGTGCTTTATGGTAACCCCGGTGGTCGGGTTCTGGTAAGCGATATTGTCACCAGGTACCTGTCCGTATGCCTGCCAGTCCAGCTCGATCGGATAGATCGTATAACCATCAGTATCCGGATCATCACCGATTTTTTCCAGTGGATTCTTTAATCCCCAGTCGGACTGAGCAGGGAGCGTATAATTTTTAAAGGTGGTGGGCAGGAAGCTGAAACTCTCCGTATGCCAGCGGTTCATTTCCCTGAAGTGCTGACAGAATGCCCTTGTCCCGTCCTCGTAAGGACCACGGATCCCCCCCGAAGGATCCTGATAAGTAAAGTATGAATTGGAAGGACCCCAGATAAAGAGCGGCGACTTGCGGTCCTGGGCCGGTCCGAAACAATAGATGTGCGTAAGATCGCTGGTATGGTCGCCGTGAAGGTGGGTAAAGAAGATCTTGTCCAACTTGCTCATTAGAACTCCCATCGCATTGTACTTGGCTATCACCCCGGTTCCGCAATCAAATACAAATTGGTCTCCTGAACCAACTTCTATATAAACGCTGCCGCATTCCTGCGATAAACGGGGAATACAGGAGGTACCCAGAAAAGTGATCCGTATCTCTTCAGGATCCAGTTTTTCTCCCAAGGGGAAAATGGGTAGGGAATCAAAGAATGAATTCCTTTGAGAAGGATCTGGATTATCCCCTGCAGAAGGATTCCCGATAGCAGAAATCGGATTTCCGAGCGCCAATCCTCCAACGGCACCTGCTGAAATTTTCAGCATTTCACGTCTGTTGATTTTCATGTATATATTTCCTTTATGATAGATCTCTTTATTAAAACATTCAATGCAGTTCTATTACCTACTATTGAATAAATCTCCGACATGTAAAATACCTTTAAACATAAATAGAGGGTTAGTCAAAAAATTTATATATTGTATTTCATCGCATCTCTTGCGCAATCTACCTTAATATTTTCACATCAAAATACTTATATACCTCACTACATCCAATACGAATTTTACCCCTAAATTAAATGTTTTATCCCCAGTTAAATATTTGATAAAAAAAAAAAGAAAATTCACCGCTACAAATACTTTTACCAGCGACGCAGGTTTGGTTGGTGGGGGGGCCTATCCCCAGCCGGGGGAGATTTCACTGGCCCATAACGGTGTTTTGTTCCTGGATGAGCTGCCGGAATTCAAGCGATCGGCCCTGGAGGTAATGCGCCAGCCCGGACTGGTCCAGAAATACATCAACCGGATCAGCGGACCGCTGCTCGACCGCATCGATCTGCACGTGGAGGTCATTCCCGTTCCTTTTAAGGAGCGGAACCAGGAACGTGTCGCCGAGGTAAGTGAGACCATCTCGGCCGAACATCTGGCCGAAGCTATCCAATACAGGAGCCTCGACAGGGAGAACTGGAGGACGTGAGGTAAGGTCAGTATTTCCCCTTCCCCCGGGTGGGGGAAGGGGCCAGGGGA
>JAGONC010000090.1 GCA_017993235.1 Lentimicrobiaceae bacterium
GTACAGCGCCGCGGCCATGGCCACGCCCTGAGCCCGCCCGAGTTTGAGCATCGACTGGACATTTTTGCCATAGAAGGGAGCTTCAATGGCCATTTCGTCGGGCTTATACTCATCGATCAGATAAAGGGTACGTTCAAAGATGCGCTGTAACCTCATCAGGTGATCCTGCATCTTCTCGAGCTTGATCACCCCCAGGGCGATCAGTTCGATGGCAGGTCCGTGGTCGTGGACCAGTCCATATCCCATGATCGTCGTCCCCGGGTCAATCCCCAGTATGATCCTGTCCGTTTTCAATGTTCAATGTTCAATGTTCAATGTTTTCAGAAGTCCCTTCGCCGCTATCAGATCTTCAGGGTAGGTGATCTTGATGTTCCACGCATACCCTTCCACCAGATGGATCGGCTGCCCGGCGGATTCCAGCACGGTTGCATCGTCGGTGAACGCATCACTGAAGGGCTGCTGGTATGCATTTTTGATCAGGGCTGCCCGAAAGGTCTGGGGTGTCTGAATGATCCTGATGCAGTTGCGGTCTGCGGGCCGGTGCATACTTTCTGTCACCACCCTGACAGACTCTGCCGGTACAATACAGGGAACTGCACTGCCGAAGGTCAGGGCATCATGGAAGCACGAGCGGATCAGCCGGGAGGTCACTACAGGACGCACCGCATCGTGGATGGCCACCACACTGTCATCAGGCACATGTTCCAGGCCGTTTTTCACAGAAAAAAACCGCCTTTGCCCGCCCTCAGTCACCTGATGGGGCGCCTGGAAGGAATACCGCCGGATCAGGTCATTCCAGGTATCGATCTGCCCGGACGGAAGCACGACAACAAGATGAATGGAGGGGATGGCTTTTATGAAGGCATTCAGGGTATGCATCAGCACAGGCAGCCTTCCGATATTCATAAACTGTTTCGGGATGCGGCTCTTCATCCGTTCACCCATCCCGCCGGCAACAATCACTGCATATGTCAGACCGGGATTCAACGATCAAACGATAAGCATAGCGTCGCCATAGGTGAAAAACATGTATTTATTCTTGATGGCCTCCTTATAGGCATCCATGACAAATTCAAATCCGCCGAAGGCCGTCACTTGCATCAGCATGGGCGACATGGGAAGGTGTAAGTTGGTGACCATGGCATTGGCAATGTTAAACTCATAGGGAGGAAAGATAAATCTGTTTGACCATCCGTTGAAAGGTTTAAGGTATCCGGCGATGGAAACAGAGGACTCCAGTGCTTTCATGGTGGTGGTACCCACAGCGCAAACCCTGTGTTTCCCTTCCTTGGCCTTGTTGACCGCATTAGCGGTCTCCACGCTGATGAACATTTCTTCCGAGTCGGTCTTATGCTTGGTCAGATCCTCCACATCAATCTCCCGAAAGTTGCCGATCCCGGCATGAAGTGTAACTTCGGCAAAAGAAGCCCCCCTGAGCTCCAGCCGTTTCATCAGCTCCCGGCTGAAATGCAGACCTGCCGTGGGAGCTGCCACTGCACCCTCTGCTTTTGCATAGATGGTCTGATATCTTTCCTGATCCTCAGGTTCTATCTCCCGGATCTTCTGCAACTCCTCCGGAAGAGGAGTCTTGCCCAGCGACTGGATGGTCTTTTTAAATTCTTCATACGGACCATCAAAAAGAAAACGCAGAGTACGGCCCCTGGAAGTGGTGTTGTCAATAACCTCTGCCACCAGGGCATCATCCTCACCGAAGTAAAGCTTATTACCGATTCGAATCTTCCGGGCCGGATCAACCAGAACATCCCATAACCTGGACTCGGAATTGAGCTCGCGCAGCAGAAATACAGTGATCTTTGCACCTGTTTTCTCCTTTTCACCCAGCAGGAGAGCAGGAAACACCTTGGTGTTGTTGATCACAAATACATCCCCTTCCCCGAAATACTCCACAATGTCCTTGAAGGACCGGTGTTCGATCTCCCTGGTGTTACGATGCAGGATCATCAACTTTGAGTCATCCCGGTGTTCAGGGGGATGCAAAGCAATCAATTCTTTTGGAAGATGATACCTGAATTGAGATAATTTCATATGTAATACAATCTATTTATTTCTTCAGGATCTGAAAATGGGTGCAAAAGTAGTCAAAATCAGGGGGAAAATCAATATAAATAGAAAATAAATCAGAGGGACGGAGGGCAGTATCCATCATCGGTGAATTTTTCACCTGTCAGAATATGCTCCAGCATTTCCGTACCTATGGCATCCACCAGGCGGTGGGGACCGATCCTTGTACGGCATAACGAATCCAGGTACGCGCCGCAGCCCAGGTATTTGCCCACATCACGGGCGAGGGCACGAATATATGTTCCCTTACTGCATACGATTCGGAAATCCACGGCGGGAAAATCTATGGCCGTGATCTCAAACACAGAGACCAGGATATTTTTGGGTTCCATTTCGATATGCTGTTGATCCCTTGCGTACATGTAGGCAGGGATGCCCTTGACTTTGGTGGCTGAAAAGACGGGAGGGATCTGCTGCTGTTCGCCCGTAAAGCTGGCTGCGGCCTTATGGATGAGTTGTTCTGTGACATGGTCTGCCGGAAAGGTCTGATCAACATCGGTCTCTTTATCAAAGGAAGGCCGTGTCGCTCCCAGGATAAACCGGCCGGTATATTCTTTTTCCATATCGGTGAATTCAATGATCCGCTTGGTATACTTACCGGTACAGATGATCAGCAGGCCGGTGGCCAGAGGATCCAGTGTGCCGGCATGGCCGATCTTGATCTTTAACAAATGACGGCGTTCCCTGAGCAGCCTCCTCATGTAGCCAACCATATCAAAGGAAGTCCATCCCAGCGGTTTGTCAAGCAATACCATCTGGCCATTCAGGAGTTCTTCATTCGAAGGGAAGTGTGTCTTTTCCATCATACGTCCGGATTCATGGACCGGGGTCAGCCGCCCCAGATGAGTGCCGCCAGTCCAATGACAAAGCAGTACAGGGCAAACCAGATGAGTTTACCTTTCTTAACAATGCCGATCATCCACCTGCAGGCCAGCAATCCCGTCAGGAATGCAGCCAGGAAACCGATGAAAAGGGGAATGCCCCCTACCTGGGCATTGCTTTGCATGTCACCGCTGATA
>JAGONC010000091.1:0-1517 GCA_017993235.1 Lentimicrobiaceae bacterium
CAGATGCTTTCACAGATCATCTATGCAGGATTCCCGATCGCTGAGATCACCTGCCCGACGAAATACTTCAAGGAAGCTTCCTCCATCAATTTACGGAATAGCACCGTTTATGCGTTTGGGGTGCTGAAGACCTCCCTGGTGCATTTCCTGAACCGCATCGGGCTACTGAAGTCCAAAATGTACCAGATAAAGGATGTTATTGAAGATGATTGAAAAATAAGTCACATTTTATTGTTTTTTATTATCAGTGTAAGTTACACAGAGTATCACAGAGGAATTCACAGAGTGCCACAGAGAGATTTTGGTAAAAATTGCCTCATCTGATCTCTTATTTTTATTGATAATACGGAAAATATTCGTGACTTAGGGGTCACAAAAACGCAAATTTCCGATTAATAGGTTGAGAGATTCTTTATGTTATGGAACTTAATGACATGTCAGGGATCATAATTGGTTGTGCAATCAGGGTCCATCATAAATTGGGACCCGGATTGTTAGAGTCAGCATATAAAGAATGTCTTAAATATGAATTGACAAAAAAGGGCCTATATGTTGAGAAAGAAAAGCCACTACCCATTATATACGACGAAATTCATCTCGATTATGGATATAGAATTGATTTATTAATTGATAATCAAGTGGTAGTGGAAATTAAATCAGTAGAATCTATTAATGATATTCACATTGCTCAGGTTTTGACCTATCTCCGATTAGGGGAATATAAACTTGGACTTTTATTGAACTTCAATGTATTAAGGCTGAAAGATGGGATAAGAAGGTTAATCAATTGATAGACACGATCACTGAAAATCCTTGTGGCCCTCTGTGACTCCCTCAGTGGCCCTCTGTGCAACCTGTATTTTATTAAAGTGAAAAAACTTAATGTCTTATTTCAGGTATTTGCGGCTGAAGAGATTGTATTTCAGGATGCAGTAGATCGCCCGGAATCCGTCACTGGCGCTGATTTTTTTCCCCTCCATATATGTTCTGCCGTAGTATGAAATTCCCACTTCATAGATGCGGATTCCCCTGAAACGTGCGATCTTAGCCGTCACCTCCGGCTCAAATCCAAACCGCTTTTCTTTGAAATAGACCTTTTTGATGATCTCCGCCCTGAATAGCTTGTAACAGGTCTCCATATCGGTCAGGTTCAGGTTGGCGAACATGTTAGAAAGGGAAGTCAGGAATTTGTTGCCGATGCTGTGCCAAAAGAAAAGGATGCGGTGAGGATTTCCGCCAAGAAACCGCGAGCCGTAAACCACGTCGGCAAAGCCATTCACTATGGGCTTCAGCAGCAGGTTGTATTCCTGCGGATCGTATTCCAGGTCGGCATCCTGGATGATGATGTAATCACCATGCGCCTCATCAATACCGCGGTGCAGCGCCGCTCCCTTGCCCATGTTCACAGGCTGGCTGAACAGGCGGATGTGATGGTCAGGATGGGTTTCGATATACTGTTGAACAACCGCCTCCGTTGCATCCCGTGAGCAGTCGTTGACAATGATGATCTCTTTCTC
>JAGONC010000091.1:1617-3071 GCA_017993235.1 Lentimicrobiaceae bacterium
AGTTTTTTCTGGATCTGCTTCGGTATGGCATCCTTATGCACCATGATGTCAATCGTATTCAGCAGTACGTAGGGTTTGGAGGCATATAGGTATCCCTTGTATTTCTGATCGGTACCCCATGAATTCTTAACCAGGTAGTATTCGTTACCTGCCTGGTCTTTGGCAATTCCGGTGATCTGCATACCATGGTCATCGGTCAGGCTGTAATTGTCGAATGCTTCCTGCCGCATCTCCTGGGTGATCGTCTTTTCTTTACCCGGCCGATCAAACTTATACAGCGCGTCCTGTTTCTCTTTCTCTGTCAGCTTTTCCCATTTTTCCTTTTCCGTTCCTGTAAGGTCTGTCAGTTTTTCATCGGGCACGATGGCAACACCTTTTTTCCACGAGAATCCCTTGTCGCTGATGTCGGCACCCCATGCCACCGAATAGCCATTGTTCAGGGCGTTGTCAATGACTTCTTCCAGTTCGTTCAGGGGAACATTGTAGATGCTTCCCCACCGCCAGTTGTCGGGCAGCTCAATGACAAAGGATTTATAGAATGGGTGATGCGTATAGGAGCCTATTTCCACATAATCGTCCAGGTCCAGGTCAATGCTGGCGGCAAAACTTTTCGGCGTATAGGTTTTGCCGTTATACTTGAATTCCTCCGGAATTTTTCCGAGATAGGCATCGAGAATACCCGTCAGCCCATTCTTCCAGGCAGGTGTCAGCTTTCCGTTAGGATTACTGATCACGGCATCCATGTATGCTTTGATCACCTTGTCCATTTCATTGTGCACCGGATTCTCCTGTCCGATAGCCAGACCCGTATAGACTTTTTCGGGTACAATGCCATAATCCCGGATCACGTCAGTGACGTCGTGGAAAGCCCCACCCCCTGCGAGGTTGATATTACCCTGGAGCCTCATGTATTTCAGGGCTTTTTCCAGGTAAGTATGGTAGATGACGAACATTTCCGACAGATCGTATTCATCGCCATGGATCCTCAGCAGTTCCGATTCCAGGAATGCCGTTGAAGAAAAGCTCCAGCAGGTGCTCGACCGGTACTGGTTCTCGACAGGCGTGGTCTTCACCTCTTTTACGATCGTAAATACATAGCCCTCTTCCGGTTTTTCTTCCTGGGCTATAAGGGTAAATGGTGTCAGGAGCCCAGCCAGCATGATGGTAAAAATCAAGTGTTTCATAATGATTTACCTCACCTCCTTAACCCCCTCTCCAACATGGAGAGGGGGATGGGGGAGAGGTACAGTGGACAAAAGTACAAAAAATAGCAACCTGCAATCCCGACATTATCGGGATCTCACTTTACCCGACCTGCAACATTTTTTCTACCTTTGATCCCATATTTAACACTTTTCCCCATGTACCGGACTCATACCTGCGGCGAGCTCCGCATGAAGCATAAAGGTCTGACGGTCACTCTCAGCGGCTGGGTGCAGCGTTCACGCGACCTG
>JAGONC010000049.1 GCA_017993235.1 Lentimicrobiaceae bacterium
GTTTGCGTCCTGTACAGTTTGGTTGTTGCGATGTACCTGCCATCTGAGCGGGTGAAGGTACCTGTCAGGAAATGGTTATAGTGAATGCCTGTGGCAAGCTCTTTCTGGAGTACCAGGTCGGATGTGATGCCGTCGTTATATCCCAGATTTTGTAACTTTTGAAGGAAGAACATTGCGTTTCGCGTCTCCAGAAAAAGATCCTGGTCAGCATCATTCTGGATCATGACTGTAAATGCATACTGCAGCCAGTTCAGTGACGTGTCGCCGCTTTTGTTTTCGAACTGGAAGACAAGGATCTTTTTGCGGAACTCACTTTTCATGATGGTCCTTTCCGTTTTATTTCCCTCCTCGTCTTCAAGGGTCACCGAGGTGGTGACTGCCCCGAGGTCTTTCCCCTTAAAGAGAAAAACAATGAGAAGCACGGAAAGGACAAGGTTGGCCGGAAATCCGATCAGCTCTGCCTTTGCCCATTTACCCGAACGTCTTTTCCCATGAAAATACGTGAGAAGAATGACAGAGGGTATCAGTGAAAGCAGGATCACCCAGGACAGGTCGACCAGATAGGGCGATAAAAGTTTGGCACTGACAAAAGAGGACACGGCCATGCGGATCAGCCATGCTCCAACCAGGTAAATGCCTGCCACCTGTATGACCCGCCTGTTCCACAAATTGCTGAAAAAATATTTCATGCCTTTATTTTGCGGCTTTGTGATGCCTTCAATGACAATTTCATAGATTTCCATGGGCTCTTTGATGCCTTTCAGTTCATGAGCCCCGATGGAGTTCATCCGGATATCGGTTTTATTCAGGATCTGGTTCCTGACATCCTCTGAAATGCAAATACCATTGGCCGGTGCCAGCGGCTGGATACGGGCCGCCACATTAACGGCCGATCCGAAAACGTCACCCTCCTTAAAGATTACTTCACCCACATGAATGCCTGCGCGAATGGTCAGTTCCTCATCCCTGAGCAGTGTCTGGATCCGGATGGCGCACCTGACCGCATCCACCGTGCTGCCGAACATCATCATCAGGCCATCCCCCAGCTCCTTGATGACCTCGCCATTAAACGATTTTACGACCGGAAATACGATTTCCCGTTGCCTCTGGAGCAGCTGCATGGTTCGCGGCTCGTTTTCCTCCATCTGCCTTGTATAGCCAACGATATCTGTAAAAACGATGGCCGCCAGCCGGTGATCACTGTTTGGCATGGGTCAATTATTGATAAGGATTAAAGAAATCAAACACACCCTGCTTAGCGGGTTTGCATTCAAATATACGCAATATTGGAGGAAAATCTCCCTTTTTAAGATCAAAGAGCAAAGAGAAAAGATCAAAGATCAAAAGTAAATCCCATCCGGGATTGAACAACTTTTGCTTTTTGAAATTTGCTCTTTGTTTTATGATCTTAAAGCCGGGTAAGTATGTATTTTACGAGCAGTACGATCGTTCCGAAAACAAGAACCAGGGCGATGTGTACTGCCAGTTTCCGTATGCCGAAAATCCCGTAAAACAGCCCGAAAGCGATCATAATGATCCCTGGGGTCATAAAGGGCCATTGCGACAGTCAGAATTTCCTGTGTTTTGGTCATTATCTGGGGATTTAAGAATCTCTAAAGTAAAAACGTGTCCTTAAACGCAATCTTGAGGTGGATCATTTCATCCTTATACTTTTACCCTCGATGTACGTTTTGAAATTCTCTCCGTCGGTTGATATGTCAAAGACCGTTTTCGCGGTCGTATCATCAAGATATACATAAGTCAGGCGGAAAATCGGGACACCGGGTATCCTTTCGCTATTCATTACAATTGAATCTGCTGCGTACGAAATGGTATAATGGATCGTGTGTCCCTCGTTGTCGAAGTAGATTGCCTTTGAGGGGTTTCCGGAATAATCCGGATAGACGATCATCAGGTCATCATGTACGATCAGGGGTTTATTTTCCACAGCAGGATATTCAGAATGGCTTTTTCTCACCAGGATCTTCTGGTCAAGATCGTAAGCAAATGAAAATGTACCTCCTCCCTGCCCAGTCTGCCCTGATCCCTCGCCTTTCCATTCACCGATCAACCAACCCCATTTCTCCCAGGGTGAGCTTTGCTGTCCGTTGCAACTAATGAACATGACCAGCAGGATGATGGTCGCAAGAAGCTTTAATTTCATGGGTACATTTTTAATGGAAATGGGATATAAAATTCAGGCTCTAAAGATAGGGCATTTTAAAGTCATCAAGTTCATTATCTTTACACCAGGGATAAATTCCACGGCAAAACAGGGTATTAATTTCTAATGCTTGCACGGGGATTCATTCCCGTAACTATTGTATTAGTACCCTAATATAACCATCATGCAGCGACGCACTTTCTTCAAAACAGCAGCACTGGGCGGAGGCGCCCTTGCGCTATCCCCTCTGATCTCCTGCAATCCCATTGTAAAACCCGAGCATGATGAACCGGCAGCGGTCGGGCCCTTTGACCTGGATGAGATCACCATCGACCAGCTTCAAGAGAGGATGACATCGGGGGAGCTGACCTCGGAAGAGGTCACCCAAAAGTATCTGGATCGGATTGCAGAGATCGACCAGGCAGGCCCGACCCTCAGATCCGTGCTGAAGATCAACCCGGAAGCCGTGGAGATTGCCCGGGAGATGGACAGGGAGAGAAAAGCGGGAAAGGTCAGGGGCCCTCTGCACGGCATCCCCGTTATGATCAAGGATAACATCGACACGGCCGACAGGATGCAGACTACGGCCGGGTCGCTGGCCCTTGCCGGCTTTCATGCCCCGAAGGATGCCTTTATTGTCGGCCGCCTCCGTGAAGCCGGTGCCGTGCTGCTGGGCAAGACCAACCTGAGCGAGTGGGCTAATATCCGCTCCACACGGTCGTCGAGCGGCTGGAGCGGCCGTGGAGGGCAGGTGCTGAATCCCTACATCCTCGACCGCAATCCCTGCGGCTCCAGTTCAGGCTCCGCAGTTGCAGTGGCTGCGAACCTGTGTACCATCGCCATAGGGACCGAAACCGACGGCTCCATCGTCTGCCCTTCCGGCACCTGCGGCATCGTCGGCATCAAGCCCACCCTAGGCCTCTGGTCGCGGCAAGGGATCGTCCCCATCGCCCACAGCCAGGATACGGCCGGACCCATGGCCCGGACGGTCAGGGATGCCGCATATCTCCTCGGTGCTCTGTGCGGGAGCGATGATGACGACGCGGCCACGAGCCAAAGTAAAGGTAAATATCATCCTGATTATACCGTGTTCCTTGATCCGAATGGCTTGAAAGGGATAAGGATCGGGATCTTAAAAGATTTCATGGGATTCCATTCTTTGGTGGATGATGTGATGAAATCTGCTTTTCATCGTATGGCAGACAAGGGAGCTGAAATGATTGAGGTGGAATGTGCGCAGGAAAGAGATCAGTGGAATAAGGCCGAATGGCAGGTACTGCTCTATGAACTGAAACATGATCTCAATAGATACCTTTCGGAACGGCCGGGCGCACCGGTGCGGTCCCTTGCGGAGATCATAGCCTTCAATGAGGCTCATGCGGCAGAGGAGATGCCCTGGTTCGGGCAGGAGATCTTCCTGGAGGCAGAGGCAAAGGGCGGGCTTGAGGAGAAAGAATACCAGGGTGCCCTGGCCCTGTCAAAGAAACTGACCCGGGAAACCATTGACAACGTGATGTCAGATCATCGCCTGGATTGCCTGGTGGCTCCGACGAATGCCCCTGCCTGGACAACCGACTGGGTCAACGGTGATCACTTTATCGGCGGAAGTTCTGACCTGGCTGCAATTTCAGGCTATCCCAACATAACGGTCCCCGCAGGATTCGTTCATAGCCTCCCGGTCGGCATCAGCTTCATCGGAAAGGCATGGGATGAGCCGATGCTGTTAAAGATTGCCTTCGCCTGTGAACAGGCCGGTAACCAGAGGCGCAAGCCGGAATTCATGGCGTCATTGAAGTAAGGGATAAGGGACAAGGGACAAGGTATAAGGGGCAAGGGATAAGGCATTTACATATAAAGGAACCGTGATTAATAATTCGTGCAATAAATCCGAAATCCCAAATACTGAATACTGAATCATAAATTATCTCTCCTTTCTCCTTTCATTGCATCTTCCCTCAAAAAGTTGTACCTTTAGGGGCTCTAATCTCTAACGGACTGACATATGAAAAAGGTCCTAATTCTTATTTGCATTGCATCCTCCTGCCTCCTCGCTACTGCTCAGAACGGGACTATTTACGCCGAAGTAAAAGAGGATACGGTCACCCTGTGGCAAACGGGTGCTGAGCGAAACTGCGCGGCCCTGTATGAAATGATCGTCAGTCTGGATGATTTTCATCTTCGATGGCTTGAGCGGGATACCGGGGATATGGTATTCTGCATGTGCAGCTTCGACCTGTCGGTTACCGTTGCCTCCCTGGCTCCCGGGACGTATCTTGCCGATGTATACCATACAGAGATTGCCGGACCGGATACGATCTGGGATGGATCAACCACCTTTGTCATTGAAGGACCCGAGTTCCGTGATCCTGTTAATATGATCGCTGCTTTTCAGAGTGAGTGCTATGGGGCGGAGGGATCAGGTGAAATCCGGAATGATAAGGCCGCCCGCCTGGGACAGAACTACCCCAATCCATTTTCAGATGTGACGTTCATACCCTGTTTCTGCCCGGAAAGGGACGACTGTACGTTATATGTCTTTGATGTTTTCGGGCACCTGGTGATGACGCTCAATCTTCCTGCCCATGGTAATCTGCTGCGCTGGGAGGGAAGCGATCTCAACGGAAATCCCCTGCCCGCTGGGATGTATTATTATGATCTCATTGAAATGCCCGGAAATGACAGCAGGAGGATGATCCTCATCCGGTAGAAAGATAGTCCGTGAAGCCCGGAAGGGGCAGACAGGTTGCCAGTGTCCTTTTTCCGGCCGATCAGTAAAATATTCTAACCGTAACTTTTCACCTCTTAGGCACAATTATTCACAGAATATTGTTTAAAAGTTTTTAGGTCAGATGGATAGATAGGATAAAATGGTTGATGGAATGGGGGTATAACCGGGATCCGTATGATCTGGAATTTTCCGCACCTCATGCTCACAAGGATGAAACGCTCAAAGGATTGATGTTTGTAAGCCTGTTGGCGCTGATCATCCGCATGAACATCGTGAATGTGTTGAAGCAGGCGGATAAGTTTAAGGATTATAACTTTGAGAAAATGATGCTGCAGTTGGAAAAAATCAAAGCGGTGGTTACCGAAGATGGAAAAGTGTTCTACCCGGAAATAACAAAAAAGCAAAGAGAACTGCTCGAATTATTCCATGCTGTGCCTAAAGAATGAAAAGTTTCGGTTTTAAGGTCAGTGAAATAAAGTGATCAGCATTCTCCCGGGAGAGTGCAGCAAAAGCATCCGCCCTGGCCTCTTATTCCAGCACCAGCTTCTCCGTATACACCCTGTTACCGATGCTGACCCTGACCAGATTGAGTCCCCGTGAGAGCTGGTCTCTGGATAGGAGCAGAGGATGATCTCCCGCAGGAAGCAATCCCATTTCAAGGCTAAAGACCTGTTTGCCAATGATATTATACACATCCACCGATACCTTGTCAGCCTTCGGGAGGTTAAGCCGCAGTTCGGTGTTCATGCTGAACGGATTCGGGCAGAGCGTCACAGGTTCAATGGACGGATGGTCATTCAATCCCACCCATTCGATCTGGAATTCCGTTGTTTTTTCGCAGGTGAACTCGGCATCCGGTCCGTGGAAATAGATCATGTGTCCCCCGGATTTGGCCTCCTTCAGCGAATAGTAACCACCCCCGGTCAGTCCGTCGCATCCAGCATCCAGCATGACAAACCTGTAGCAATCGGTGCTCATCAGCTCAAGGGTATCCTTCACTATGCTGTTGGCAGCTTCAAAGGGACCACCGGAGTAGATCTTCTCTCCCAATGAGTTGTAGACTCCGTATGTGGTTTCTCCCGGATTATCATCCGTTTGCAGGGTGAGGGCCACTTTGTACGTGGTGCACGTCCAGGCGCTGATGAAACTGTCTGTCAGTGTATCGTTGAGCAGGTTCTGATCCGTATTGCCATTGGGCTCAGTGCCGTACAGCAGGAAAGTATTGTTTCCCTGGGGTGTGAATGTGATTGGATCGATTTCGACGGTCGCTGAGCCCGTATATGGGATCTCACCCTCCCATTCCCAGGAGACCAGGGGATCACTGTTGATCTGATAATGGACCATAAGGCTTGTCAGCGGCTCAGATCCATTATTGATAATGGTGAAAGCAGGCTGAAGGATCCCCGTGCAGCTGGCCGTTGGCACATTTTCAAGGCCTGACAGCAGGGCATCACGGGCATAAAGAGGAAAGGGAGTTTTGACGGTTTGCAGTACTTCTTTCCCGTTATCATTTTGAACAAAGACCACAAACTCCAGCTGTTCTTTATTCCACGAAGGATCGATCGTGAAATCAAGGTTGACGCTAACCTCATTATTGCCGGAGAAGTCAATGGCGGTTCCCTGGGCATCGGGAACCATGCGCCGGTTCACAAAATTGACCTCTTCGAGGCAGTACCAGGTTTGTGCAATATGAGATTCGGTAATATAGGCCCTCAGGTAGAGGTTGGGATTGTCAATCGCACCCACTTTTATCACATGAGCCGAAAGGTGATAGGTATCCACCCCCGCAGGGTAAAATTCGGTAGTAAGCTTGACGGGGGATGCAATATCCAGCCTTCCACTGACGATCGGAACGTAAATAGCATAATTACCATACGGCTCCGGGCATTGTGGCCCATCCACATAGGTTTCAACGCCATCGAACTTGGCCGTGGGATAAGCACTCAGATTGTAGTAAGCATTCCGGGCTGCTGAGTATTCATTTTCATAGGTATCACCACCATGGTTTTCGATGATGGCTGCACTATGACCAGCGAGAACCAGACTGTCCACACCGACAGAGGCTCCTGGGCAGTAACTTCACCATGTACCGGTTATGACTTCAACCAGCACATTTTCCCGCTCGGCTTTCTGGGAGAAAACAACGAAGGGAAGGATCATGCATGCTAAAAGAAGGATTTTGTTGATCATGGTTATGATGATTAATGGTTCGTACAAATGTAAGCATAAGTATAAATTTTAGGGTCTGTTGTGAAGATATTCATTTTCGGAACTTGCCCGGCATCATCGGGCAGTACCGCGACCCATTAACCGTAATGGAGGAGGAAGGCTGGATTTACGAACAGAGGAATGCTGATATTTGATTTCTGAATTGAAATCAGATATCACCCCCCTTTTTATCCTATGGAAAATCCATTCCTATCGTATTTTCTCCACAATCAGGACATAATCAATCTTTGCCCCGTAACAGAGAAAATATTGCGTGACATTTGGAACTACGGAAATAACCTCCCCCTCCAGGTTATTTAAAAATTGCTCAAGCTGCGACTGGAAGTCATACTTGCTGATTTCCAGATGATGAACTCTGTATTTCATTTTTTAATCCTTCCCATTGTTAAGCTTTGATGTGTCATTATTATTCTGGTCTTTTATGTACTTTTCCATTTTTCATGACGAAAACAGCATGTTGCAAAATGCCAATATCCTCCATGGGATTCCCTTTAACCGCAATGATCCCGCAAATGAGTTCAGGCATAAAGTCATTCCCATGTTCGATAGATCGGACCCTTGAGTTTATACCCATTTCGATACCTTCTTCTGTGGTCGCATGAGCTGCTACCTGTATGCCTAACGCATTCACCGTGTTGACAATAGCGGATAATTCTTCAGCAGAGATCATAACCTTTGTCCCATCAGCTGGGCTGTAAAAACCAGAAAGATAGCTGTAATAATTGTTCTCATAATTTCAGGGATTTAATTGCTGGATAATCCACTAAGATATGAAATCTATAAGCGAAAGTCAAGTGCTCTTTGGGTATAGGTTGCAGGTTGAGCGAGGCGAAGCCGGGCGAAATCCTGACGAAGGAGGGATTGCAGGTTGCAGATAGTTGGGAAAGGTATGTGCTATGGGTATGATCGCATCAAGTTGAAGCAGCGACCTTATTTTCATGAAAGGTGAGTTTGAATCAGATTATTTCGTAAAGTTGCATTGAACTAAATCCCTATAACAATGGTCAAAAAACTACTTCATTTCGTATGCATGATGCTTCCCCTCCTGGTTTTCTCCCAGGGAGTTGAGAGGGCTAATGTGCTGATCGAAGTCTGTACGGGCACATGGTGAAGCGTCTGTCCCGGATCAGCTGTCGCTGTAGACAGCCTGATTCAAGAAGGTCATAAGATAGCTGTCATTGGTAACCATGGCGTCGATCCTTATGAGAATATTTACTCTGTGGCAAGAAATGCCTACTACAACCTGAATGCATATCCTACTGCCAAGTTTGATGGTTTTGAAACATTGGCTGGCGGGGAAGGATGCCCATACCCATTTTATTGGAATTATGATGAGTATTTGCCGATTATCACTGAACGTATATCGGTAACCTCACCCATTTTACTTTCAACGGAGTTTTCCCCTACCGGGGTATATGACTATAAGCTTGTAACTCATATAACCAAAGTGGGCAGCATCGAAGGAGGAGATCTTTACCTGAGGGTGGTTCTCACTGAATCCCACATCCCAGAATCATGGGGAGTTCCGGTATGCCTGTACGAACTCAACCATGTCAACCGGCTGATGGTTCCTGATGCCACCGGAACAGCCATCAATTTTTCTTCGGGTGATGAGATAACCATTACTCAGGATTTCACGGTGGATCCTTCCTGGAATAAAGAGAACCTGAAGCTGATCGTCTTTGTTCAGAATGACAACAGCAAAGAAGTGCTGCAGACAGTACAGGAGCCCTTTCCACTCTTTAGCCGTGATGCACTCCTCATGGATTTGGAAGATGTTACGACCTCAAACTGTACGGGAGTGCTTCAACCATTCTTTACCATTGCCAATAACGGTGCTGAAACCCTCAGCAGCCTGATGATCAACTATCAGATCAACAATGATCCCCTGGTCTCATGGGAATGGACGGGTAATCTTCCCTACAATGGTTCACAGACCGTCCAGCTGGAGCCCATTATCTTTTCTCCACAGGGAAATAACTCTTTCCTGCTTTACTGCTCCAATCCCAATGGCAATGATGACCAGTACCTTCCCAACGATACGTTGTCCGCCAGTTTTTCAGGCGGCTGGATCTGCTCTTCCTATAAAGTAGCACTGACCCTCCAGACCGATGACAATCCGGGGCAAACTACCTATGGAGTCTACAATTCTCTGGGGGAGATGATCTACTCAGGCGGTCCGTTCGAAGCTGCCAACAGCATGGTGAGGGATACCTTTGAGCTGATGAGCACCGACTGCTACACGTTCGTCATGATGGATGCCGGCTGCGACGGGCTGACCGGCGATGGCTACTATTCACTGAAAGAGGCAAAGTCCGGGGGACACATGATCTACTTCCATTCAGTGGCGGATGAGTTCACCTGTAAAAAAATGACGGAGTTCCAGATCGAATGGGTGGGAGTAGATGATCACCTGGTCAATGATCCCGTGACCATTTATCCGAATCCGTTCAGCAAGACTACTCAGCTGCGCATGAGCCTCAGGAATGCTGACCAGGTCGCAGTTGCTGTATTCAATACCGATGGAAAACAGATCTTTTATCGCGACCTAGGTGTTCTTCCGGCAGGTGAACATTTTCTACCACTTTCCGGTGAACAGGTTTCTCAGGGACTTAACCTGGTGAAGATCAACATCGGTAATCAGGTATACACCAGGAAACTGGTGCTGGAGTGAAATGATTTGACAGGTGAGTCCTGGATAGCGGCTTGGGAGCATAACCATTCATTCCGGATTCAAGGCAATGCTCTATATCACTGCGGATCACATTACTTCACCTTATCAAGGGCTCTTTTATAGTCTTTTTTGTTCACATATGTCAATGCCATATAATCCTGCTTACGATCTCGCACGGGATGTATTTCTGGTGGGATGCTATACGGCACAGCGCGTCTCAGATTATTCCCGGATCAGGGCTAAAAATATCCGGAAGCTTGAAAACGGCATCAGGGTGATCGAACTGATCCAGCAAAAGACAAAAGAGAAGGTTATCATTCCCATCCGGCCTGAGCTGGAGGAGATCCTGAAAAAGTACAGCTATAATCTGCCTAAGGTCTATGAACAGAAGGTCAATAAGAACATCAAGGAGGTTGGCAAGCTGGCAGGCATCAAAGAAATGATCAATCCGGAGACCATCAAAGGTGGATTAACAGTCAAGACAGAAACTCCCAAGCATCAGCTGATCAAGACCCATACAGCTCGTCGGTCCGGCTGCACCAATATGTATCTTGCAGGCATATCTCCCATTGATATCATGAAAATCTCTGGGCATAAATCCGGGAAGGAGTTCAAGAAGTATATAAACGTTACACGGGAGCAGACTGCCATTTCTCTGACAAGTCATCCATACTTTAGGGGACTAAAGGTAGTGAAATAGCTCCTCCAGGTCATCAGAGACCATTAGATGCACGATCTCCTCTCAGATGGATAAATAGGATCAGCTCATCCTTTCGTTAAACCAAGCTGGTGTGTTAAGATATCGAGCTCTCCTATGGCAGGTTCAAGAGTATCAAATTTTTTAAGCGGCATTAATTCTTTGCCGTCAGAATCGAACAAGATTATCCTGTAATCCTTCCTTTTGATATCAAGGGGGCGATTTCCCTGGCTATATGCTCTATATGTTTGATTTGATTCCTTTATTCCCAGTTTCATTTCAGGGACAACATGAATCCAGGTGCCAGTCGGTATAATCCCAAAAATATCAGTTGAAAGTCGTATCCTTTTTTTATTATAATCTATAATAGCACTGGTAGAAGTAAATCCCACAAAAGCACCAAGCAACAGAATAATTATTCCCGTAATGTAAAAATATATCAAGATAATCCCGGCAATACATAAAATGACACCTGCGAAAGTTCCAACAGGTCCGAATGATTTATCGAGTTTGTTCCTTGTCATCATCTTAATTTTTGGCTAAAGGTATCCATTTACCCATTTTTACACACGATCTCAGATGGAGGTAGATATAGGATAGAAAGAGTCTGTTTTGAGGGAACCTATCTTACCACCATCAGTTTGCCAGTTGCAGTTGGCTGTTCACCAGTCACTGTAAGACGATAGAAGTACAATCCTGTCGGCATATTTTCTGCGTTCCATACAACTTGTTGCTCTCCTTCTGAAAGAGACTTATCAATGACAGTCACTACTTGTCCTGTATTATTAAGAACCTCCAATAGAATCTTCGATGGCTTATTCAAGGTGAATTGGAATATCAGCTGGTCAGAGGATGGATTGGGATAAATAATCACTTTGTCATAAGAGACCATATCATCCACACCAAATCCGCAAGCCTCCTCCACTTCTTCCTGACTATTACAGCCTTGGGCATTATCGTGTATTTCGACGGTTCCATTAGGGCTTACCAAATAATCGCAGATGCTTTTGACTGCACAGTTGGATAATAAAGGATTATAATAAATGCGCAATTCGGAAATGGAATTACCATTAATATTATTGAGTCCTGACAGGCTGGTCAGGGCATCGTTCCAATAAATATGAAGATCACCTCCGATGGCAGTCACATTGTCCAGCCCCGCCAGGCTGGTCAGGGCAGGGTTTTCACGAATATGAAGGTCTCCCCCGATGGAAGTCACATTCTCCAGCCCTGTCAGGCTGGTCAAGGCAGGATTGCCATAACCATGCCATTTGTCTCCAATTAACAGGCTTCCCCCGATTGAAGTGAGATTACTCAGCCCCGTCAGGTTGGTCAGGGCAACGTTACTCACTATTGCAAGGGACCCACCAACAGAAGTCAGATTGACCAGTCCTGTTAGACTGGTCAGGGCAGGGTTATTCGATATACGAAGGTATCCCCCAATGGAAGCCAGATTTTCCAGCCCTTCCAGACTTGTCAAGGAAGGATTTCCAGCAGTGACCCATCCATTATCAAAGCCAATTGATAGACTTCCGCCGACTGAAGTCAAATTATAAATACCTGAGAGACTGATTAGTGCAGAATTGCTATATATTATAAGATCACTTCCGATGGTAGTCAGATTCTCCAATCCCGTCAGGCTGGTCAGGGCATCGTTTGAAGCAATCCTAAGAAATCCACCGATTGAAGCCAGATTTTCCAGCCCTTCCAGACTTGTCAAGGAAGGATTTCCAGTAGTGACCCATTCATCATAAAAGCCAATTGATAGATTTCCGCCGACTGAAGTCAAATTGTAAATACCTGAGAGACTGATTAGTGCAGAATTTTTATATATTGAAAAATCACTTCCGATGGTAGTCAGATTTTCCAATCCCGTCAGGCTGGTCAGAGCATTGTTGTCACTAATGGAAATGCTCCCGATAGAAGTCAGATTACCCAATCCTGTCAGGCTGGTCAGAGCAGCGTTATTATAAATTAGAAATTGTTCACCGATGGAAGTCAATACACTCAATCCATTCAGGTTTGTAATATCGCTCCCCCAAATTGTAACACCTCCCAGAATCTCCGTGCACTCTGGGTACTTAATCTGAAAACTATCAATCTGGGCTTGCATAATAAATGTGATGCCCTCAGGCAGGCAGGATGAACAGGGCTTTTGGGTTTGTGCTGTCGTACTACTTACTATGAGTAATCCCCAAAAAATTATCCAGAACTTTTTCATGGCAGTAAGATATATCTAATCTGCTAAAATATTAAATCTAAAAGTGGAAAGCAATTGCCATTTTAAGATATGATTGCTTGGTTTCAAAAATCTATCTGTTCTACATCATTAGCATTGGGCTTGACATGCTTTAAAACAACAGGAACCTCAATAACAGATCCCGACATATATTTCATCCCGCTTCTGGACTGATACACCCACAATCCGATATCATACATCTTTCCATTCAGAAGCAGTCCACCACGGTATTCTGGAGTATTGTCCCCGTTTATTTTCTGGGTATTCCGATAGATCAGAATATGCCCTGCAGCTGACTTTTTCATCGTGGTAGGTTTATGGTTATGACAGGTGTGATCTTGAACTGTGCCGGATAGATCATCTCCCCGGTCTCGGGATCTGCCACCGGCTGGATGATATGTCTGAACATCTCCTCCCGCTGCTGTATATTTACCTCAAAATCAAATAAAAAATAGAAAATCAACTGGAATTTTCCAGACGGATCATTGAGTATAATACCATGAGCGAAATGAGGAGTAGATTGATCAATGAAATTTACGGAAATTTCACCGCAGGAAAAATAAGCGCATTGTGATATCATATGGAACCACCAGTCAATAAAGCTGCCAATGATGTTGTGTTCCAATAACCTCGTCATAACATTTAACAAAATCGGAATATCCTGGATTTTTTGTAAATTTATCGGGTAATTTATTCCCAGCCCTGTCCGGTCATGTCTAAAGTCCTTATCAACCAGTACTACACCAACATTCAGCGAGCCACTCAATACGGTAAATCCCGGAATGAAACAGCTATCCGGAATCATACATGGAATCTGCTCAACGGATATGCTCATAAGAAGAATTATGAGGTGGTGACCGAGCTGGCCTGTCTGGGCACCAGAGGGAAAAAGGTTTACCCCGACGGGATCCTGAAAAACAACTGGGGACTGGATATCGGATACTGGGAAAGCAAGGATGAAAAAGATAACATAAACGACGAGATCGATGCCAAGATCAGGAAAGGATACCCGCTGACCAATATCCTTTTTGAAGATACCCAGACTGCCGTTCTTTACCAGTATGGAACTGAAGTGCAACGGGCCAGGGTAGATGATTCCGATCAGCTTGATGCACTGCTTGACCAGTTCATCGAATATAAAAGCGAATCTGTACATAAGTTCGAGGCAGCACTGGAGATCTTCAAGGCGGATATCCCGAATATCCTGAGCACGCTTCGGGATAAGATCGAAAAGAAAGGAGAAGCCAATACGGATTACATCCCCGCACGGGATGCTTTTCATGAACTTTGCAGAGTGGAGATCAACCCGGATATCACCCTTGCGGATATCCGTGAGATGATGATCCAGCATATCCTCACCAGCGATATCTTCAACAAAATCTTCGACGATC
>JAGONC010000021.1 GCA_017993235.1 Lentimicrobiaceae bacterium
CGCGAGCCGCTCTGGGGATGGGGCCATGGCCACCAGGTGCTGCATGAGTCGCTGAGCATGCTGGCATACGTTTACCTGGATCCTGCTTCCGCAGAAGGATCGCAGCGTGTCTACATGGAGCAACAGCGCGAGGATGGATTGATCTCCTACCGGCACGGCCCGCGCGGACGGCAGGACTACCCACACTACAGCGCCATCTGGCAGGATACGATGTCCACCACCTCGGCTCCGTTCTTCTCATGGATCAACTGGGAAGTGTACCAGGTAAGCAAGGACCGTCAGTTCCTGGAAGATGCTTATGAAAGCGGGGTCAAATATGTCAACTGGCTGATCAGGAACCGGGATTTTGACCATGACAGCCTTTTCGAATGGGGACCGTATGGGATCATCGAGAATGTACGCGACTGGTACAATGCGGTGTTCCAGGTCTCGGCCGAACGATACCTGGATGTGGATAAGGAAGATATTTCAGATGAGCTGGAGTGCCTGGATCTGAGCCTGATGGTGGTGAAGGAGATGCGGTGTCTGGGGGAAATGGCGGGAGCGCTCAATGAGAGGAGAGATGAGAGAGGAGAAAGGAGAGAGGAGAAATATTGGAAGGAGTATGCAGATCGGATAAGCCAGAAGATTAATGAAGTGATGTGGGATGAGGAGAGTCGGTTTTTATATAGTGTGAACCGGGTGGATCATTCGTTTTTCTTCATGGGCCGCGACCTGAAGCGGCAGGAGATCATCGGATTTCTGCCGCTTTGGGCGGAAGCGGTCTCTGAGGAAAGAGCGGCACAGCTTGTGAACACATTGACCGATACAACAAAATTCTGGCGAAAATATGGCGTCCCAACCCTTGCTGCCGATGATGAATGGTACAGTCCGTATGTGGATTATTGCTGCAAATGGAACGGACCAGTGTGGCTGCTGTGGGATTATATGGTCTTCGACGGGCTGAAAAATTATGGTTACGATGAGCTGGCCAATGAGCTGGCCGGTAAGATGCTGCTGGCGGTCAAAACACAGCTATCCAGGAACCACAACTTCTGGGAATCGTACAGTCCTGACAACGACGTTTTGAACTGCCCCTCAAACTACATCTGGGATGCGATAATAGCAAAGGTGCTTGTGGAGAGCTACATTGAATAACGATTACTGATTACCCAGGTAGAAGTTGATCGTTATTCATTATCGGTATCCGCGACGCAGCGAAAGCCGATCGTCGCGCAACGATCCAGCGACGGGGAAACCATTAGCAGCACTTCCGGATGATCCACGGGCAGCGGGCCACCGGTGACGTACCAGATGCTGGCGGTCGGGAAATAATAGCTTCCCCCGCGGATCAGCCCGAAATAATAGGCACCGTTGTCGTACACCTGGTCGATCAGCTGCCAGACATTTCCCACCATATCCTCCACCCCGAAAGGACTTGCCCCTTTCGGGAATGCATCGACAGGAGTTGTGCGGTTGGATCTGTAATTGCATAAGGTTGAATCCATTACATTTCCCCACGGATACTTGCGCATATCGGTTCCCTGGGCGGCGTACTGCCACTCCATCTCCGTTGGCAGGCGTTTTCCAGCCCATTCAGCATATGCATGTGCATCCGCAAGTGACACATATACCACCGGGTGATCGGTGATGCTTTTGGAAGGCTTCCCTTTGAACCAGTGCTGTAGTTAATTGCATGTATCCTCAGGCTCGTAACCGGATTTTTGGATGAACTGATAGAACTGTCCGTTCGTAACGGGGTAGCAGTCCATATAGAATTTCTTCATCCGGATCGTCATCGTATCATTGAAATCCGGATAGGCCATGAAGGGTTCGAGGGTTGAAGGGTCGCGCTTTGTGTAAAAACGGAAATCCCCGGCCGGGATCGTGACCATCCCTTCCGGGCAAGTGGCGACAGGCTTCGTTTGCCGAGGATTGGATATCAGCCGTGGATAACCCAGTTGGGTCGCAACAGACCTTTCATCGATCAGGTTGCTATTCTCAAATAGCTGCAATACAAAGATCTGCTCATGACGGCCAAAAAGATCAAATAATGGAATATGATATTCTCCCGTGGGAAAATCCCGGTATTCGGCCTCATAGGTTGGATGGCCAGCGCATACCGAAATCTTATCACCCCGACCGGCGCTGAAATGCAGCGTATCACGGCTAATCTTTACCTGCAGGAGTTCGGGCAGTACTGCTACGCATTCCACACTGGCTTCATGACGGGAGTTTAGGCCGGATCTGTCAAACGATTCGATGTTCGCTGTCAGGTATTCGTGGTTATTTATGGTTATTTGTGGTGATTCTGTATGATTCCAGAGGCTGTAGGCGTGGTAGCCTTCGGGGACATCGCACTGAATCAGCGGGCTGGAGTAGCCTTCGGGGACCAGGCTGTAGACGGTGAAGATCGTCTTCTCCCCGTCCTGCCAGCGGTTGACCCAGATACTGTCTTTCAGGGAAGGGACCACTGGAGTCCAGTTCAGATCGAGGAACGCATTGGTATTTTCCCGCAGGATCTTCGTTGTCTTACCCAGATACCTCATCTCCTCTTCGATCCATTCGGGTCTTCCCGGCCGCATGGTATTGATCTCAACACCATAGCCATTGAAAAAGGCTACGGCGATCTCGCGGTGCAGGGGTCCTTCCGCAAGCTGCAGCACACGGAAGATGGTAAAATCGGGCTTGATGAACTTGTTCATGTTCAATGGCGGCGGCATGTAGAGGGCGTCGTGCACGCGGCCGGAAACGATCCCGGGCATATCCGCGGGCACGGCCATCCCTTCGCTGTACATGATGATGCCTGGCTTAACCTTATCGGCTGCGGCCTGCAGCTCGAAGCTGGAGGCACCCCGCGTGTCCAGACAAACGCCATCCGCATCGATCTCGCGCAGAAGTTCTTCCATCCCTTTCAGGTGATCTTCCTTACGGGTGCTTTCGTCCCAGGGATTGTAGGAGATGAAGTATTTTTTATCCTGTGCGTGGAGGAAGTCGGCCTGCTCCCTGAGGGCCGCGATCCCGCCGGGAAGGTCGCGGTACATGTCCCACTGGTTGCGCTGGTCCATACCCAGCCGTGGCCAGGTGGGCCAGAGGGTGAAAATGTCAAATCCTCCCAGCAGGTGATCGTATTCACCAAACGTATCATAGTATCGATAACCGCCTGGGTATTGATCGAAGTACTTATGGTCCCATGCAAACTGCAGGAGCATCAGGTAACTGTGCCGCACCCATTTGAGATCTTCCCTGTTAAATAGCGTATTATCAAATGCAGGCAGATCGTAAAGGAACCTTTCCCTGAACATTTTCTGCAGACCTTCATGCCAGTCTCCGGTATGCACATCCATGTAGATCGTATATTCCACTGATCCGCCCGGTTTAAGATCCGTCCACCATCTCCTCACGTCTGCATTTTTCGTTGCTGTCCGCCGGGCCAGCGCCACCAGCCAGAGGTCATCGCTGATCTGCACGTCGCTGAAACCCAGGTGCCAGGCGTTATCCGGCAGCACGATCCCCACCGGTCCCTGTCCGGGGATAAATAGCTTCGACCGGCATAGATAGCCGGGCCAGTCATAGGAGCCGTCGGCTGTGATATGGACGTGGTCGCGGGACTGGCCAAGCGGGACGAGATTCTCGATGCGTACGATGGTATCTGGAGAATTGTCAATGTTAAGATTGTCAATTGTCAATGTATAAAGGGGATGACCAAGATGATCTTTTCCCTTATTAATTGTGGCAGTAATGCTATCAGTAAAATGGAAGGAAAGGCTGTCACCAGAAGACTGATATCCAATCCCGGCAGCGCTTAGCAAGGAATCGTTTATAAGAACTGTAAAGAGCGGAAAGGGGGATTGGAGGTTGATTGATTGATTATCACTGAGTTTTATGGAATTCAGTTCCAGAATGGAATTATCTCTGAAGCCAATTTCGGTGATTTTACACTCCTGGGCATGAAGGGCTAATGCATTCAATAATAATGAGATATAGAAGACACTATTATTCATGGATTCTTGAAGATTTTAATAAATGCATTAATTTCATCAAATAAAGATAGGGATATTTCAATTCTAAAAAGTAAAAAATATGGTTACGTGACTTTGGTAAACTTCTTCTGTAAACGACTAAGTAATTTGGTCAGATTTTTCTGGTACAATGCCGAATTCATTTCATACAGAATGTACCCATTTTTAGGTATTGATACTACTAAAATCTCATAATAAATTTGATATTGGGCTGCAAGCTCCCAGGAAGTTTGGCCATTTGATGATCATTAGTATGAATCCCAGGGTAAGTATAATTAAAAGCGATAAGCTCTTATTTTAAATGACCCTAAAGCACGGAAAGTTTACACAATAAATTTTAAAATAGCATCTAATGAAACCAAGACTTATCCTGTTATTTGCCCTTTACATTTCCAGTATTTTGACAAAAGGGCAAGGTATAACTATGGAACTGACCTTCACGGCTGTGAACAATCAGACCTATATTCAGCTCGATAGCATCAAGGTTATGAACTTAATCCAGGGTGGTGATACAATACTATATTGGCCTGATAATGAAAAGGTTTATTTATTTACTGCTCTGTGGAGAGAGATGAGCAGAAGTATTAAAATCCTACATAATGAGGCATTCAGATGATATTGTGTCTTTGGAACACACAGGAAGTGAATTTATTGCATTACCTCCTCTTAAAGCGGCACAAGATATTCAGGACTTCACTTTCACATTAAGTGATGAATTGCTTTATATCGGTTATGCAAATTACTTGCGAGCAGAAATAGTGGATGCCCCTGAAGATAGCAAAACGTATACCTTCAATTTTGCCACGAATATTCCTTGTACAGGTACCCCCGACGTTACATACGAAGGGAAAGTCTACTCCACAATCCAAATTGCAAACCAATGTTGGTTAAAGGAGAACCTCAATGTGGGAACAATGATTGATGGATTGGTGAATATGGAAGAAAATAGAGTGATAGAAAAATATTGTTATAACAACGAGCCTGATAGCTGCGCCAAATACGGCGGACTTTATCAGTGGGATAAAATGATGCAATACTTTCTGCAGGAGGGTGCCCTGGGCGTTTGCCCGCCGGGATGGCATCTACCAAGCGACAAAGAATGGAAGCTACTTGAAGGTGCAGTCGACAGTCAGTATGGAATTGGAGATCCCGAGTGGAATCATTATTATGCATGGTGTGGATTCGATGCTGGAACGAATCTGAAGTCCACCAACGGTTGGTCTGGAAATGGTAACGGTACTGATCTGTATGAGTTCGCTGGCCTGCCAGGTGGCATCCGCTTGACTAATGGAACCTTTAGCTCTGTTGGCTTCAGTGGCCAATGGTGGACCGCAAGGGAGGACTGGATCAACTCATGGCGCCGTGGACTCAACTACTTCTACGCGGGGGTAGAGCGGACCAGCGACATCAAAGAGATTGGTAAGAGTGTACGCTGCTTGAGGGATTAAGGGTGATAAATATTACCTCAGAGCAGACTACTGTATCAAAATGAGTTTGAAATCTTCAATTTTCTTTTCACTTTGTATCCTGCATATATAAAGACCCTCCGGAAGCTGATGTCCTGATTTATCGAGTCCATCCCAACTTATATTATGGTTACCGGCATTGAATCGAGAATCCGTCAACGTTTTGATCTTTATACCATATAGATCAAATAGGGTAAAAGAAATGTTCATTTCCTTATAAACCGAAAAGCTTATTGTAACATGGTCCGAAAACGGATTTGGAGCTATGTTTTGAAGCTGGAATCCGCTTACAGCAGCTTCCCTGTTCTCCGCAATCACCGGCGAGCCACAGGGTAAATCATACATCCCGTGTCTTCCGTTGTTGCTGCAAATTACAAGGGAATACCAACCTGCCTCATCCGAGGCGACATTATAGACGATTGATTCCCCTGCACCCGGCCCATTGTCATCGGCCAGCGCCACTGCCTCACTTCGGTCAGCATAATAAGATGAGTCTTGCTCTAGCTTATAGATTGCTATTAATGGATCAAATTCACCGGATAAAACTCTTAAATCAATGAAATGATTACCTTCTGGCAGGTAGATTCCAAACACTTCACCCACCGATGCACTTTCCCAATGAAATGGACATGAACGCAAATAATCATCATAGATCAAGAATCCCCGGACAGACACCCACTCAATGGCATATTTCAATGTATCATAGGGCTCAGTGTGTGTGACATTGGCAGAGAAATCAGATCCCGGCCATGGCCATGGTCTATTGTACAATTGCACGAATTCGACGGCATCATTTGGTGTTGCTGATGTTGCTATAGTCACTCCCCAGACATCTTTGATTTCAAGAGTTGCATCAAAGATGTGGGATGGACGAACTGCCACCAATTCAAGGCGTTCATCACCTGGCTCTCCAAAAGGAAAGAATCCCGGGTTGAGGACACTACTGATCCTTACATTGTTCAGCAACCGGACTCCGACTCCCGTATTGAGTATCTCCCGGGCATGAGCTAATGCGCTGTATTCATTTATTCTGCCGTGTCCATAATAAATGTCTTTCCCATTCACATCCTCTACTAACGTTCCAACTTCATCATCAGCTGTCTGTTCAATCAGTGACCGGACATCTTCGTTGGTGAAACTTCCTCCGCTATATCCTACGAGCAAGGATGCAAGTCCTGACACAAAAGGTGTCGCCATTGAGGTGCCCCTTTTCCATCCGTAAGAGTCACTGGGTAGTGTACTTAGAATAGAATCGCCAGGTGCCATGACCGAAATATGGTTTCCATAATTAGATCCTCCATTGTTTGGCCAAGTGGTTGCTCTTTTATCATCATAATCAGTGGCACCGACTGCTATCACCTCAGGATATGCAGCAGGATAACTTAAAGTAATAGTGTTATCATTTCCCATCGCAACTACAAGGATACATCCGCTACTATAAGCAAACTGAATTTCTTGCCTTACAAGGAAATCATCACTGGGACTTCCTAGGCTCATATTGATAATACGAGCTCCCTTAATTACAGCATATTGAATGGCTGCAGCGATATTATCTGCTGATCCGCTTCCACCATCCAGAGCTTTTAAAGGCATAAGTAATTGATGCATCAACTCCGCCTGACCAGCTATTCCCGTATTATTGTTCCATAATGCACCAATTATACCAGCTACGTGTGTTTCATGTCCATTTTGATCACTTGTGTTTCTATTATTGTTTACCCAATTCCACCCTAACTGATCATCTATATATCCATTAAAATCATTATCCAAGAAATCATCAGGTATTTCACCCGGATTATACCAGATATTAGTATAGAGATCATTATGTAGATAATCTATTCCAGTTCCAATCACTCCGACAACTGCACCTATCCTGTTTATATCCCATGCTTCGGGAGCATTCTTATCCGCATCCGGCCAGCCAAGATTGGTGACGTCATTATGAAGGCCCCATTGTAACGGAAAGTAAGGATCGTTGGGAAAAGAAATCCTTGTTTGCGTTCCGTCACACATCTCATAGATAAAGTTATATTGGGCAAAATTCACATTCGTATCCGAATTGTACATTTCAAGCATTGTATCATTGACGATTAACTCCGAAATGAATACAAATGTATTGCACATGAAATAAGCAGATGGAGGCAAATATTCAATGGACGGGTATACCCGTTTGAAATCAATGATCTTATAATGATAATTTAATGTATCAGGCGAGGCGTATCCAGTTCCCAGGATGGTGTCACCATTTACAATAAACCAATAGGGTTCAATCACGTGCGGCATCTCCGGATTATAATAAAACTGGATGATCATTTCATGGTCCATTTGCCTATTCCGAGCCTGAGCATAAGAATTCATAGTGTTTAAAATACAGGAAATGATTAAAAGAAAAAGTACTATTTTTTTCATGATTTGAATTTTAAGTCATGAATTTAATAATGCCAGATTAAGATACAACTAGAACAAATATATAGTATAAATATATGTGAGTCAATACCCAAATTTGGGTATCCAGGAAAGGCTCTCTTACCCCCTCAACCCACTCTCCACAGCAAACCTCAGGAGCGCCGGGACGTTGGAGATACCCAGCTTGCGGTGGATGTTCTTGACATGGGTCTCGGCGGTAAGGTAACTGATTCCCAGCAAGCGGGAGATCTCTTTGCAGTTAAGGCCGTCGGTAAGATGAAGGATGATCTCCTTTTCACGGGGAGTCAGGCAGTTCAGCCGCATATAATTCACCAGGCGCCGGTTCTCGTTGATCAGACCGGACAGGTGATGCTCAGCCTGTATATGTGGAGAAAAATCCAGACAGATCGCCAGAGCAAAGGAGCTCCTGCCCTGTGCATCCCGCTGGATGATGCTGGCCTGGCAATATAACCATACCCAGTGACCTGATTTGTGACGGATACGGTAAATCCCTGAGAAAGAATGGATAGTGTCATCCTTTAAACGTTCGATTTCTCCCAGAATGAGTGACATGTCGTCCGGATGAAAAAGCATCTCAACGTCTTCAGTGCTCATGCGCTGAATCTCCTCCATGCTGAATCCGATCAGCTTCTCATACTGTCCGTTTGTCCATACATTCTGGTCGCTCCACAGGTCATAAACGAATAAAACCGCATCGAGCTGATAAACAAGCGATTCGAGGATCCGGACCTTCTCTGTCAGATGTTTTCGGCTTAATCTGCTGTGGTTGGAATCAGGTGGAAGTAAATCGAATTCATCAATGCTGAAATGATTGTCCATTGCTGATCATAAATGGTCAATTCCGCATAGAGGAGACGGGAAAACCACTGCAAGATACGACGTTTTTCCCTGAAATCAAATAGGGGGTGAGGTATTTACTTCTTCCTCTTCCCCACCAATGCCATCAATAGCATCGCAAGCCCGAAGATCAGCATAAAGATCCCCACCCAGAGATTGACATTTACGCCAAAGGAAGGTTCATACAGGACTTTGTCAGCCCTGGTAAACAATCCATATAAGGTCAGAAGCACACCGAAGATGCTGAACATCAAACCGATCGGTAATTTTATATCTACGCCCATTGTATATATATTTTATTTTTTTTACCAGAAAATGATTGACAGGATCACAAGGATCACCAACACAAAGATGGCCAGGGTCAGGGGACGTTTATGCCACGCTACATCCTTATCCGTCTCCCTGGGAGTCAGTTGATATACCAGTCCGACAAGTTCGTTGGTCAATTTCTTTTGTTTTGTCATCAGCGATAGAACAACTGTGATCGTAGCTGCCGAAGCGCAGGCAAAAATGGCGGTCCAGAAATTCTGGGCCATCTCCACGGGATACTGATGCACCACACCGATCCATCCTCCCTTAAAAACCGTATCCGCTCCAACAGGTATGGTAAGCCCGTGGTGCAGCAGTGCGATCAGGAATCCGCCCAGCAGGCCTGCAAACGCGGCGTGGCCCGTGGTTCGTTTCCAGAACATCCCCAGAAAGATCACAGCAAACAAAGGTGCATTGATCATGGAAAAGATGGTCTGCAGAAAATCCATGATATTGCCGAACTTGCTGGCAATGTAAGCCGCGGCAATGCTCGCCAGTATTCCGAACACGGTGGCGATCCTGCCCACCCTCAGGTAATGATGCTCATCATCTTCCTTATTACCCGAAGCCGGTCGTATATAACTCTGATAGATATCATAGGTCCAAACGGTATTGAACGCCGATACATTTCCTGCCATGCCCGACATGAAAGAGGCAAGCAATGCTGTGATTCCCAGCCCGAGCACCCCTGTCGGCAAATATTGCTTCAGCAGCATGATGATGGTGTAATCATAGATGGGCTGACCTGCCTCATTCATGGGCAATGCAAAATTCCGGTCGGGTGTATTCATCAGGGCCAGGGCAGCAATTCCGGGAAGAATGATCAGGAAGGGGATGAACATCTTGGGAATGGCACCGATCAGCGGGGTGCTGCGGGCTGCCAGACGCGACTTGGCAGCCATGGCCCGCTGGACGATCAGGAAGTTGGTGCACCAGTAACCAAAAGAAAGGACGAATCCCAGTCCCACAAAGATCCCGTACCATTCGATCCCCATGGGATTCAAGCTTGCCTTGCCGGTGTATTTCCAGGTCGTGGTCCATGCATCCGCTGCATAGCCCTTGTTCTCCACGATGGGCGCCAGGGTGTCCTTTAACCCTTCCCATCCGCCAAAGTCCTTCAAACTCAAGAACACAAGCGGCAGCAGTCCGATCACAATGATGAAGAACTGCAGGACCTCATTATAGATGGCCGAGGACAATCCCCCAAGGTAGGTGTATCCGAGCACAATGGCTGCCGACAGGATCAGGCTCAGGTGGAAATTCCAGCCCAGGATGTTCTCCAGTAAAATAGCCAGGGCATACATGGATATGCCGGATGCAAGGATGGTCATGACGGCAAAGAGGATTGCGTTCAATCCACGGGTCTTCTCATCATAACGCAACTTAAGATATTCGGGTACGGATCGCGCCTTGGATCCATAATAGAATGGCATCATGAACAGCGCCAGGAACACCATGGCTGGAATGGCTCCTACCCAGTAAAAATGGGTCGTCAGCATCCCGTATTTGGCACCCGAACCCGTCATTCCCATCACTTCCAGCGCTCCCAGGTTTGTGGAAATGAATGCCAGTCCCGTCACCCAGGCAGGAAGCGACCTACCGGCTTCCAGGAAAGCGGTGGCAGACTTCATGTAACGCTTCAGCGCCCAGCCAATGCCGAGCACAAAAATAAAGTAAATGAACATGATCGTATAGTCGATCCATCCTAACGTTAAACTGCTCATAGGTTAAGATTTGTAATTGATATGAGGAGATTTTCTGGTGCAAGGTAAAAAAAATGTCACAATCGGAAAAACTTTTTTGAATTATTGGAAATATGGGCGAAATTTGGTTGCAGGTTGCAGATAATTGCCAATTGCCGACTCAATTTAAATAAAAAAGTAAATGTGTGCTAAGTTTTATGTAATTACGATCATTCTGCTGGCCATTATGTGGACAGGATGCAAACTAAAGCCATCACAGGAAATAAAAAGCAATACCATGAATATCACAAAAGAAGATTTCGGCATTCTGCCGGATTCAACAAAGGTCTACCTTTTTACCCTGACAAACGCGAACGGCGCCAAAATGAAAGTAACGAATTACGGCGGGATCATTACCTCGCTGGAAGTGCCGGACCGGAATGGGCAGCTGGCGGACATTGTCCTGGGTTATGATCATCTGGATGGGTACCTGAAAGAAACCCCTTATTTCGGAGCCATTGTAGGAAGATACGGGAACAGGATCGCCGGCGGAAAATTCATGCTTGACGGGCAGGAATATACCCTTGCGCAGAATGACAACGGGAATACTTTGCATGGAGGGATCAAAGGATTCGACAAAGTGGTCTGGGATGCCCTGGAAATGAGGGACTCCGCCTCTGTCGGGCTTCGTCTGCACTATTTGAGTCCTGACGGAGAAGAAGGATTTCCGGGCAATCTGGATGTGAATGTGGAGTACCTGCTGACCAACCATGACGAGCTGGTCATTCATTATCGTGCCACTACGGATAAAGCCACACTTGTTAACCTGACGAATCACAGTTATTTCAACCTGAACGGTTCCGGCAGCGGGACGATCCTGGACCACCACATGCAGATCAATGCTTCCACATATACTGTTGTCAATGAATTACTTATACCTACAGGTGAGCTTCGGAATGTCGCAGGCACGCCCATGGATTTCAACGTTCCTGTTCCCATCGGGGAACGGATAGCGCAGGTGGGAGGCGAACCCAAAGGGTATGACCACAATTATGTACTGAAGCAGCCAGGTTTGGATCACGTTGCAGCCCGGGTGACCGATCCGGTAAGCTGCCGCGTGATGGAAGTTTTTACCGACCAACCCGGAGTGCAGTTTTATTCCGGTAACTTCCTCAATGGCAGCATCACTGGCAAACAGGGTAAAAAGTACGGACAGTATTACGGTTTCTGTCTCGAAACACAGCATTTCCCGGATTCCCCAAACCAGCCAACGTTCCCCGCCACAGTACTGCGACCAGGCGAAGTGTACGAGACAACAACGGTGTACAGGTTTCTGGCGGAGTAGGCGGTAGGCAGTAAACGGGAGGCAGGAAGCAGGAGGCGGGAGGCAGGAAGCGGGAGGCAGGAAGCGGGAGGCAGTAGGCAGTAGGCAGTAAACGGGAGGCAGGATTTGATAGCCTGGATTTTGAATTTTGGAATTTGTTTGGAATTTGGATTTTGGATTTTGGATTTTACGTCAGTATACTTCCGGTATAAACGTCTGTTCCTCAATGGGTGACCGCACATAGAGGCGACTGGTGTCGCGGTCGGGTAAGCGCTGTATGCGGGAAAGAACGACATCATTATAGGGTACCTCGCCCAGCAGATGGGCAATGCAATTCAACCGGGCCTTCTTTTTATCGTCGGCGTTGACAACCCACCAGGGTGACTGCTTGGTATCCGTGTAGGCAAACATCTCATCTTTTGCGCGGGAATAGTCGTCCCACCGAACGCGTGACTGAAGATCCATCTCGCTCAGTTTCCAGTTCTTTGTTGGATCCTTGATACGCTCGTAAAAACGCTTTTCCTGCTCTTCGAAGCTCACCGAAAACCAGTATTTGATGATCTTGATCCCTGAGCGGATGAGCATCTGCTCAAAACCGGGACAGGACCGAAGAAATTCCCAGTATTCTTCCTCCGAGCAGAAGTTCATAACTCTCTCCACGCCTGCCCTGTTGTACCATGAGCGGTCGAACAGCACCACTTCTCCCGCTGCCGGCAGATGGGGTACATATCGCTGGAAATACCACTGGGTCCGCTCGCGTTCCGTTGGATTTGCCAGAGCCACCACCCTGCATATCCTCGGATTCAGAGGTTCGGTGATCCGCTTGATGGTCCCTCCTTTCCCCGCTGCATCCCTCCCTTCAAAAATGATCACCAACCGGAATCCATGCTGACGGATCCATTCCTGCATTTTCACCAGCTCGATCTGCAACCTGGCCAGTTCATGCTCATAATATTCGGTGGTGACCTTCACCGGTTTTTTCTTCAGCTGATCACCATTTGAGTTATTGTTATGCATACACTCCCCCGGTTAAAATGACGAATAAACAGTAAGGGACTCGTTTCAGCTATGAAGCCTGCCTGGCTTTCCGGAAATTGTAAAAAATGGTGAGCAAAGATAGGGGAATAACGATAACCAGTAATACGCCGGTGAATAATTTTCTGTGTGAATCAAACGCAAGTGGTTGATTGTTGCCGATATTGATGAATCCTGACCAGAAATGAGGGCTTGAATAAATACTGTTGCTCGTGCTCAGGAAGTCAAGTTTCGATCGTCTCAGTGCTTCGTCTTTTGAGAATCCTTCTTTTACGTACTTATAAAAATTCTTCATGATCAGGGCCGTCGACTCATCTTCAACATTCCACAGGCTGATGACCAGGCTGGGAACTCCCGAATACAAAAATCCACGGGAAAGCGCAATGATCCCCTCCCCTTCAGAATTCTGCCCATAACCTGTATTACAGGCACTTAACACAGCCATTTCGGCATTCAGATCCAGGTTGAACAGGTCATTGTAACGTAAACAGGCTCCATCTTTTTCCTCAGTGACCGGTGAAAATACCAGTCTCGACCGTAATGGATTGACATTATCAACAATGCCATGCGTTGCAATATGCAGGATGCGGTAATTCGATGCAATTTGCTTAAACCTCTCAACAGTGGCCGATTCATTTAAATAAACATCGCCTCCAAGGATCTTTTTAATGGCTTTGACTTCCTGAAGTGTCGCCGGAAGATCAATCAGGTTTTCACCACGTGTACGGAAAAGACTGAGGTCCTGATGCCCATCCTCTAATCTTTCTTTATCGAAATAGACAGGGGCAAATGCCAGCAGATTTTCCCTTGTCCTGCCCTGATTTTCATTCCGCAGTGAATTCAGGTACAATGTGCTTGAATAGCCGTAATTAATGGTGTTCGACCTGAGAAGGTAAGGAAGGTTTTTATAGTCAATGGTTGTGGTGGATGCCTCATCCGTCAGCAGGGACTCAAAGGAAATGTAGCCAAGGATTCCGTCAGGAATAATGATGAGGTTCTTTCCGGCAAAGTCCGATTCAAATGGTTCCAGAAGCAAACGGTACAGATGATGAGAGGCGGTCAAATAATTGGCATAGGTGGAACTTGCATTATTAAGGATTTCATCCAGCGCCTGGTTATTGGGCAGTGCATCAATATAGCGATAAAAAGATGAGTCAATCTGCTTTTCAACAACCTGCACCTTATCCTTTGAAAGATAAAAAGCATAAAGCTTTTCACTATCGAGGAAATACTCGATCATGACATCTTTCTCATTCAAACTGGCCTGGATCTCTGCCACCGGGTAGATCCGGTTTGTGTACTTATACTGATAATACTTCGGATACTGGACATTGAAATACTGTATCAACTCACTTTGCTTGTCCTGCAGGTCAAAAAGCTTATCTTCCCAGTGAGCCAGCATGGTTTGATCGCGCTCTGCCAATGGTTTTACATTCTCCTCATCGATCAGCCGCTGGTAAACGGCAATGTCCTCTTTAATTTTATGCTCGGTGCGGAGGAGCGAATCAGGAATATGGGCAAAATGCTTTGCATCGTTCTCCCTGATAAAATCATACAACATGGCAGCCTTACCCCTTTCGGCAAACTGAAAGGCAAGGTTCTGGTAGTTTGCATCCCCGGTCTCTTTATACGCATCAAAAGCAGTCTGTATGGCATCCACGAACAATTTCCGCTGATTCTTTGCTAGATCCAGCTTACTCTCCTGCGTCAGATGTCCGATGCGGATATTATCCATCAGCTCGAACGCCAGCTCGAATGTTTGTAAGCTCATCTGAATATCCTTCGGATCCCTGGTGACCGATTGATAATAATCCCTGAATACAACTGCTTTTCTATGAAGAGTGTATAATAATGCGGTTTTTGAGAGAATTAGTTGATTTATATTTGGATTTGAGTAAATGTTATATTTATCATTAAAATCACTTAGAAGTGAATAAAGTGATTGTTGATAATATTTCATAGCACCTAGGTAATCATTTTCTTGCAAGTAGTAATCTCCAATAGTTACAAGGCTATTGGAAACATCAGGATGCTTTTCACCGTAATTATCTTTATAGATCTTGTAAGATTGTTGATAAAGATTTAATCCTCTTTGTTTCTCACCTACAGTAATCAAGAAATGTCCATAATTGATGTACTCACTTGCTAAAATATAATGATCTCTACCAAAAAATTTAATCAAGCAATCCACCGATAACTGATGATATTGTTGGGCATTTGTTAGTTGCCCAAGCTTATGATAGCAAAGTGCAATATTCGAATAAGATCTGAAGAGAAAAAGAGAGGCGCTTTGTTCTCTTTTAGAAACACATTTTAAATATGAAGCTAAAGCCTTTTCATAATTTTCCATTAATGAATAGACATTTCCCAAATTATTGTATGCAGAAGCAATCTCTTCAGCAAAGCCATCATCGTCATTATAAATAGCCAATGCTTGGTTGAAATACTGGATTGCTTTACTATAATCTCCAAATCTAGTGAAAATGATGCCCTGGTTTGTATAGATCTTTCCCACCATCGGATCATGAGATCCGTATTTTGCCTTGAAGATCGCTTCCGCCTTCTGGTAATAAATCATGGCTTCTTCCGATTGTCCCATGATGCGCAGCAGGTTGCCCAGGTTATTGTAGGTTCGGGCCAGGTTCGGATCATCATCAGGAAGGAGCGCTTCCTTTAATTCCAGCGAGCGGCTATAAGATTCAAATGATTCAACCAGGTCACCATTTAGTTTATGCAGTATACCGATATTATTATAGATTTCAGCGACAACGATGGGATCAATTTCCAACCGCTCCGACATTGAAAGTGCTTTCTGATACATTTTCGTGGCATCGGCAAACTCTCCGTTCAGGTAGTAACTTATGCCAAGCTTGTTGTAGGTGTCTGCAAGCTGCGGGTCGTCATCCCCGTTCAGTTCTTTCCTGATGGCAATGGATTCGAGAAAGTGATCGATCGATTGGCTCTTGCGACCCTGTCGGATCAGCGCAGCGCCCATTTCCTGATGGATCTCTGCATGGAGAATATCAGTTGTCAGGGACTTCATACCAACGACAGAAAGTGCATCCTGCAAATAATCCATGGCTTCCGTGTGGTTCGATTGTTCGAGGTAGCACCGGGCTAACTGAAGATCACTCAATGCAAGAGAGCGCCAGTCACCGCCCAGCCGAAAATGATGCTCCGCTTTTTCAAGAAGCGAAATGGCCCTGTCAAAATGCTTTTCTTCCTGTGCCAGTTGCGATCGTGTGTAAAGATCATTGGCGAGGAAAATTTCAGACAGGTTGAACGAGCTGGGATTGACCTGCTGGGCGAATTGAAGATTTTGCAGCTGGTTAAAGGATTGGGAGAAAGTAAAAAATCCCGTGCTGTCGACAGCCGTAAATGCAATACAATGCCAACCAGTCATGGCAAAAAGCATTGCGAGGGTCACTATGTTATTCTTTCCAGGCACGGTTTCAGGACGGTTAAAAAATTTATGTTCAGACTGTATTACCTTTTAACTTTTTCCCGATTAAGTTCTATTAAGTACTGTTTATTGATTTCTGATTAATATTTTACCATAAAAACACCTGAAGTTATTGCCGATCCATTATAATTTCATATATTTGTGCATTATGCACTTTCTTACTGCCTGTTAACAAGGAGAATTAATCCCATTGTGGCAGGCAGGAAGGATATTAATGGATGGATTTTGATCCATCACTTATTTTTGCTTGCAAAAATAAGTGATTTTTTTGACATATTCAAGTATTTTTAAAAATTTGTTATAAAATAATCATCTATGAAAACGTCATTGTTCATTCTGACAGAATTACAGCAACTTACATCTGGTGAAATGCTGAACATCAGGGGAGGCCGCAGGATGTTCGGACCTGGTGATACTATGACCGACGACATTGATATGCCTGACCTCACGGCTTTACCAGATCCGGGTGACACCCTGACGGATGACATTGACATGCCCGATATCACCCTTGGTTCCGGCAGGTTGCACCGCCGCACCGGGAGAACGTACCAGAATCCATTGTTTTTCTGAAATATTACTGATCCTAATTACTATAATATTAGCGTTAGACCATTATATAACAATGAATAACATATTAATAACTTCTCTCTAAAATCCTTATCCTATGAAATCAATGAATAGTATTGGTCGGTCTATTGAAATTTTAAGTTTTAATCAATTGAGGAATATCCTTGGTGGAGATGGTGAGATTGTTGTTACAGACGAACAAGATATAGATATGCCGGATATCAATACCGGTAAATAATTTTTCCATCCCGTACATCCGGTTTTACTGGTAAATTTTCTTAGTTTTGCAACCGCAAACGAGCCATAGTTTACGGTTTTAAACATAATTCATTCATTGTGGATCTATTTGAGAAATATCATTCCAGTATTGGACCGCTGGAGCTTTACCGCGAGAAAGCCCATGGATATTATATGTTCCCCAAACTGGAGGGTGAAATATCCAATTTCATGTATTTCCGTGGCAGGAAAAAGCTGGTCTGGAGCATCAACAATTACCTTGGGCTGGCGAATCATCCGGAGGTAAGGAAAGCGGATGCCGAAGCAGCAGTCCAGTATGGTATGGCTTACCCGATGGGAGCGCGTATGATGTCGGGACAGACCAATTACCACGAGCAACTGGAAGGAGAGCTGGCGAAATTTGCCAGGAAGGAAGCTGCCTACCTGCTGAATTTCGGTTACCAGGGAATGATTTCGATCATCGAAACCCTGGTCGACAGGCATGATGCGATCGTATACGATTCGGATGCCCATGCATGCATCATTGACGGGATGCGGTTGCATTTCGGGAAGAGATTCGTGTACCCGCACAACGATATGAAAAGTCTGGAGAAGCAGCTGGAGCGCGCCACGCGGCTTACCCAGAGCACCGGTGGAGGCATACTGGTCATCACCGAAGGAGTTTATGGTATGATGGGGGATCTCGGCAACCTGAAAGCGATCACAGATCTGAAGAAAAAATTTCAATTCCGCTTGCTGGTTGATGATGCTCATGGTTTTGGCACCATGGGAAAGAACGGTGGCGGAACAGGTGAAGAATTCGGTGTTCAGGACGAAGTGGATGTTTATTTTGCCACTTTTGCCAAAGCCATGGCAGGTATCGGAGCATTCGTGGCTTCCACAAGGCCGGTGATCAACCACCTGATGTACAATATGCGGTCGCAGGTCTATGCCAAATCCCTTCCCATGCCCATGGTCATCGGAGCGCTGAAGCGGCTTGAGCTGTTGCAAACAGAGCCAGGGCTGCGTGAAAACCTGTGGAAGGTTGCACATGCTCTGCAGTCAGGCCTGAAAGCCAAAGGATTTGATCTTGGAAGGACCCAGTCTCCCGTAACGCCTGTATTCCTCAAGGGCGGAACGGCTACCGCCACACAGATAACGCACGATCTGCGTGAAAACTACGATATCTTCTGTTCGATTGTCATTTACCCGGTGGTTCCCAGGGACGTCATCATGCTGCGCATCATACCCACATCGGTGCATACCCTTGAAAATGTAGAATATACGATCAACGCATTTTCCGAAATCAAAAAGAAGCTGGACGCCGGCGCATATCCGCAGGTCTTTGCAGAGATCTGATGCCGCACCCCAATACCTCACCCCCGTCTCCCTCTCCACTACGGAGAGGGGGAGAAAGAGGGTGAGGTATTACTCCACCATCAACTTTTTACTGATCCGGCCCTGATCACAGATGATTTCAAGATAATAGACACCCGGTTGAAAGGAATCCAACCTGATGGTCTTTTCAACTGCCCACGGCTCCGTTTCCTCAAATACCCTGTTACCCGTTACCGAATACATACGGTACTGCACCGTTCCGGAAAGTGGTTTTACAAAACGCAGGTAAACCCTGTCATGCAACGGATTTGGAAATAACTGCACCCAGGATTCATCGGGATAAAGGATCTCTTCATTGACATTGACTCCGCAGCTCAGGACAGCTTCCCATCCCGAAGAGGTCACATTGCCATCAGAATGGAAACTGAAGGTGAGTGCACCCACGTCGTTCGTGGCGGTTAGCTTGCCGGGCGAGGATGCACCACAGAATTCGCCGATCAGGGGCGAGGATGCATCCGGTCCGTCGTAGATCCTTAGCCAGTCATACGCACAGGAAGGATCCGCTTCCACACTGAAGGAAAGGAAGTCGGCAGTCACCTTTTTACCGGCCTGATCCGGGTAAAAGGTCATGGTAATGTTCTTATTGTTGCCGTAATTGCCATCCTGCCCTCCCGGATCGAGGAACAAACCCTCGCAGGCGATGTATGAACCGGTTTGCATCACATATTCCGTGGATGCCAACACATATTTGTCGCGCTTCAGGGTATTGGAATTCACTCCATCAGATACCGTCAGGGTGACGGAATATTGCCCGGGATCATTGTAGACCACCTGTGGATTCTGTTCCGATGATGTTCCGGGGTACGCACCCTCGAAGGTCCAGAACCAGGACTGGACATTCCCGTAACTTTCGTCATAGAACTGGACAGAGCCTCCCAGCGGAATTGTACAGTCGACGGCATGAAAATCAGCGACCAGGTCACCGGGGATCATTTGCACCGAAAGGGAGGAAACCTGCTGATTCATGACTGCGACTCCGCTTACCGTTTTCGGGAAATAACCTGGGGATTTGAATTCGAGCTGGTAGATTCCGGCAGAGAGCAACCGGTGAAAATTACCGGAAGGCAACCAGGAATAGGTATGGGAGCTGTCGTCATCATGTCCGTTGATCCATATTTTTGCCCGGATCGGATTCCCGGTGATCGAGTCGGTGACGTTTCCGGCAACTCCGAAAGCGCACTGCCGCATGTAATTGAGCAGTGAGCGGTAGTTATACTCCCATACAACCGGCAGCTGTGCAGGGGGAAGAATGTAACTATTGGAGATCTCAATGGTACATTCGCGTCCCAGATGGAAGTAGGTCATATAGTCCTGCCTGCCGCCGCTGATGGTATACCAGTCGTACCCGTTGGTAACTCCATCACCCTCGCCGTAAAAATAATTATTTGAGTATTCGTGCACCGTGTCGACATACTGGTAGGAAACATACTGCCACCAGCTGTCATCCGGGTGTCGTTTCTCCCATGTATCCCAGGGGTAATTGACCAGTTCAGCCCCACCGTGGAAATTGGCTGACATCACAAAATGATGCTCCGATGCAAAATCCATGAAGGCTATGGTCTCCGGTTGCCATGCGTTGCCATCCGGATGTGGTCCATCCTCCGGATCCGGGTAGTTCCTGTTAAGGTCGACATAGTTATCGTTATACCGGGTCGCTCCGTTGATGGTACTATTCCCACCGGCGTAGGTACCGTCAGGATTGGCCAGTGGATTGATCCAGATCTCCAGGTTATCGACCATCCAGGCGAGGTCAGGATCTGACGGGTAATTCGACAGCAGGAGGTCGATCAGCCTGAGCATCAGGATATATCCGGTGGTTTCGTTGCCATGGATCGAACTTGTATACAGGAACTGCGGCTCCCCCTCGGCCTGGCTAACCTGGTCGGATATTTTTGCCACAAGCAGGTTCCTACCGCTGGGCAGAGTTCCGATGTTCACGATCCTGCACAATTCCGGGTAGGTCTCCTCAAAGGCATACATCATCGTCTCATACGCTTCATAGGTCGGGTAATAATCCCAGTCATTGATTGCCTTGATCTCCTGATAATCCTTCATGCGCAGGTCACCGGGAACCTCGGCCTCCACGATCACCGCTGAATAGCCCAGCGATAGGAATTTCGCGAACTCAGTCCGGTTTGCATAGGCAACCACTGTATTGCCGTTGATCCGGGCGATGGAAATGATAGGTGACAGAATGGCGATTTCCTTTGAGGAATTCACCGCAAAGGAAAAACAGACCTCTCCCTTCTGGCCGAAAAGGGATCCGATATCGGTATTTTTATCCAGTATCTGGCCATAAAGCAAACATTGCCATGCAATGACAAATACAAATGAACAGAGAGCGTATTTCATCTTCATGATATCAACTATTTAAAGATAATGTGTCCAGCATTTTGGATCACCTCAGAAAAGCAGGCTGTCTTCCGGATCTTCTGCTGGTTTGACTTTAACGGGACTACTGTTGGGAGGCTGAAGGATATCGAGATAATGATTGATTTCCTTCAACAGGACTTCAATGTTTGTCGGATCTTTTAAATCGATCATCAGATCGAAGCAGTCCTTGTTGCTTTCATGGAACCTGCCCACCTTGAAATGTGCAATGGATAGGCCGGTAATATATTTCAGAGAGGGAGTGTCATTCACATCCAGGTTGATGATCATATCGAACTCATTGGATATAAAGTCCCGCACAAAGTGACCCACTGGTTTCTTATACCAGTTTAAATCCTTGAGCGTAAAATAATCGAATGAAAGCCTGGGGTGGCAGTAGTGCGGAATCAGCACGCTATCGACAAATCCAAGTGCTTTTACTTTTTTTTGTTGTTCAATCAGGTAACGGACAAAATTATAAACCACCGCGTAATTTTTTTCTTCCGAAGCGTCGTAAAGGATACCGATTGTATCGGCATCCATGAGGCTGATATATTTCCGTTGACGCCTGACAAGAGACATTTCTCTGTGGAACTGTGAATTCCACACAATCTGCCGGATCTTGCTCAACAGGGGTACAGAGGTGGGCATATTCAGATAAAGCGATTTCGACCGGTAAAATTAATAATTTATTTACGTATCCATAAAAAATCCAAAGGAAATATGGGGTTTAAATTACTGAATAGTAACATACTTTAACGTGAGGAGATTTGTTGGATTGATTCCGATGCCTCCGACATTTTTCTGAATAAAACGAAGGACGCGGTCGTAGTACAGGATGATCACGGGGGATTGCTGCATCATGAGGTGATTCATTTGCTGATAGCAGATCCGCCGCAGGGAATCATTCTCCTCCTGCAGGGCTTTTTCATAGAGCGCATCATATTCCGGATGGGCAAAATGCGTATAGTTTGGACCGGCCGGGCAGAAATTCTTGCTATAAAAAAGAGAAAGGTAGTTTTCCTCATCGGGGTAATCGGCGATCCAGGAAGCCCTGAACATCGGAAGTTTAGCCTGCGCCTTCATTTCCCGTATTGTGGCGGAAGGAGTCACGTCGATGCGGAGCCGGATGCCTATGTCTGCCAGTTGCGACTGGATGAATTTGCATAGATCGACGTAATCCGGTGTGGTGGACAGGGTGATCACCGGCAGGCCTTCTCCATTGGGATACCCGGCATCGATCAGCAATTGACGGGCCTTTGCAGGATCGTATGCATAGCCTGTCATTCTGGATGAGTCGAACGATGGCATGCCGGGAGGAATGATACCATAGATGCCTGGTGTACCGATATTGTTTCGCAGGTAACGGATCATTTTTACGCGGTCAAAGCCTAAATTCATGGCCTGGCGCACCTGTGCGGTCTGGTAGGGATCTGTTTTTAATGAGGCAGAGGCCGTATCCAACAAAAATCCAAGGTACTCGGTGTTCAGGTAGGGCATGGTCAGCATAGTGAACCGATCTGCATAGTCAGGATTGAGTTCTCCCCTGGAGGTGATCAAATGGTCCTTGTAACCGGGATCGAGACCGGATAAAAAATCAAGGTTACCTTTGACAAACTCCAAAAATGCCGATTGTTTATCGATCAGGAAGGTCACAGCTACGGCGTCTAAATATGGAAGTCGTTGATTATCAACTATTTCAAAATATTTTGGATTTTTGACCATCACCAGTTTGACTCCTTCTTTCCAATAGCTGAATTGAAAGGGGCCAGTCCCGACCGGATTCCTTCGAAAGTCGGGGCCAAAATGTTCTACTGCTTCCCGGGGGACGACCGAGCAGTACTGCATGCAGAGCAATCCGGGGAACGGTGGAAAAGGCTGGGAAAGAACGATGCGGAATGTGGTATCATCCAGAGCGGTAAAGGAAGGTCCATCTTTCGTGGTTGCCACTTGTTGAAACACCCATGCACCCGGGGATGCGACCCCGGGGTCGACGATCCTCCGGAAACTGTATTCAAAATCAGCGGCGGTTACCGTACGTCCCCTGCCCTGTTCAAAGACGGGATGGTCATGAAAGCGGACATCGTCACGCAGGTGGAATGTATAGACTGTTCCTCCTTCGGTGATCTCCCATGAGTGCGCGATGCAGGGTTCAGCCTCCAGATGGTCGTTGAGCTGAACCAGTCCGTTGAAGAGCTGGTTGACGGCCCAGAGGTTCGACAGGTCTTTGGCAAAGGCAGGATCCAGTGAAGAGATCCCAGTAGCTTCGTTATAACGGAAAACTTTTCTTGTCTCGGATGGGTCAGCCTGTCGGGTACAGGACAGGATGCAAAGGGATCCGCATAATGCAATAAACAGGTATTTGATCATCCACCGCATCCTGGTAACAGGAAGAATTGCTCCGGGTCAGTTGAGCACTACCGGATTTTTGACTTTCTCTTTCAGCAGGCTTAAATCGATGGCTTCCATCATTTCATCGATGAAGTGGAATTCGATTCCCCTGATATAATCTGCCTTGATCTCTTCGATATCGGCCCTGTTTTCCCTGGAGATCACAATATCTTTGATTCTGGCCCTCTTAGCAGCGAGAATTTTATCCTTTATACCCCCCACCGGGAGCACTTTTCCCCGCAGGGTGATCTCCCCTGTCATTGCCATAAAGGGTCGTACCTTCCGTTGAGTAAAGGCGGAGGCAAGAGCCGTGAACATGGTGATCCCGGCTGAGGGGCCATCTTTGGGTGTGGCTCCTTCCGGCACATGGATATGCACATTCCAGTTCTGAAAAACATCCGGATCGATCTGCAGAAGGGCTGAATGGGCTTTAAGGTACTCATAGGCAATGGTTGCCGACTCCTTCATCACATCCCCGAGATTCCCCGTTATGCGCAGTTCTCCCTTGCCTTTGCTGAGGCTGACCTCCACAAACAGGATTTCCCCACCGAATGCTGTCCACGCCAGGCCGGTCACTACGCCTGCTACTTCGGCTGAGAGGCTCCGGTCGCGTTGGAACTGGGGTGGTCCCAGTATCCTTTTCAGATCCTCTTCATCCGGCTTGATATTGTATCTTTCGCCAGTGACGATGAAGCGTGCATTGTGCCGGATGATCTTGGCGATTTTCTTTTCCAGTTGTCTGACGCCGGCTTCCCGTGTATAATCCTCTATAATATGCTGGAGTATTTTTTTGTTGAAGTTGATCTGCTTGCTTTTAATACCATGTTCACGCAACTGTTTTGGCAGGAGGTGCCTTCGGGCGATTTCAACCTTTTCTTCCAGCAGGTAACCGCTCAGGTCGATCACTTCCATCCGGTCCTGAAGTGCAGGGTGCACCGTGCTCAGCGTGTTTGCCGTTGCGATGAACATAACCCGGGAAAGGTCATATTCGATTTCGAGGTAGTTATCGTAGAAGGCGACATTCTGTTCCGGATCCAGCACTTCAAGCAACGCAGCCGATGGATCGCCATTGATGTTCATTCCCAGTACCTTGTCGATCTCATCCAGGACAAAAACCGGATTGGAGGTCTGGGCTTTTTTTATGTTCTGGATGATCCTTCCGGGCATGGCGCCGATGTAGGTTTTGCGGTGGCCACGAATTTCGGCCTCGTCGCGAAGTCCGCCAAGCGACATGCGGATGTATTTTCTTCCCAGGGCCTTGGCAATGGACTTACCCAGGGAGGTCTTGCCGACTCCCGGGGGACCGACAAAGCAAAGGATCGGGGATTTCATGTCGCCTTTGAGCTGCACGACGGCCAGGTACTCAATGATCCGTTCCTTCACCTTTTCAAGTCCATAATGGTCGTCGTCAAGGATCTTCTGTGCCCGCAGCAGGTCGAAATTGTCGTGGCTGTACTCTCCCCAGGGCAGTGAAACCAGCAGGTCCAGGTAATTGATCTGGAGGGAATACTCCATAGCTGCCGGATTCATTCTCCCGAGCTTTTGCATCTCCTTGTCAAATGCCTCTCTAACCTCGGCAGACCATTTTTTGTTTTGGGACCGCTCTTCCAGTTCTTCTATTTCCTGTTCATGGGGATTGTTGCCCAGTTCCTCCTGGATCGTTTTCAGCTGCTGGCTCAGCAGGTAATCCCGCTGTTGCTTATCCATATCGGATTTGACCTTTCGCTGGATCTGGTTCTTCAGCTCCAGCATCTGAATCTCTCTGGTCAGAGCCTCCAGCACTTTGTGGGCGCGTTCAACCAGGTCCTGCATCTCCAGGAGCTTCTGTTTTTCCAGCAGGTCGATGTTCAGGTTGGACGATATAAAATTGATCAGGAACGTCGGGCTTTCGATGTTCCTGATGGCGAAGACGGCATCGGAGGGTAAGTTAGGCGACTGTTTGATGATCTGGATCGCCATGTCCTTCAATGTCGACACCAGTGCTTCAAACTCCCTGGTCTTCAGACGATGGTCAGGTTTGTCGTAGGCGGTCACCTTTGCCTTGAAATAGGGATTCTCCTGGATGAATTCGATGATCCCGAACCGTTTCTTTCCCTGGATGATCGCGGTGGTATTGCCATCAGGCATCTGAAGGATCCGGATGATGTAAGCCAGGGTCCCCACCAGGTTAAGGTCCTCCTGAGTGGGATCCTCGATCTCGTGATCCTTTTGGGCCACTACACCGATAACACGGTCGCCGCGGTAGGAATCCCGTATCAGTTTGATGGATTTATCCCTACCCACGGTAATCGGGATGACCACACCCGGAAAAAGTACTGTATTCCGCAGGGGAAGGATCGGCAGAACCTCGGGAACAGGCTCTGCGTTGATCTGCTCCTCGTCTTCCGAGGATAAAAGGGGGATAAATTCAGTTTCTCCGTTCATGATCCGGGAGAATTGTATATCATTATCGTCATTAAGTTCGTCAATCATGACAAGTATGTCTGTTCCCTAGTACGCTTTCTTGTACCTGTACGATACATTGTAAACCGTCCGGAGAATATCCTGCTCAACATCCGTGAATTCCAGTCCGCGTCGCAGATGCATACGTTCGGCGACCTTGATGGCCTGGTCGATCTTGTATTCTTTAAAACCGGTCGTTCCCCCCCAGGAAAAAGACGGAATAAAGTTCCTCTGCAATCCATGTCCATAGATGTTGGTATTGACGCCCACCACGGTACCGGTGTTGAACATGGTCCCTATCCCTGTTTTGGAATAATCTCCCATAACGAGGCCACAGAATTGCAGTCCGGTTTCGACGAAGGATTCTTCCGTGTAAGACCACATCCTAACTTTCTCGTAGGTATTCTTGAGGTTAGAGTTATTGGTTGCAGCGCCGAGGTTGCACCATTCACCGATGATCGCATGACCCAGATATCCATCATGGGCCTTGTTGCTATAGGAAAAAATGATTGAATTGTCGATCTCTCCGCCCGCTTTTGAATGTAAACCCAGTGTAACAGGTCCGAAGATCCGTGTTCCCATTTTGAGAACCGCATGATCGCACATGGCAAAGGGTCCCCTGATAAGGCATCCTTCCATAATTTCCGCATCTTTCCCGATGTAAATCGGTCCGGCGGAAGCATTTAAAACCGAACAATGCACCTGTGCGCCTTCCTCAATGAATATCTTTTCCTTATGAAACAGCGTATTTGTTTCATCAGAGGAAATGGATTTCCTTCCTGCTGTGATCAGGTCATAATCCGCCTTAATCGCTGCATCGTGGAGCGAGAAGAGATCCCATACATTCCTGATGCCCAGAAAGCATTCAGTATAGTCAATTTCCTCACACTCAGCCTCCTGTACGTTATCAATTTCAGCATCCGTCAGGTGCATGGCGATGATACCATCCTGTTCGACCAGCGCCTGATTGGATTTCAGGGTCATGATCCTGTCCACAAGTCCTCTGTCGGGGAGCACCGAACCATTGATAAGAATATTGTTCTCTTCCCGCACAAGGGGATATTTCTGGTTGAGATAGTCCTCGGTGAGGGTTGATGTTTTTACTCCCAGGTACCTTTCCCATTTTTCACGGATGGTAAGAATCCCCAGACGTATATCGGCGATGGGTCTGATAAAGGTCAGAGGCAAGAGGTTTTCCCGGCGGCTGTCGTCAAACAGAATAAAGTTCATTGGAATCGGTTTTGCGTACAAGTTACGAGTATAAACGTCAGGGTCATACGATTAAATATACGAGTTACTAAAAATTAATAACAATTCGTGGTTATTCATGGTCAATCATTCCTGAAAACAAAAAAGTCCCGAAGGGCCGGGACTTTTTATGAATCAATGGCGATGTTATTTCTGATTATTTTTTAAATCAAGGTGTTTCTGGTAACGACTCTTGAATTTGTCGACGCGGCCGGCAGTGTCGACCAGTTTCATTTTTCCTGTAAAGAACGGATGAGATGTATGGGAGATCTCCAGTTTGATCAGGGGGTATTCCTTCCCGTCTTCCCAGACAACGGTTTCTTTGGTTTTGGCAGTTGAATGTGACAGAAAAGCGTAACCGTTCGACATGTCTTTAAAAACAACCAGCCGGTAATCTTTCGGGTGAATATCTTTTTTCATTCGGATGTTACCTTTAAATCGTTACTAAACTTTCGTTTAAAAATTCGGAGTGCAAAGATATGAAAATTCCCAATAGGAGAATAAAACAGAAAAATATTTATTTTATGCGGTTTTGAATTAAAAATTCCATGGTATCGATACCGTCCGCAAAATCAAACAGGGATGGTCGCTGGGCACTGCCAAAAGGAATTCGCTGATCGATCGCCGGATCTTTCGAAACGATGCACTGGATCTTATCCCTTTTGTTCCCGAGCAATTCGTTGACTTCTTCGACTGTGTCATACTCTGTAAAATGAATGACAGCCAGCGGAGAGTGGAAGGATGGATCCTTTTTGATCAGGATCATTCCAAGATCGAGATAGGGAAGATAGCTAACGATAAAAATCGATTTATGGTAATCATAATTATTCCTGTACTTATGGTGATCCATCACATAGCTGAAGGGTATCCAGGCAGACGACAGGTCCTGGATGGGGTAGTTTGCGGGGAGGAACAGCCTGGATACATTCCTGCAGCCACGGCCGAAGTAGCTAAAGACGTCCCTGCCCAGAGCTTCCAGTTCGGTAGGAGTTTCCGTACCGTTCAGAACAGCCACGCTATTCCTGTGACGACGAATGATATGAGGATATTTGCCAAAATAAAACTCAAAATACCTTGAGGTATTGTCACTGCCGGTTGCTATGACTGCATTGAACCGGGAAAGCATACCATCGGTAAAGGTTACCTGGTCCTGTATTCCACGGTGCCATCCGGCCATGATTTGCGAAAGGGCCGGTAAAAGGTGTTTATCTTCTGAGGAGAGTTTGCCCAGGAACCGGTTGCCCGACAGTACCACGCAGAAGAAATCGTGAAATCCGACCAGAGGCACATTGCCTGCCATGATGACAGCGATGGTTGCCGGAAGTTCCGTATCTTTGATCCGCGGGCTGTAGGTTTGTGTAAAAAAACCGACCTCTGGATCCTTCAGGCTGCCGGCGATCGCCTGGAGTGACTCAAGGATATGGGGTAGGATGAACCAGGGATTGCTGGCCATAGCAGCCCGGATTGCGCCGGTGAGGATGCGGTCTTCAGTACTGGATTCGGGCAGGTCAGGCGGCTCGGTGGTGACGCCCCGGACATAGGAGTCCAGGAAGTGCCCCAGTTCAATAAAAGCCTGTGCCCGTTCGTTGATGTTCATAAAGAGTAACTCCGCAATCAGTCAAATTATTCGGATACAAAAATAAAGAATTATGGACCTCGTTATACCAGAGGAGAGTGGATATCGGATATGAAACGACTGACTGTCCCTATTCTTGTTTGCTGGATCGCCGGGATTGCCGCTGCAGGTAACGGTGAACCAGTCTGTCAGGCTGAAGGCGGATCCGTATATGATTCTGTTCTGCAGTCAGTGGAGAAAGAGATGGTTCCGTTTGCGCACCGGATTCTCTACGGGGAATCGGATTCTGTCCGTCTGGAGGCCTGCAGGGATTTTATGCGGATGATGCAGGCAGCAATACAACGGGAGGGCTCTTTCCATTACCGGTTCGATTCCCTGGTGACTATCAGCAGGCTTTATGCCCCTGACAGCAGTTTCAGGATCTTTACCTGGAACCTGCCAAGGGATAACGGAACTTATCTTTATTCAGGTCTGATCCAGGGCAAGGATGCCCATAGTACTTCATTCCTTCTTTCCGACGCGTCGGACAGCCTGGATGACCTTGAATACCGGATCACGGGCCACCAGCAATGGCCGGGAGCGCACTATTATCAGATCATCCTTAACGAATCATCCGGAAAAACGTACTACACGTTACTGGGATGGGACGGACACACACGGTCGATCACGCGAAAAGTCATTGAAATTCTGACATTTGATCGGGAGGGAAATCCTGTTTTCGGTGCTCCTGTTTTTCCGGATTACCGCAAGGGAGAGCAGGCACGGGTGATCTTTGAATATTCTTCCCATGCGACCATGTCGCTTAAATACGACCTTCAGCGCTATACGGTACAGACAAATAGAAACCGCTACCGGCCAAAATACCGATCCCTGAGCACCCGGATGATCGTTTTTGACCATCTTGAACCCCTGGATCCATCGCTTACAGGTCAGTACAGTTTTTACGTCCCGGTCGGGAACATTTTCGACGCATTCATCTTCAGGGATGGATGCTGGAGGTTCCATGGAGACGTGGACGCGCGGAATCCTGAGACCGATGACCGCCAGGATCCCGATAAGCCTATTGAGTATGAACTTTTTCCTCCCGGACAAAAGAAATGAATCTTTTGCAGGGCTTATCGTTTCCAAAATTTCTTTTCCCGTTTTTCAATTACCTAATTATTAAAATTTTAACTTTGCACAGAAGAATATTACGGAAACTATTCGAATAATATTACTTAAATTCAATTGATTATGAAAAAACACAATTTCAATGCAGGGCCATCCATTCTACCCCAGTTCACGTTGGAAAATACAGCTAAAGCAGTGGTGGATCTGAATGGAACCGGAATGTCGATCATGGAGATTTCGCATCGCAGTAAAGACTTTCAGGCAATCATCGATGAAGCCGTTGCACTTTTCAAAGAGTTACTGGACATACCCGAAGGATACTCCGTGTTGTTTCTCGGAGGAGGTGCCAGTCTGCAGTTTGCCATGGTGCCCTACAACTTTCTGAATACCAAAGCAGCCTATCTTAACACAGGTGAGTGGGCCTCGAAAGCGATCAAAGAGGCAAAGAATTTTGGGGAGGTGGAAGTGATTGCTTCCTCACAGGACAAGAACTTCAATTATATCCCGAAGGGTTTTATCATTCCAAAAGATGTTGATTATTTTCATTTTACATCAAACAATACCATTTTCGGCACGGAGATCCGTAAAGATCCTGACAGTCCGGTTCCCCTGATCGCGGATATGTCATCCGACATCTTCAGCCGGCCGGTGGATATCAGCAAATATGCGATGATCTACGGTGGAGCGCAGAAGAACCTGGCTCCTGCAGGGGTGACCTTCGTCATCATAAAAAATGACATGGTCAGCCGGGTACAGAGGCCTGTTCCAACCATGCTGAAGTATCAGACACACATTGACAAAGGTTCGATGTTCAACACACCTCCCTGCGTCAACATTTATGCAGCTCTTCAGACGCTCAAATGGCTTAAGGCCAATGGTGGTGTGAAAGAGATGCAAAAGAAAGACATCGAGAAAGCAGGATTACTTTATGCGGAGATTGAACGGAATAAATTTTTCATCCCGACGATCCCCGATCCGCAGGATCGTTCGGTCATGAACGTCTGCTTTGTCATGAAGGATGAATACAAAGAACTGGAGCCCGCTTTCCAGCAGCTGGCCAGCTCAAGGGGAATGGTCGGCATCAAGGGTCACCGGTCGGTCGGCGGTTTCAGAGCGTCCCTGTATAACGCATTGCCGGTCGAAAGCGTCATGGCACTCATTGATGTAATGAAGGAATTTGAAAAGAACAATTGATCACACGGGAGATTCATCCCGGTAACCAAAAAAATCATCAGATATGACAAAAGTATTAGTCGCAACGGAGAAACCTTTTGCAGCCATTGCTGTGAAAGGGATAAAAAAAATCGTTGAAGATGCAGGCTTTGAGTTCGGCCTGTTTGAAAAGTACACCGATAAGGGTGATTTTATAAAAGCTGTTGGTGACGCAGATGCACTGATCGTCAGAAGCGACATTGTCGACCGTGACATCATCTCATCAGCAGGTAAGCTGAAGATCGTGGTGCGGGCCGGGGCCGGATACGACAACCTGGATCTGAAGGCCGCGTCGGAAAAGAAGATCGTTGCCATGAACACACCCGGACAGAATTCCAATGCAGTGGCTGAACTGGTCATGGGCATGATGATCTATCACGCCAGAGGATGCTTCAGCGGCAAATCCGGTACGGAGTTGCTGGGCAAGACCCTTGGCCTGCATGCCTATGGCAATGTTGGCAAACGTGTTGCGGCCATTGCCAGGGGATTCGGTATGAAGGTATATGCCTATGATCCGTTCGTTCCGGCAGAAGAAATGGAAAAAGCAGGCGTCACTCCTGTCAAGGGCGTGGAAGAGCTCTACAAAAAATGCCAGTATATTTCCCTCCACATGCCGGCTAATGAAAAAACCAGGGGTTCGATCAACTATTCATTGCTGTCCCTTATGCCGGAGGGTGCTACGCTGGTGAATACGGCGAGAAAAGAGGTGATCGATGAAGTTGCCCTGGTCAAAATCTTCCAGGAAAGGAAAGATTTCAAATACCTGTCCGATATCACGCCGGACTGTGCTGCAGAAATTGCAAGCCAGTTTGAGGGTCGATACTACTTTACCCCTAAAAAAATGGGAGCCCAGACAGCGGAGGCCAATATCAATGCCGGAATCGCTGCGGCTAACCAGATCGTGAAATTTTTCAAGACGGGGGATACCACTTTCCAGCTCAACAAATAACCTGGCTCCGGGAAAGAAAAATTTCTGTGATGATGTTTACATGATCCGCCGGGACGGGAAAGGTGCTTCATAGCATCTTTTCCCGTCCCGTCTTAAAACCTGACGCCTGTATGAACTCAGAAAAAAACAACAGAATGGAAAACGGAAATGATAATCTGACCACCTTTTTCAGATTCGAAGATCTGCGTGTGTACCATAAAGCCCTTGAGTACATCAACTGGGTGCATTCCATAGTCAGAAAATTTCCGGAGAAAGAAGGAGGTGGCATCACGAATAAATTCACCCACGCGGCTGAATCCATTGCTCTTTCCATCGCCGAAGGATCGGCACGAAACAGGGTCCAGTTCGTCTTTTACCTGAAAGCGGCCAAAAGTTCAATCAGGGAATGTGTGGTCTTTACCTCCATTGCCAGAAGCCTGGACTACCTTGACGATGACAGGGAACAGGAGTCACGCGAACACCTGATGGAGATGACAAAGATGGTAGGGGCGCTGATCGGTTCGCTGCAAAGGAATACTACAGCGGGGGAAAGGAATGAGAATGCGTGAAATGAAGGGGAAGGGTCATTCATAGTTATTTATAGTTATTTGTTGTTATTTTGATTTGCAGATTGCTGATTGTTGTTAATTAATCATTTATTATGGCAATATTAAGAGCTTTTAGAGGACTGAGACCTCCCAGGGAGATCGTTCAACAGCTTGCCTCAAGACCCTATGATGTGCTGGACTCGGAGGAGGCCAGAGAAGAGGCAAAGGGTAACCCGTACTCACTGTTACACATCATCAAACCGGAAATTGATCTACCGGAAGACATTGACCACTACGCGCCGGAGGTTTATCATAGAGCGCTGGAAAATTTTAACCGGTTTCGGGCGAATGGCTGGCTGGTCCCGGATCAGGGCAAACGCCTGTACATCTATGCACAAACCATGAACGGCAAAACCCAGTATGGATTGGTTGGCTGCGCCGCAGTAGAGGATTACATGCAGGGAATTATCAAGAAACATGAGCTCACCCGACCGGATAAGGAAGAGGACCGGATGAAACATGTACGCATCAACAATGCGAACATGGAACCTGTTTTCTTCACCTATCCTCCTGTTAGAGAGATTGACCGGATCGTGGGCAAGTTCGTGAAAGAAAATGCACCCGAATTTGACTTTGTTGCCAGCGACGGTATTGGTCACCAGTTCTGGGTGATAGCTGATGAGGTGCTGATCGGGCAGCTTACCGGGCTTTTCGAAAAGATCCCGTTCACCTATGTCGCTGACGGTCATCACCGTACTGCAGCAGCAGCCCTTGTGGGAAATGAAAAAAGACTTGGCAATCCCCATCATAACGGAACCGAAGAATATAACTACTTTCTTGCGGTGCACTTCCCTGCCGACCAGCTGACCATCATCGACTATAACCGGCTTGTGAAGGATCTGAATGGACTGACCAGAGAGGAATTCCTCTCCAAACTGGAGACCTCCTTCCATGTTGAGAAAAAAGGAAAAGATACGTATAAACCCTCAGCTCTTCACCAGTTCAGCATGTACCTTGACGGTCACTGGTATTCGCTTGTGGCCAAACCGGGAACGTATGACGATACCGATCCCATCGGCGTGCTGGATGTGACCATCCTGTCGAAACAGCTGCTCGATCCGGTGCTCGGCATCAAAGATCTCCGCAGAGACAAACGGATCGATTTTGTCGGTGGTATCCGGGGTCTCGGAGAACTGGCACGAAGGGTCGACAGTGGCGAAATGGCGGTCGCCTTTGCACTTTTTCCTGTGTCCATGAAGCAATTGATCGACATCGCCGATACGGGCAATATCATGCCACCCAAAACGACCTGGTTCGAGCCCAAGCTGAGAAGCGGGTTGGTGGTGCATCTGCTGGAATAAGGCTGCATGGGATTGTTAAATTGTTAAATTGTTAAATTGTTAAATTGTTAAATTGTTAAATTGTTATGGAAATAACGGAAGTTGTTATCAAGACCATCAGGGAAACCGGGAAACCGATGAAATCGGCTGAGATCGCTGAAAAGACCGGGATCGATAAAAAAGAGATCGACAAGGCCATTGGAAAACTGAAGAAGGAAGAAAAACTGGTTTCACCAAAAGTCTGTTACTACGACGTAAAGAAGTAGGCTTGCTCCCTGTATGGTTTAAAAATCCAGGTAATTCTGGTAGACGACCTGCAGGAACGATCTGCCCTGGCGGTTGATCCGTCCGGCATCGGATCTCAAATCATTGTTGTAGTAAGTATTGAGGTTGTTGACCCAGAAAAAATGCCCCTCGGGGACGATCCATCCGATCCCCTCCTCAAACGACACATAGGCAAACTCCTGAACGAAAGGATTGAGCAGGTTTTTACTCCAGAAAAAGTCAGTGTCATCGATATGCAATTGTGAAAGCAGCATGGAAGCCAAATCAACCTGTGATCCGATCCTGTCGATTTTGGTTCCCCTGTATTCCTCTTTGATTACATCCCCGTAAAATAACATGGGGATACGGTGATACTCAGGAGAATGATAATACCAGTTCTTCTGCGAAAAATGACTGTGATCGGCGATCAGGATGAACAGCGTGCTATCGTACCAGGGCTGTCTGCGGGCTTCCCTGAAGTAATCCCCCAGGCAATGATCCGTGTAAAAGGCTGAATTCAGGTAATCGTTGATCACCTGTGAATAGCCCCAGTCCTTTTTGACGACCATCGGCATGTCAAAAGGTGAATGGGTGCTCAGGGTAAACAGCGAGGAGAAGAAAGGAGTCTTTTCCACGGCCAGATCCTCCAATTGTTCCTTCAATGTGAATTCATCATGGATACCCAGTTTGGCACGCGGAAAAGCAGGGTTGAAGTCGTAGATCTCCTTGATCCTCTGGAAACCATTATAATATATGTAGCTCTTGATGTTGCCATAGATCAGCTGCCCGCCGAAATAGAATGATGTCGAATAACCCTGTTCCATCAGCCTGCGGGGTAAGCTGGGCAACTTATTGTACTTATCCGGCTGGACAGCAATGGAACTGATCGGGTGGGCGGGGAATCCTCCGAACAAGCATGCCATTCCCTGTTCTGATCTTGTACCGCTGGCATAGATCCGGGTAAAAAGGATACCGTCGTGTTGCAGTGAATCGAATGCCGGTGTGATCCCCGGATCGCCTCCCAGTGCCTGGATCAGGTCGGCCGACCAGCTCTCAAGAAGGATCAGCACGATATTCGGGCGAGTCGTCGTCAGAAGATCCACCGTGGTATCCTTTTCGATACGGTAAAGCTCCTCAACGGATTTTTGGGCTTCATCAGGAGGATAATGCTTGAAGGGATTTTCTCCTTTGTACCGGTAGTTTTCCCTTGCGCTGGCAACAAGATTGAAAAACGAATTGGTCGCCGCCAGGTTGAGGATCTGGTGCGTGGAATAATAGGCCTGGCTTTGCATGATGGGGATCTCTCTGATCCCTCCACGCGCACCCAGAATCAACACAGGAGGTGTCAGGAAAAAGAATAAAATCGTAAAAACAAGGTTTCGCCTGATATGAATGACCGGTTTGAAGAAGAACCTGATATACAACCAGTAGATAAGGATCACTTGCAAAAGGAACAGGACAGACAGGATGAAAAATATTTTTGTCTCGGCAGTATTATAGATCTCAGAAGGATTCGACAGATATAGCAGAGCCTTGTAGGGCAATTTTGTCCGCCACTCAAAATAAATCCCATTTTCCGCAACAATAATCAGTGAATAGATCAGAACGATCAGGAGCGTATACCCTTTATGGATCCAGTTCAGCCAGGCGGGGCTGTAGAAAGACTGCACCACCAGGATCAGGAACGGAACGAACATCAGATAGCAGGTTGTAGCCATATCAAGGGGAAGGGCATGCCAGAAAGCAGCCAGAACATGCCAGAATCCTGCATTTTCCTCCACGATCAGGCCTGCGTTGTAGATCATAAAAACCGCCTTTCCAACAGCAAAGACCACCAGCCAGAAAACAAACTGCATCAACAGGTTATAAAGGATTCTCTTCATGTTTGCGATGGGTAAGATGGAATAAAACGGTCGTAAAATTAGGAATTAATTGACAAATCATGGTAGACTGAATTCGGTTGGACAATTTATTCTAATTTTGCTCACTATCTAATTTTGCTCACTACAAGAAGCGAACATGGGTACGGAGGATAATTTTATCCGTGTTAAAAACTGTCTGCCTGAAGGAGTGACCCTGGTAGTGGTTTCCAAGACCCGTCCGGCGGATGACATTCTTCGTCTGTATCGCCTGGGACACAAAATATTTGGAGAAAACAAGGCCCAGGAACTGATCGGTAAGCAACCTTTGCTCCCCGGAGATATTCAGTGGCACTTTATCGGGCATTTACAAACCAACAAAGTTAAATATATCGCTCCTTTTGTTCATTTAATCGAGAGCGTCGACAGTCTGCATTTATTGTCTGAGATAGAAAAACAGGCAAAAAAACAGCAACGGATCATTGATTTCCTGCTTCAGCTTTACATAGCGACTGAGGAGACCAAGTTTGGATTATCGCTGGAGGAAGCGGAAGAAATTCTGCAGTCGGCTGAATACCGAAGCATGGAATACGTAAGGAACCGGGGGGTTATGGGAATGGCTTCCCTGACCGATGATCGCAATAAGATCAGGCAGGAGTTCCGGTTGCTGAAAGAAGCATTTCATCATTTAAAAATGATCTATTTCAGCGACAATGAAGCATTTTCAGCGGTCTCCATGGGAATGTCGGGAGACTGGGAAATAGCGGTTGAGGAAGGTGCGACGATCGTCAGGATCGGGACGGCAATATTCGGAGAACGGGTGTATTCCACAACCAAGCCATGAGCACAGCAATTGTCATAAAAAACAAGAAAGCAGCCTTTGAATATTTCCTTCTGGAGGAGTTCACAGCAGGGATCCAGCTGACCGGAACGGAGATCAAATCGATCCGGACCGGCAAGGTCAGTTTTGTAGATGCTTTTTGTATTTTCGAATCAGGAGAATTATATGTAAAAGGATTGCATATTTCAGAATATTCTCACGGGACGCATTACAATCATGATCCGAAGAGGGACCGGAAGCTGCTTTTGACAGCCAGGGAGCTAAAAAAGCTGTCGAACAGGGTAAAGGAAAAAGGATTTACGATCGTCCCCGTACAGTTGTATATCAATGAGAAAGGATTCGCAAAACTCGACATAGCCCTTGCAAGGGGGAAGCATACGTTTGACAAGCGTGATACCTTAAAAAAGAAGGATATTGAGCGGGAGATGGAGAGGGAGCGGTAGGCGGTAGGCAGTAGACAGTAGGCAGTCAGCATTTGAATGATTGAACCATTGAATAATTTAATGTAATGAAAGAAAAACCCCGTTTAAATTTCTGGCAGATCTGGAACATGAGTTTCGGTTTCATGGGCATACAATTTGGATTTGCCCTTCAGAACGCCAATGTAAGCCGCATCTTTGAAACCCTGGGAGCCAGGGTGGAGAGCATTCCGATCCTCTGGATCGCAGCACCTGTCACAGGATTGATCATTCAGCCCATCATCGGTCACATGAGCGACAATACCTGGAACCGACTGGGCCGACGCCGGCCATATTTTCTTACGGGAGCCATTCTGGCTTCTCTGGCGCTGCTGTTCATGCCCAATTCCCCGGTTCTTTGGATCGCGGCCGGGACGCTCTGGATCATGGATGCCTCGATCAATATCTCCATGGAACCATTTCGTGCCTTTGTCGGGGATATGCTGCCCTCCGAACAGCGCACCAAAGGATTTGCCATGCAGAGTTTTTTTATCGGTACGGGGGCAGTGATCGCCTCTGCCCTGCCCTACCTGCTGACCAACTGGCTCAATGTACCGAATACAGCTGCAGAAGGTCAGGTTCCCCTTTCAGTGAAATATTCGTTCTATATAGGTTCGGCAGCCTTTATTCTCTGTGTACTATGGACCGTGATCCGCACGAAAGAATATTCTCCCGAAGAGATGGCGGCATTCAGCAAGCAGGAGGAGACTGTAAATCACAGAGCAGTGCATGATGATGCTTCGCTGCCGGCGAGCAGATTTGTACGTTCCAGCATCTTCTGGATCCTGGGAGGATTCGTACTGGGCTTCCTTGTTTTCTGGTTCAAACTGGCCGGGGAACTCTACATCCTGGCTGGCGGGCTGGCTGCCTTTGGATTGATCCAGGTAATCGTTGGACTGCTTATCCGGGCTCAAAAGACAAAAAACGGATTTGTCGTGGTCATCAACGACCTGTTCAAGATGCCCAAAACCATGGGACAGCTGGCCATCGTTCAATTTTTCAGCTGGTTTGCACTGTTTGCCATGTGGATCTATACCACTGCCGGTGTGACCAGTCATATTTACGGGACACACGATACGTCATCCGCTCTCTATAACGAGGGCGCCAACTGGGTGGGTATCATGTTCGCCGTCTACAACGGTTTTGCGGCTGTGGTTGCCTTCCTGTTGCCTGTCATGGCCCGCTGGACGAACCGAAAGATAACCCACATGATATCGCTGATCGCCGGAGGATTGGGGTTGATCTCCGTTTATTTCATGAAGGATCCGAATATGCTGATCCTTTCCATGCTGGGTGTGGGTCTTGCCTGGGCAAGCATACTGGCTATGCCCTATGCGATCCTGACGGGTTCACTGCCCCAGAACAAGCTGGGAACCTACATGGGTATTTTCAATTTTTTCATCGTCATACCGCAGATCATGGCGGCTACGATCCTGGGCTTTTTTGTGAAATCCATTGCTGGCGGGCAACCCATTTACGCTTTGATCCTGGGGGGATGCTCCATGTTCCTTGCGGCCATCCTGACCCTGTTTGTGAATGACGTTGATGCGCCAAAGAAAGTAAAATAATTTTTTATTTTATTTTCTTGCCGGTATAACGTCATATTCCATGGTGACCAGCAGGTCAGCGGTGGGTTTGAGCGCCTGGACCATTTTGTGTTCCTGTTCCAGCACCCGCATCCTGTATTCGTTCTGCGGCTCCTTTCCCCTGACCACCTGGGCTTTTTTGGTTTCATGGTAGGTGAGCTCAATGAACACTCTCAGATCAGCCTCCTCAGCCTTAATGGCATACAGGCCGTCAATGATCAGCATATCAATGCCTTTAAAATCCGTGGTGAGCTGATCAATCTGTTCGGTGACCAGGTCCACGCAGGGCATGGTTGAGGTATTTCCTGCCTTGAAATCACGGATGTTCTGATGGATCTGATCCCAGTCATACTCTCCATAGCCCACCACATTTTCAATTCCATGCTCCTTCCGCCAGGCGGTTCTTTCCAGGGGATGGATCCGGTAATAATTATCAATGTGGATGGGCTTTGCCATAATACCGTTTGGCCTGAGTCCCCTGGCCACCACATGGGTAAGCTCTGACTTTCCGGAGCCCGATTCCCCCGAGATAGCAACAATGAATTTCTCCTTACGGTTCTTCAGGATGTGTTCAAGAATCTTCGCACCTGCTTCGCGGTGCTTATCGGTTATTAATAAAACATCTCCCAACATACCTTTTGATTTTAATATTCAGTATTCGATATTTATGATTTAGAAGTTGAAGTATAAGGATATTCCAGAGAGGAGGAATCGGTGAGGGTAAAGTCCTTGTCAGAAAGGGTGACTCTAACCTGTTGGTTTTCGCTTAATTGCGCTTTGATTTGAATCGTTTGATGGGTTACCTCACACTGGTAATCAACGCCCCTGAAAGTAAAGGAATAGGCAAGCACACGCCAGTGACCGGGCAGATGAGGTTCAATCCTGACATGATCGCCTTTCAGGTTCAGACCGCCAAATGAGCTGAGGGCAATCCAGACTGTCCCTGCCATCACGCCTGCATGGATTCCTTCTGCCGTTGTTCCTCCCTGGATATCCTGATAATCACTTGTCAGCGCATCCCAGTAAAGGGTCCAGCTCAGCTCATGGTCGCCGACCTTGTTGGCCAGCAGCGCATGTACGACCCTGCTCAGCGTGGAGCCGTGCGATGTGCGATGCAGGTAATATTTCAGGTTCCTCTCCGGGTAGTCGTCAGGCAGGTGGTACTGCATTCCCTTCAAAATCCGGTCAACTTCCTGTTTATCAAAATTATAAAACAGCATGAGCGTGTCAGCCTGTTTGGCAACCTTGTATTCATCCGGCGATTTTCCTTCCGCCTTCAGCAACCGGTCCATCCGATAGATATTGCCATACTTGTTTTTATAATGTTCCCAATCGAGTTCCTGCAGATCAAAATAGCCATCGTACTGTGACATGATCCCGTCGGGGGAGATCACCAGGTTCATTTTTCCGCTGATGGATTTCCACTGAAGCACCTCCTGTTCATTCAATCCGGTCTTTTCACAAAGCTTTTTCCATGAAGGTTCGTCGATCAAATTCATCAGATCATGGGCAATCTCAAAGATCCAGGCCACCATCAGGTTTGTATAGGCATTGTCGGTCAATCCGCCCTGATCAGCATCCGGGTACTTCTCGTGAAATTCGTCCGGACCCATTACCTTTCCGATAGAGTACCGGCCGGTCAGCGGATTGAGTTTGCATTTGCTTTCCCAGAAGCGGCAAATCGCGAAAAACAGTTCTGCCCCGTACTGCTGCATAAAGACCCTATCTCCTGTTATCCGGAAATAATCCCACGCATTATAGGCAATGGCAAGTGAAACGTGACGCTGGAGGGAGCTATGGTCGGGTCCCCATTCACCGGAAACGGGATTCAGGTGAATGGTCTGGGTCTCTTCCCTGCCATCGCTGCCGCTCTGCCATGGGAACATGGCACCCCGGTAACCATGCTCTTTTGCGTATTGCCGGGCAGCCTCCAGGCGCCTGTAGCGGTACATAAGCAATGCACGGGCGACAGCGGGAAAATGGATCGCGTACAGAGGCATGATAAACAGTTCATCCCAGAAAACATGTCCCCGGTAAGCCTCTCCATGAAGCCCGCGTGCAGGAAGACCTGCATCCAGGGTTGTATTGTTGGGCGAGGCGGTGACCATTGTATGAAAAAGATGCAACCTGAGTAACTTCTGTGCAAGCCGGTCGCCGGTGACCTGAACATCGATCTTCTTCCAGATCTTTTCCCAGCTTTCCTTTGATTCAGTGACCACTTCATTGAATGTGCTGTAGAGCATGACCGAATCCGACACTTTTTCAACCAAATCACCGGCCGGGATATCCCGGGATGTATAGATGGCAACCAATTTGTCGATCTTCAGGCTTTCGTCTGCTGCGAGCTGCAGGCTGAAAGAAATCTCTGAACGGCCCGTTGTGTTGTCATATTCGAAGTCAGGGTGATATAGTTTCTCGTTTCGATAGATGGTATAGGTTGCCGCGTTGGCGATACGGATCTTCGACTGTGTTGTTTCCACGACCAGGTAATGAACATCCTGTTGCCCGCCCGACTCAATACCGGTTAAATGTTGCTGATTCAACTGTTTATACCGATCGACACCGGCATTGATATGGTCTCCCGACAGGGACGAGCGGAGAGTGATCCTTCCTGAATAATTCAGGGGAACAAGGGTATATTCAAGGGCTGCCATATGCGGATCCGCCATGCTGGCCGTCCGGCTGGAAAGGATACGCGTGATTCGTCCCTCCTGGTCCCTGACCATCATTTCACGGGTGAGGACGCCATCCTGGAAACAGAGTGACCGTTTGATGGACAGGATTTCAACCGCATGGATGTCGATCCAGGGGCCTTCGTCAATCTTCAACTGGATCCCTGTCCAGTTGATGCAATTGACAAAGTCCTCGTTCTCAATATCCTTATCCCCGACTTTCGATACCAGCCGGTTATAAACACCTGCCATGTAGGTTCCGGGATAGTTATGGGGACCGGCAGTCTGTTCTTCCATACACCCTCTCGTCCCAAAATAACCATTTCCGACGGTAAGCAATGCTTCCCGGATCTTTTCCCTGCCGGGATCGTAATTGTGATAGGTTATTGACCAGGAATTCATTACAAGTCCCTTGCTGAACCAATCAACGATCCCTTCGAAGCCGATCTCGCTGATATCGGTCACCACGATGTCGGCCCCATTTTCGAGCAGTTCCCGTGCATTATCCTCACGGGCGATTCCGAGGGTAAGGCCGAAATTTCCTCTGGATCCTGCCTGCACGCCGGAAACCGCATCCTCAACGATGACAGCGCGGTCGTAGGGTACTCCGAGACGGTCGCAGGCGGTTATAAAAATATCCGGTTCGGGTTTACCATGGAGGCCCAGCTCGGCCGACACGGCACCATCCACCCTTGTTTCAATCAATCCGGCCAGGCCGGTGGCATCCAGTACCGCTTCGCAGTTCTTGCTGGAGGAGGCCACTCCGATCCGGATCCCTTCCTCTTTCAATTTGTGGATCAGCTGAACCGTAGAGTCATAAACCTCAACACCATCACTGGCAAGGACGTCGTTAAACGCCCGGTTCTTACGGTTCCCCAGCCCGCAGATCGTTTCACGGTCTTCCCCATCGGAAGGATCGCCCCAGGGAAGTTTGATCCCCCTTGATTCCAGGAAGGATTCCACACCTTTGTACCTGGGCTTCCCGTCGACATAGGGAAGATAGTCGTTTGCATGGGTGAATTCCCGGAAGGGGGATGAGGTCCGGTGGCTGTAATCCATCAAAAACGCGTCAAACATTTTTTTCCACGCGGCACTGTGCACCAGGGCTGTTTTTGTGATCACCCCATCCAGATCGAATACGACCGCGTTAAAACCATACTTCGTCATAACGTTTTAAATTTTCTGATTTTTTACCACTTAAGAATTCACCAGATGTCAGGCGAGGCTATCGGAAATTCAACGAACAGTGTGGATCCTTTTCCCGCTTCGCTTTTGCACCACACCTTTCCATTCATTGCCATTACATACTTTACCACAATCGACAGTCCCGGGCTTTCCTCCTTCCCTATCCCGGCCACCTTGTCATGCCGATGCTGGTACTTACCATAAAGCTTCATCATATCCTGCTCATTGATGCCGGGTCCTTCGTCCCTGATCTCGATCCTTGCCCTGTCGTCCTGCTGGTATAGCCGTATCCAGATATTTTTTCCGGCAGGTGAAAATTTAATGGCATTGGAAAGTAGATTTTCAATGATCAGCGAGGCATAGTTTGGATCAACAACCGAAAACAGATCCGTGGTTTCCGTCATCAGGTTGATATTCTTTTGTGCAAGTGCATACCGGTAAAGTTCAGTTATTTCCTTCAGGATGATTGCCAGGTTGACCTTTTGGGGTCTCAGTGCCATGCTTCGGGTTTCGATCTCGTTGATGTCTACGATCTGGTCAATGATCCGGTTGATCTTTCGCAGGGAATTGTCGATCACCTCGACTGATTTGACCTGATCGCGGGTAAGGTTTTCCGTCTGGGATTTGAGTAGATCGGCCAGGCAGAGGCTGCTAGTCAGCGGATTCCGCAGGTCATGTGCCAGGACATTGATCAGATGGAATTTTTCTTCATTCAGCCGGTGAAGCTCCTCGTTCTTTTTCTCAAGTTCTTGTTTCTGGATCCTGATGTTCTGGTTGTGGATTTCAATTTCCCGGTTTTGTTTCTGGATCTTCAGATAACTCTGGGCAAGCTTGCTTTCCAGCTCATTCATCTCGCGGATACGCCTCAAAACCAGCCGGATCACACCATACATCACCAGGGTGTTGGATTCCATCAGCCGGGTAAATTCAATGCGATCCAGCCGGTAAAGCAGGGTTTGTTCCTCAGTGGTGATGGAGGCCGATCGTGGGGAGGAGTCGAGGAGGGCAAATTCACCGAACACTTTTCCCGCTCCCAGGCGAGCAAGTACATGATCACCCACATGGACCCTGACCGATCCTTCAGCGATCATGTACATAGCATTCCCAATATCCCCCTTACGGAATACGATCTCCTGGCTCTTTTTCCTTTCCTCCGCGATCACACTGCAAATCTCGGTCAGCACCTCTCCGGGAAGATCGCTGAAGACTTCTACCTGCCGGAGGAAATCCAGCCGCTGTGCAATTTGATCGGGGTCAGCTGGAGATGTCATGGGTATGATACGGGATGATGGTTTATTGTCCGACATTGATCCAATAATGACTGTAAGGCGGCAGCCAGAGAGCATTTTCAGATTCTCCGAGCACCAGTACCTGATCCAGCAGATCCAATCGCGTAAAATCAGGCAGGATGTCGGGTATGACAACCTCCTCCTCTTTTCCGGAAAGATTGTGAATCACCAGGATCCTCTCATTTGCATGGGATCTCAGGTAGGAAAGTATGGAAGATACGGTGGTGCCATCTTTCTTTTTGATCTCCATCCATTGTTGTTCACCTCTTCCCAAACAGGAATGGCGCCGTCGCTCCCTCACCATCCGGCTGATCTGGCTGAAAACGCCGTATTCCAGTGAGTCCGCATCCTGGAGCCGGTGATCCAGCTCCTTCCAGTCGATCTTACCTCTTACCAGAAACCGTGTATCGTCTTTACCCGACAATTTAATCATTTCCTGATAATACAACTCATCGTTGGTCTTGCCGAATTCGTCACCATAATAGATGACCGGCGTTCCGGGAAGGGTCAGCATGATGGAGAAGATCATGCCAATCTTATCAGGATCGCGGTCCATCAGTTCCGATAGCCTTGCCGAGATGCCCTGACCCAGCCGAAAATCCCATTCGGGCTTTTTACAATAATGCTCATGGATATATCTTCTGTCTTCTTCGGTAACGTAGACCAGCTCGAGGCTCAGTTCATCGTGGCAACGTAAAAAAGTGAACCATTGTGCATTATCCGGTATCTCAGGTGTTATCTCAGGGCTCAGGGTATGCTGAACCGGCTGACTGCTTTGCATGGCCACTGCCTTGTAAAGCTGGGGCATCAGCGGGAAGTGGTATCCTGCATTGCATTCGTCCCCTTTTCCGAAGTATTCAACCACCAGGTGCGGCTTCTGGCAGGCTTCTGCCAGCAGGAGGGTATCCGGCCTGACATAGTCCAGGGCAGTACGCAGGAACCGGATGAGGGTATGTGTCTGGGGAAGGTTCTCACAACTCGTACCCTCTTCTTTCCAGATATAGGGTATTGCATCAGCGCGGAAGCCGTCGACTCCTTTTTCAAGCCAGTAAAGGAGATGCCCGGCCATTTCGAGCAGAACGGAGGGATTCCTGTAATTCAGGTCAGGCTGGAATTCAAAAAAACGATGGAAAAAATATTCCTCCCCGTCTTTCTCCCAGTTGCTGGTGCAAAGTCCTTTGAAAATGATCCGTGCATCGCTGTACTTATGATCGTTTTTATTCCAAATATAATAATTTCTATATTTATTGTCAATAGATTTTCTGGATTCTTTGAACCAGGGATGTTCGTTGGAGGTATGGTTGAGTGCAATATCAAAGATGACACGGATATTTTTTTCATGAGCACGCCTGAGAAAGCGCACAAATACGGTTTCTTTCTCCTCCCGTGAAGCCGTGGCAGGAAGTCCGAGCAGATCGGCACGAATACTACGGTAATCACTGATGTCGAAACCGGCATCGCGCATCGGGGATTCCAGAATGGGGAGCAGCCACAGGCAATTCACGCCCAACTGGGTCAGGTAATCAAGCTTTGATTCCAGTCCGGAAAAATCCCTGTTGAACAGATCGACATAGAGCGAGTACACGATCACATCCTTATACCAGCCCGATGGATGGGGTGGTAGTGTGATCCTCTCCTTCACCCGTTTCAGCTCCATGAAAAAATCAGTCAGCTGATCTTCCGGTTGTCCCGGATACAATTCCTCCCAGCAACGCAACAATACATTGAATTCCTTGTCATTATACAACATCTTTCTGCAGGATTTAACATCTCAAAAGTACAAAAAAATCAATACCATCCGGTTCGGATTTGACGGAAGTAATGTTTGCTCATTTTCTATCATCCAAGGTGGAATAATTGTAATTTTAAACCGGAATCAAGCAAAACAGCCCCCATGATCATAAGAAGAAAAGAGCATTTCATCACAACCTTCCTGCTCTTCTTTTTTTTATTATGCTCCGCAGCCGATTGCCGGGCTCAAACCATCGGATATGGCATCGTTGGGAATCACAACCGGATGACGGTTACTTTTGAAAATCTGAACAACCTGGTCGTCATTCCGGTAAAAATCAATGGAGTACTGCCCTCCAAATTCATACTCGATTCAGGAGTATCCCTGACACTGCTGACAGAAAAGGCCCTCTTTGAAATCCTGGAGATCCCGTGCGAGCGCCGTATCAGTTTGCCTGTGATTGGAATGCTCGATTCCATCACCGGTTGCATCGCAACGGGAGTTAAGATTGATCTGCCGGGTGTAAAGAGCTATGGGCTCAACCTGGTTGTGCTGGACGAGGATTATCTGAACCTGAAAAGTTTTCTGGGCAATAATGTCCAGGGTATCATCGGATATGACCTGTTAAGGAATTTCGTTGTAGAGGTGGATTATATCAATAAAATGGTCACCCTGATCCATCCCCGTCATTTCAAGCCTCCACGCAAATTCGATAAAATTCCCATTGAATTGATCGGCAACCGGCCGTACATGAACTGTGAAGTCGCGGATGAAAAGGGTACAGTGCATCACATGAACCTGCTGGTTGACCTGGGAGCCAGTTTTGCCGTTATGTTTGAGATCGATTCTGCTCAAATGATCGACATTCCTAACAGGAATATCGAAACTGTTGTGGGAAGGGGCCTTGGAGGGGATATACCCGGTTATGTCGGAAGGATAAAGCATCTTAAGATAGGCTCCTATCAGCTGGATGATGTCATTGCCTCCTTCTATGACAAATACCATTCAGCCGAGATCAGCCACGAGATCCGCCAGGGAGCCATCGGAGGAGATATCCTCAGCCGGTTTCACCTCATTCTTGATTATCCTGGAAAGGCTATTTATGTGAAGCGAAATTTTTCCTTCCCGCGGGATTTTGAATTCAATATGAGCGGAATCGAAATGACCGCTTCCGGTATCGGCCTTAACCAATTCACCATTACCCGCGTCATTCCGCAATCGCCTGCCGACAGGGCTGGGATCATGCCCGGCGACCGGATCGTCATGTTCAATGGGAAAACAACAGAAGAAATGACCCTCAACGAATTGAATCATCAGCTTCGCCTGAAATCCGGAAAAAAAATATGGTTAAAACTGGATCGGGACGGTATGAGGCTTCGGGCTTCCTTCAAACTTGAAAGAAGCATCTAAGCGTATTGAAAAGATAGTAGTGGGCGGTTGGCAGTGGGCAGTCGGCAGTAGGCAGTGGGCTGTAGGCAGTGGGCTGTTCACAGTTAGCTGTTTGCTGTTCGCTGTTTATTTAACGTGTTTTTGTAATTTTGTGAGCCATTTTCGATCATTTATCTTTATTTCCATTTTTCATGAAAAAACTGTTTCCGGCCTTCGCGTTATTCATGATCCTGACCGGTTGCTCCCGCATCACGGATATCCAGGTTCATCCCACCGATTATATCATCGGTGTAGCCTCCCCCATTCGGCTTCAATATGATTCGACCACCATTGATCTCCAGGACTATTTTTTGGATATTACAGCGATCGATTCTGTACAGATCGGCGACAGGTCTCTCCCCGTCTCCCCGGATTACACCCTGGACTACAGGTCGGAACCGACCGATCCGGTGATCATGGAAATGAAAGTCTGGATAAAAGGCCTCCCCTACTCCGTGCCGGTATTGAAATCAAGAAAGCTCCCTTATACCTTTCGGTTTGACCCGAAGGGAAAAACCTACCAGACGGTTCAGATCAAAGGGAGCCTGAATGGATGGAATCCTTCCGCCACACCGATGGAATTAAGCGATAACATCTGGCAGGCGGATGTCGTGCTTAATCCGGGAATCTACCAGTACCTGCTGGTTGCCGACGGCCGGGAGATGCTGGATTCGTCGAATAAAGAACTGATTGATAACAACATGGGCGGATATAATTCGAAACTGGTCCTGGGAAGCATTGATGACCCGCTGGCCCCCGAATTATACGCCGGTTCGGTGGAGGAGGATGAGATCATCATCCAAGCGGTGAATGTTGTCGGGGAAATTTTTGTTTACTGGGACAATTACCGACTGGATAAGCGATTCATCGAGCAGACTGAAAACGAATTTGAAATCAAGATTCCGGCTGTTGCTGCCGGGGCAAAAAGATCCTACGTGCGGATCTGGGCATTCAATGATCATGGAATCAGCAATGATCTGCTTATCCCCCTTCAGTACGGCAAGGTGATCCGGGATCCGGGGCAACTTATCCGGATGGATGAACAGGGGCTGATCATCTACAACATACTGGTTGACAGGTTTTGTAATGGTGATACCACTAACGACCATCCTGTTCCCGACCCACAAATTCATCCAAAAGCCAATTATTTCGGAGGAGACCTCGACGGGATCACCCGGAAAGTGGAGGATGGCTTTTTTGACGATCTGGGTATCAATACATTATGGATCTCCCCGGTCGTCCAAAATCCTGATGGCGCCTTTGGCCAATATCCATCTCCACGTACCAAATTTTCAGGCTATCATGGCTACTGGCCGGTTTCCTTTACGCAAATTGATTACCGGTTCGGAACCGAACAGGATCTGAAAGAGCTGTCGGAGGCCCTTCACCGGAAAAACGACAACCTGCTACTGGATTTTATCGCTCATCATGTTCACCAGGAACATCCTCTCTTCAAAGCGCATCCTGATTGGACCACCAGCCTCTACCTGCCCGACGGGACCCTGAACACGGAGAAGTGGGACGAATACCGTCTGACAACCTGGTTTGACGTTTTTATGCCGACCCTTGACCTGTTCAAGCCGGAAGTGTACCAGATGCTTTCCGATTCAGCGGTTTACTGGGTAAGAGAATACAACCTGGATGGATTTCGCCATGATGCGACCAAGCATGTTCCGGAGGTCTTCTGGAGAACGCTTACCCAGAAACTGAAACAGCAGGTCATGCTCCCGGAAGGCCGTGAACTGTACCAGATCGGGGAAACCTATGGCAATGGCGATCTGATCGGCAGTTATGTAAGCAGTGGTCAGATGGATGCCCAGTTCGATTTCAATGTATACGATGCAGCTATTGCCGTATTCGGAAAGGAAACCGAATCCTTCGACCGTCTTGACAACACCCTGAAGGAAAGTTTTATGTACTATGGTAACCATAACCTGATGGGGTATATCTCCGGTAATCAGGACAGACCAAGGTTCATTTCCTATGCAGGTGGGTCGCTTGGATGGGAAGAAGATGGTAAACGCGCCGGGTGGACGCGGGATATCGGTGTCGGCAATCCTGTGGGATATAAGCGTATGGCTCAGCTGATGGCATTCAATATGACCATTCCGGGTGTGCCCGTGATCTTCTACGGCGACGAGATCGGTCTGCCCGGCGCCAATGACCCGGATAACCGACGGTGGATGAAGTTCGATAACCTTACAGACGATGAAAATGATCTTCGGGAGAAAGTTAAAAAGCTGATTGACCTGCGCAAATCGAACATGGAATTCCTTTATGGTGAATTCATTCCCCTGCTGGTGACGGATCACCTTTATGCATACGCCAGATATTATCTTGGGGAGACCAGCATTGTTTTATTCAATAAGTCCAATGATCCGGAAATGATGGATATAAAGCTACCGGAGATGATTGAGGGAGAGGGATTTGAACCTCATTTTGGTTCCCAGGTGGGGATTGCCGGAGATCATATCCAGGTAATGCTGGAGGGTAACGGTTTTGAAGTTTTAAGTAATTTAAATAATTAAAAATCAATTTATTATGATTAAAAATTTTCGACAGTGTTCATGTAAGCTGAATTCAGGTCTGGCACTGGTAAGCATGATCCTTGTTGCTGCACTTTGGACAGGCTGCAAGCAACAACCGACTGAATTGCTTGGCAAGTCAAGGCTTGCGGACAGTGAAGTCATCCATCCTGAATGGAGCAGAAATGCAAATATATACGAAGTAAACATACGTCAATACACACCTGAAGGGACCTTTCTTGCCCTGACCCGGCATCTGCCCCGGTTGAAAGAAATGGGTGTGGACATTCTCTGGCTGATGCCTGTCAACCCGATCGGGGAGCTGAACCGCAAAGGCACGCTGGGAAGTTACTACGCCATTAAGGATTACATGGCCGTCAATCCCGAATACGGTACACTGGATGATCTCAGGTTACTGGTGAACAGGGCGCATGAGCTCGGCATGAAAGTGATCCTGGACTGGGTGGCCAATCATACCGCATGGGACAATGTTCTCACGGTGGATCATCCTGAGTGGTACAAAAGGGATACGGCAGGAAATCCGGTTTCACCATACGATTGGACGGACGTGCTGCAGCTGGACTATGATCAGAAGGAGCTGCATGATTATATGATCAGTGCGATGAAGTACTGGGTGACAGAAGCCGACGTAGACGGTTTTCGCTGCGACGTGGCCAGCATGGTCCCGACGGAATTCTGGAACAGGGCTCGCAGGGAACTGGATCAGGTAAAGCCGGTCTTTATGCTGGCTGAATCGGAGAAACCCGAGCTGCTGGTCAGTGCATTTGACATGGATTACGGATGGGAATTCCATCACATCATGAACCAGGTGGCACAGGGTAAAATGAACGTCAGAAACATGATCGGCTATTTGAGGAAGACAGACACTCTTTACCCGGGTAACAGCTTCCGGATGTATTTTACTTCCAACCACGATGAGAACAGCTGGCAGGGAACTGAATTTGAACGTATGGGAGATGCGGCACCCCTGATGGCCGTACTATCCGCCACGGTCCCCGGAATGCCTCTGATCTACACAGGACAGGAAGCCTGTCTGGATAAACGGTTGAAATTCTTCGAGAAAGACACCATTGACTGGGACAGGAATCCGGAGTATGCGGAATTTTATAAAATCCTGCTGGCCTTGAAGAAACGGAATCAAGCTCTGTGGAACGGAAACGAGGGAGGGCTGATGGAGCTTTTGCCTGTGGCGGCTGATTCGGTAGTAATGGTTTTTACACGGCAAAAAGAGAATGACAGGGTTTTGTGTATCTTCAACATGTCAGCCGAAAAACAGGAGATCAACATGAAGAACTTTGCTTATCCTGGAAATTATACAGAAGTCTTTACCGGTGATGAGGTCACCCTGAAAAAAAGGATTCTTTTTAAACTGGAGCCCTGGGATTACCGGATTTTTGAATTATCGAGACAAGAATAAGCTCCCTTAACTCTCTGTGCGACTCAGTGAACCCCTCCTTCGCCTCTGTGGTAAAATTGTATTTAACCACAGAGGCGCACAAAGGATTGCATAGAGGCACACAGAGGGGAATACCAGGTATCAATACCCCGGATTCTGGATCAGGTTGGAGTTGGCGTTGATCTGGGATTCCGGGATGGGCCACAGTTTCACGTACTCCGGCGACACATCCGGTTTTTCCCAGCGCGTATCATAATATTTTCCGAACCGGATCAGGTCGGAGCGGCGGTGACCCTCAGCAAACAGTTCCCGGGCACGTTCCGCCAGAATATCATCCAGTGTAACTGCATTCAGGGCTGTCGCGCTCGCACGTGCCCTGACCTGATTCACCAGGTCAAGAGCCTCTCCGGAATTGCCACCGGTACGAAGCAGTAATTCAGCTTTCATCAGCAGTACGTCAGCATACCTGAAGACCGGAAAATCGTTACCCATGTAGCGGTCGCTTCCTGCAATGAAGGGCCACTTTGCTATGCGGGCACCGCACTGACGCAGGCAGTTCGGCTCCAGCATGTTGATGTTGGGGGTCAGGTTCAGTCCGGCACCATCCGGATCCCTGGGTTTGGAAGGATTGGTTGGATCAAATTTCTCGTAGCTGGGATCGGTTATCTGATTGCCTTCGTTGTCATATTGCGGGCCGAAAAGCAGTCCGTTCCGCCGCTGGTCATTCTCCTCGAACATATTGAAGAGACCCTCCTGCGCGGAGATGCCATTCCAGGAAGCGTCTCCGATCCCGTACTTATCCACCAGATTGTAATGGAGGGTGAACAGGTGAACTTCAAATGCCCTGGCCTGGACAAGGTCAAAGGCCACACCGAAGATATATTCCCTGGATGTTGTGGCATTTTCCACGAAATTATCAAAGAAGTTGGGAGTCATTTCATAATTCTGCGATTCGATGATCACATTGCAGGCATCCAGAGCCTTGTTCCACTGGGGGGTTCCGGTGTACACTTCGGCGTTACTGTACAATTTGGCCAACACCATCTGGGCTGCATAGTAATTCATCCGTCCGAAGGTTGCCAGGCCTGTTTCCTTAGGCAATTTATCGACTGTTGCCAACAGCTCTGTTTCCACAAAATCGTAAACTTCCTGTCTTGTATTTGTCGGGGGTTTGTAGTCGGCCGGTACATCGAAACGGTCCTGGATGGGAACGTTTCCGAACAGATCGAGCAGCCAGTAATAATAAAGCGCCCTCAGGGCACGCAGTTCAGCAATGGCCGGTTCGGTATCCACTCCTTCGAGCGATTCAAATTGAAGGATCAGCCGGTTGCAGGTGTTCACGCCATAGTAAAGCAGGTTCCACCACCGCTGTACATAACCCTCCGAAGGTGTCCAGGTAAGCCGGTGCCAGCGGTGCCATTCGCCTCCGTCGAACCAGTCGCCACCACGCTGTGGGACACATAGCAGATCGGTTCCGCAATCAATGCCCACCATGCCGTATTTGTGCCCCACCAGCTCATAAAGATTCGTATAGGCCACACCAAAGGCATAAATAAGATTATCCGGGTCCTCAAAGAACAGATCACCCGTCAGGTCAGAATAGATCGTTTCCTCCAGGTCGGTGCAGGACTGGCTGAACGTTCCAAGAAAAACGACGATCAGCAATATTTTGATATAAACTGGGATTCGTTTCATTGTGGTTCAAATTTATGATTCAGTATTCAGTATTAATGATTTAGCATTTGACAGGATCAGAACAGGATATCCAGGCCGACGGTGAACGAACGGGTGCTGAAATAGGTATTTTCCCTGTCGATCCCGGGAGCCAGCGGATTGTTATTATCATAGCTGTCGCCGTAACGAACTTCGGGATCCACACCTGTGTAATCCGTGATGGTGAAGAGGTTCTGTCCCGACAGATACAGATTGATTGATGACAGGTACTTGTTTTCCGGGAACTGGAACCTATAGCCAAGGGCAAAGTTGTCGAGTTTCAGGTAAGATGCTTTTTCCACATGTACATCCGAGTAAACCGGGCCGTCCACTGCATCGATGAAGTCAAGTGCCTGTTTCATGCCACTCTGTATCCCCATGACCACCGGAACGCCATAGCGCGCATTGTTGACATTGAGTAACGAATGACCAAAGACGCCACGGAAGAAAAAGTTCAGGTACAGGTTGCCATAAGAGAATGTGTTGCCCCACCCAAACTGGAATTCCGGCAATCCATTGCCGACCACCTCATAGTCTTCCTGGGCATTAAAAGTTTCATCACCATCGACATCCTTATACTGCAATTTGCCGGTCGAGTCAATGCCGGTGAAGATCGGAGCGATGATACAACCGATGGGCAGGCTATCGGCCACCAGAATGGATCTCACACCTGTGAGGAACGGTGCGCCCAGATAACCGAAATAAAGTTCATTTTCACTTTCAACCAGTTCGCTGGTTATTTTAACCAGTTCGGTGTCGAAAAATCTCGTGAAGTTCAGGTCGGTCGACCATTTGAATTTATCACGTTCGATGGCATTGATGTTGACGGTCAGTTCAACGCCCGAGTTTTCCAGTTCACCCAGGTTAAGCCACATCCGGTCGGACGGATAAGGCGGAACGGCAACCGTGAATTCAAGCATCAGGTCAGTGCTTCTGGCCTTGTAATAGTCAAGTGAACCAGTGACACGATAATCGAACATAGAGAAATCCAGCCCTACTCCAAATTCCTTTTTGACCTCCCACTTCAGGTCCGGATTTTCATTGCGGGTGGGAGCGTAAGCCTGAATGTACTGACCATTGTAGAAGAAGTTCTGGCTGGTGACGTTGAACAGCAGGTTGGAAAGGTAGGGATAAGGTGGCAGGTTACCGGTTTCACCGTAGCCTCCCCGGATTTTCAGCCGGTTGACCATCGGAATGTCGACAAATTGCGCTATATCGACACCCAGGCTGACTCCCCAGAAGTTTCCCCATTTGTTGTTTTCTCCAAACATGGAAGAGCCATCGCGACGATAATTCCCCGTGAGGAACACGGCATCGTCCCAGTTGGCAGTGGCCCGGCCGAAAAATCCGATCAGCGTGCTTCCGCTCTTGTAGCTGTCCATCGTCTCTGAATTGCTGAGGTCGCCCGAGGCGGAACCGATGCTGTTGTAAGTGAAGCCATCGGTCAGGAATCCCTTGCCGAACGCCCAGAAATTATCGTTGATATCTTCCTGCCATGAATAACCGCCCAGCACCTTCAGGTTCAGCCGGTCAAAATCCTTGTCAATGTTGCCCGTGAACTCGAACAACTGGTGGAAATTCTCCCTGGTTTCCTTACGCGCATATCCCAGGTGGCTTCCAACCGCGTAAGGAGTCCAGTAAGCATTTTTGCTCCAATAACTACCATAGAGTTCATATCCCCTTGATTGGGAATAGAAAGCACTGAATGTCAGCCAGTTGATTGGTTTAAAATCGGCTTTAAGGCTTCCAACGATCTCGTTCTTTTCTCCGTCCAGTGTTCCCTGTTCAATGATGGCAAGGGGATTAAAGAAATAAAAAGCTTCCCGTTGGAAATACCCGCCCCATTCCTGTGAAAAATCGTCGTCAGATTTCACGGGAGCTGTAGGATTATAACGGGCAGAAAAGGTCAGTGCCGACAGATCGGCATAATCCTCATCCCTCATGTTGGCGGAAAGGTTCAGGTTAAAGGTCAGCATATCGTTGAGTGCTTTTTGCTGGAAATTCAATCTTCCGTTGAGCTGATCGAAGCCTGTGCTTTCCACAATGCCATTTCCCCTGCGGTAATTGAAGGCGACGCGGTAGGATGACGATTCCGATGCACCGTTGATAGAAAGGTTATACACCTGGGATACTCCGTTACGGGTGATCACGTCCATCCAGTCGGTCTCGGTTTCATAGTCCGTTGTATTGGGGATCGAAAGGTATTCATCGGCAGAGAGTACCTGTAATTTCCGTGCGACGGATTCGGTGGTGATGGCTGTACCAAACTCCACATTGAACATCTTTTTCCCGGGACGGTACTCACCCTTCTTGGTGGTGATCAGGATGACTCCGGAGGCAGCTTTTGTGCCATAGATGGCAGCTGCAGAAGCATCTTTCAGCACATCAATGGAGGCAATATCCTTGGGATCGACCGATTTAAGAGAAACGCCCTGCACACCGTCGATGATGACCAGCGGTTCGGTGCTGGCGCCAAAGGTGGAAAGGCCTCGAAGCCGGATATTGAAATCAGCGTTAGGGTCACCTCCCGGTCGGGCAATGGCCAGTCCGGCCACTTTACCCTGGATGAGCTGAACAGGATCGTTGATGTTTCCCTGGTTGAAATCTTCCGATTTCACACTGGCCACGGCACTGGTGACCTCCTTGATCTTTTGCACGCCATACCCGACCACGACAACCTCCGTAAGTTCCTGCCCCGGTTCGAGTGCGACATTGATCACATCACCGGTGACCGGGATGATCTGGGTGGCATAACCCACATAGGAAAAGCTCAGTGCCTGAACGGTCTCAGGAATGTTCAGCCGGTAATTGCCGTCCAGATCCGTCACCGTTCCAAGGGTACGGTCATCCGCAGAGGTAATGGTGACCCCGATCAGGGTTTCCCCTGTCTGGGCATCCTTCACATTCCCCGTGATGGTCCGCTGCTGGGCATAGCCATAGCTCATGCAGGCAATGAAAAAAAGGATGATCATGCCTGCTTTCTTGAAAAGTTGTAATTGATTGATCATATAGTCAGTTTTTAAATGATTGACTTTCACAAAAGAGGCCCCGAAATTAAGAATTTTTTTAATCCATATTCAATTTTCTGTGTAAGTTATTGAAATACCCTATCGAAACGGTTCTTACATGGAAAAAATGTTAAATTTGCACTGATAAATCATTTCGATATATAATTTAGTGTTAATTTTACACCTCTTGATCCTGAATTTATTTGGGATTATTATGTATTTACGCTATTTTTGAAAAAATTTTTGAATAATTTCTGAAATTATTAATAACCAAATTTTAACCAACATGAAAAAAGCTTTACTCTTTACCATTTTATTCGCTTCATTTATCTCATTTGAGGCGATGAGCCAGTGCGGGCGTGTTAGCCTGATTGGCGAGTTCAATGACTGGGCCGGAGACCATTTCATGACGCGCAATCCTGAAAATCCGGCACTTTTTTCAACATTTCTGACGGTCACGGCAGAAGATGATATCACGGATCCGCCCGATGGTATCATTACCATGAAATTCCGTGCAAATGCTGACTGGGGTGTGAACTGGGGTGCCACCGATTTCCCTTCAGGAACAGGCACACAGGGTGGACCTGATATCCCTGTCCCTCCGGGAAACTATTACGTCACCTTTGATTGCAGTACGGGTGTTTATAATTTTACGACCACCTGTGGCACCATCGGGATGATTGGTGAATTCAATGGCTGGGCAGCGGATTATCCTATGTATCGCGATCCTGATAATCTTTCTCTCTGGACGACGACCATCACCCTGAAACCAGAGGATGATACAAATGATCCACCCGATGGCATAATAGGTTTGAAGTTCCGTGAGAATGGTGGTTGGACAGTGAACTGGGGAGCGCCTGACTTTCCATCAGGCACGGGCGTTCAGGATGGAGCAAATATCCCTGCAGTTCCCGGAAAGTATAAGGTCACCTTCAACTGCACAACAGGAGAATACAATTTCGTGACGACCTGTGGTGAAATCGGGATCATTGGTGAGTTCAATGGCTGGGCGGGTGATGTATGGATGACCAGAAGTGAGACGAATCCCGATGAATGGCATGCAATACTGACACTCACCGATGCACAGGACGTCGACCCGGCGGGTGATGGATTTATCAAGGTAAAGTTCCGCGAAAATGCAGATTGGGCGGTGAACTGGGGTTCCACTGATTTCCCGTCCGGCATCGGAACGCAGAATGGACCTGACCTCTTTGTTCCCCTGGATGATCAGGGCATAACCACCGATTACTATGTGACCTTCAACTGTGCAACAGGTGCATACAACTTCGCAGCCACTTCCGGATCCATAAGCCTGATCGGAGAATTCAACGGCTGGAACGGCGATGCCCCCATGAACAGGGATGCAGCCGATCCAAACCTCTGGACGGTCTCCCGTTCCTGGTATGCCAATTCCCAGGTTAAATTCCGTGAAAACAATGACTGGACCTGGAGCTGGGGAAATACAGGCTGGCCGTCCGGTATCGGTATTACGGACAATGGTCCGAATATCCCGCTGGTTGCCGGTAAATACGATGTGACCTTCAACTCGGGAACAGGTGCCTACAACTTCGTGGAAAACAATACCATCTGCGGGGAAATCGGCCTGATCGGCGATTTCAATGAATGGGGTGGCAGTGCCATTCCCTATACTGACCTGTTGATGGTACGTGATCCGGAATATCCAAGCCAGTTTACAGCAACGGTCAATTTCACCAGCTCAACAGGAGTGCTTTTCCGCATGGACGCAGACCAAAGCTATACCGAAGTGTGGGGCGGTACCTCCCTGTGCCAGACAGGTGTAAAGGATCCCGCCATGATCATTTCAGTCGCCGGCGGTAAGTACAACATCACCTTCAACCAGAAATCAGGGGACTACTGCTTTGAAAGACTGGGTAACTCGGTGATTGCTCCCAAAGTGTTCACCATGACCATGGATGGTGTTCTGGACGAAGCAGACTGGAAGATCGACCAGAATATTTCCCGTGTGATAGATGGTACAGTCACTGCCGACAAGAACACGGTGAACTTTGGTGTTACCTACAACGATGAATTCCTGTTCGTCGGTATCAACATTATCGATGCAATCCCTGCCGCCAATGATGGAGGTGAGGTATTCCTGGATGGAAATAAATCCGGTGGCGCCTATGATGACAAGGATGTCCATCTGAAGTTCGGGATCGGTGGCATCGAGATCATTCACGGACCTGAAGGAATTCAGTGCACTCTTGGTTTTGGTCTTACCACTGGCGGTTATGCAGGGGAAGTTTCTATTCCCTGGGCAGCACTGGGCATAACACCAGGCACAGTCATGGGATTCGACATCATCGTTTCGGATGACGACACAAATACTGGTGTTGACTATAAGATGGCCTGGAACGGCAGCTTAGAGGACTATGATAATACTTCTGGCTTCGGCGACCTGGTCTTCGGCGTGCTCTCATGCGGTTGCATCAGCGTTTACAATGAGACCATCGGAGATGTTATCCTGAGAAACCCGATCGATGAGCCGACAAAATATATTGGCACCTATGACTTCGATGCCAATTATAACCTTGTGTTCAGGAAAGACCTGCAGGGTACCGTTACCTGGGCAAAAGATGTATTCCCCGAAGGCACTGCCGAACTGGGAGGCCCGGAAATTCCTGCCACCTCAGGAAGGTACAGGATCCATTTTGACTGCCTCACAGGAGAATATAAATTCGTAGCATCTGCGCTGCCTGCTGAAGGCATTGCCTACGCTGCCTATACGGCGACAGCACCGGTCATCGATGGTGATCTGGGCGAATATGAACTAACCTACGGCTCTGAAAACGTTGTGGCAGGTAATGGACCCAATAACAATACGGTCACCTGGGGTGCAGCATGGGATCAATACAGCCTGTACCTCGGTGTTAAGGTGGTTGACGCTGTCGTGGAAGGAAGCGGCAATCCATGGGATAATGACGCGATTGAATATTACATCGACGGCAATAACGATAAAGGTTCCAAGGTCGAACCCGGATTCGATACACAGCTGATCCAGGATTTCCTGAGCAACAGTACGGTGGATACCGCCCTGTGGTTCAAGGCAGATGGCGTACAGGCCACTCCCGATCAGTGGGATGCCAAATGGAAGATCACCAGCGACGGATATAATGTTGAACTGAGGCTTGCCTGGGATATCTTCAGCTTCGCGCCCGGTAGAGGAAGGACCATCGGCTTCAGCATGGGCAACAACGACAGCGACAATGGTGTTGGACGCGATTATCAGACTGTCTGGTACGGAACAGGAAGCAACTGGAGCAATCCGGCTGACCTCGGTGACCTGCAACTGGCAGGCGGTGACTATTTCTATGGATTTGAAGAGATCTTCTTCAACA